>JAFLRN010000001.1:0-96620 GCA_022511385.1 Acetatifactor sp.
AGCCGAAATCCACTGCCTACGCAGACTTAGGTGCGGTACTTTCGCACCTTAGTCGAAGTTGGCAGTTATGTTCAGAGGGTGAACAAGTTCACCCGAGCGTTGCCGCGTGCGCGTGGGCATACCCGCCGTACGGTGCCGTCACTCGCGGAAAACATAAGAGAAAACAAAATGATAGACACAAAGGTAAAGAGGACAGCCATGGGGTGACTGTCCTCTTCAGAGAAGGTATTTCTTCTTATGGGGTATAGCAAAAAACTATAAAATGTATTGGGGGGTTACGCATATTATAATAGCATCATGATTTCGTTTTGACTATTCCCAAAATTCACAAATATTCCAAAAAACCTCCCCGGTTTTTATGCAATTTTTACATAGCAAACAACCCTTCAAATTCTTCCCGGCCGATTTTTTCCTTCTGTAACAGCAGGTCTGCACAGCTGTGCAGCACCTTCTCATGCTGGAGGATCAGCTCCTTAGCTTTGGAATAACACTCGTCGATAATGGCCTTTACCTCTTTGTCGATCTGGCCCGAAATCGCCTCGGAGTGGGCCTTTGCATGAGCCAGGTCCCGGCCGATAAACACCGCGTCATCATCGTCATCATAGCAGATGACACCGATATTGTCAGACATTCCGAAACGAGTCACCATCCGCCTTGCCACCTTGGTAGCTTTCTTAATGTCGCTGGACGCCCCGGTAGTAATATCCTTAAAAATGATCTCCTCCGCAATACGGCCTCCCAGGGAAACCATGATCTCCTGAAGCATCTGCCCCTTTGTCAGGAACATTTCATCCTTTTCCGGCAGGGGCATGGTGTATCCGGCCGCCCCCAGTCCGGTGGGAATGATGGAAACAGTGTGCACGGGGCCCACATCCGGCAGCACATGGAAGAGTATAGCATGGCCCGCTTCGTGATAAGCAGTAATACGCTTTTCCTTGTCGGAGACGATACGGCTCTTTTTCTCCGCGCCGATACCAACCTTGATGAAAGCCTTGCTGATATCCTCCTGGGCCACGAAACCCTTGCCCTTCTTTGCAGCATTGATAGCGGCCTCGTTCATCAGATTCTCCAGATCCGCCCCCGTGAAGCCTGCGGTGGTCTGGGCAATCTGCTTTAGGTCCACATCCTCCGCCAACGGCTTGTTACCCGCATGCACTTTCAGGATGTCCTCCCTGCCTTGCACGTCCGGCGAACCTACTGCTACCTTCCGGTCAAAGCGCCCGGGACGAAGAATGGCAGGATCCAGAATGTCCACCCGGTTTGTTGCCGCCATGACAATGATGCCCTCATTGATCCCGAAGCCGTCCATTTCCACCAGCAGCTGGTTCAGAGTCTGCTCCCTCTCATCGTGGCCGCCGCCCATACCGGTACCGCGGCGTCTGGCCACAGCGTCGATCTCATCAATAAACACAATACAGGGAGCGTTTTTCTTTGCATCCTCAAAGAGGTCTCGGACACGGGATGCACCCACACCCACAAACATCTCCACAAAATCCGAACCCGAGATGCTGAAGAAAGGTACCTTTGCCTCCCCGGCCACGGCCTTGGCCAGAAGGGTCTTACCTGTTCCGGGAGGTCCCTCCAGCAGTACACCCTTGGGGATCCTTGCCCCCACCTTGGTGTACTTGCCCGGTTCCTTCAGGAAATCCACAATTTCTTCCAGCTCCTCCTTCTCCTCCTTCAGACCCGCCACCTGCGTAAAATTGATGGTCTTGTCGCCCAGCCACAGTCTTGCCCGGCTCTTGCCAAAATTCATCATTTTTGCGTTGCCGCCGCCGGCATTCTGGGCATTCACTACCAAAAACAGAATGACTCCCACCGCCAGCACGATCAGCATGGGGAGCAGTGTGGTCAGAAACCAGCTGTCTCTGGGAACATCCTTCACCGTGGGATCTATGTCATAGGATCTGACCAGCTTCTCTGTCTCTATGATATCCGTCACATACAGGATCTTGTCGACACCGTTTTTCAGCTCGATTTCCAGATATCCCGTGGGGGTTTCGCTGTTGGGCGCGATCACGATCTCAATCACGTTTCCCTCTTCCATGTCTCGAACCAGCTCCGTGAGGGTATAGTCCTCCTGCTGGCTCTTCCGGTTCGCCCAATTCACCCCTGCCACAACAAAGAGCAGTACCATAATAAAAATAAAATATACTGTAAATCCTCTATTACCCTGTCTCAACTTATCCCAAGCCTCCTAATCGTCGAATTCCACTATCCCTATGTATGGCAGATTGCGGTATCTCTGGTCGTAGTCCAAACCGTAGCCCACCACAAACTCATCGGGAATATGAAATCCTGTATAATCCACTTTCACGTCGACGACGCGGCGCTCCGGCTTATCAAGCAAAGTACACAGATGCAGGGAACGGGGTCCCCTGTCCCGCAGCAATTCCATCAGGTAGCTCAACGTCCGGCCGCTGTCCACGATATCCTCCACCACCAGCACATCCTTATCCTTCACGGACTCATCCAGATCCTTTACGATTTTCACCACTCCGCTGGATTTGGTGTCACTTCCATAGCTTGATACGGACATAAAGTCCAGAGAAACCGGAACTGTGATGCGTTTCGCCAGCTCACACATAAAAAAGCTGCCGCCCTTCAGCACACAGACCAGATGCACCTGTTTTCCCTCATAATCCTTGCTGATCTGCTGACCGACCTCCTTGATCCTGGCATCTACCTCTTCCTCCGACAAAAGTACCCTAACATGTTCTGCCATCCTTCTCCTCCGTTCCGCCGCCTGAGCAGTTCCTTATTAATTTTACCTGCAAAATTCGTTTTGTATTCTCTGTCACCTTGTAATATTCGCTGATGCGGTATCCCGCCAGCCATAGCACATGGTTTCCCTCAGCAAGCAGCAACATCCTGTCACGATCTTCCCGGGGAATTTTTTCATTAATCATGTAATCCTTTAAGGATTTGTGAACAGTTCCGCCCCTGCCGTCCGCCAGACTGAAATAATCGCCCACCTGCCTAAAACGAAACACTGGCGATTCTAATATTCTATCACAATCAAACCATTTCGTATACTCATTCCGGAGAACTTTCTGACCATTTTTTAAAAAAAACACTGAGAGCTCTGCCTGTCCAGCCGTTCCCAGGTCAAAGGACAGGGGTTCTGACGTCTCAGCAGGCGGCAGTTCTATCTTCTGATGCAGGAGGCAGTCCGTCTTTCCGCAGGGCTCCTGTTCCCGTTCCAAAAATACGACACCGTATCTTCTCACCGCCCTGATTCCAAAGGGCAAATCTATCCGGGGATTACCCTCCTTCTCAAAAAGCGCCAGAACATCTTCCATGTGCACGGCGGAGATATCCTTTGCTCCGGGAGCCATATCCTTGAGCAGCGCAAGTAGCAAACGTTTCCGCAAGGCAATGTGAAGCTGTCCAAATCTCTCCACATTTATCATAAGCAGGGCAGAATCCACCGTAAGCGGCTCCACACAGCTTTTTTCTGCCTCCATGGTCTGTAGTTCCAGATACTCCTCCAGCTCTGACAATGCATCGGCAGTGCGGCACATGTGGGCCACCGCCCGGGATGACACTTCCTGCTCTGCAACAGGAAGAATATGATGCCGTATCCGGTTCCTGGTGTAAGAATCCTCATCGTTGGTGCTATCCGTACGGTAAGAAATCCCCCGCTCCGTCAGGTAACATTCTATCTCACTGCGCTCCAGGCACAGTAGAGGACGAATAATTTGTTCCCGCATAGGCGGTATTGCACACAGGCCCTTGATTCCGCTGCCTCGGAACAGATGAAACAGCATGGTCTCCGCCCGGTCATTCGCGTTGTGTGCCACCGCGATCCGGTCTGCGCATAAGCTTTCCGCCACCTCCCGAAAAGCCTGGTAGCGAACCATCCGGCCCGCCTCTTCCATAGAGCGTTTTTCCCGTGCAGCCAATTCTCCCACGTTCACTTCCCTCAGAAAAAACGGAACACCTTCCTGCAGGCAGAGTTTTCGCACAAACTCAGCGTCCTCCCCGGCGTCCTCGCGGAGGCCATGGTTTACATGGACCACTGCCAACTCAAACTTTCTTTTTTTGGCATACTCCAATAACACAAATAAGAGGCAAACAGAGTCTGCCCCTCCGGATACCCCCGCCACAATCCTGTGGCCGGGGGAAATCATGTCATGCTCCTCGATATAAGAAAATACCTTTTTTTCCGTCCTTCGCTGGTTTTTCATATGAAAAATGTAGCGCATTCCTGGGAAAAAGTCAACAACCCCGCGGGAATCAAGTCATTCATTCCAAATACCAATCACGCCCACTGTCATGTCATCCCGGATCCTGCCTCCGTTTCTGCAGATAGCCATCCTCAGCAGCTTTTCCGCAAACTCGCCCGGATTCTGACTGTCTATGCCCGTCACCGCACGCAGGATGCCGCCCTCGTAGTCCCCCTCCCCAAAGGCATCCACCACTCCGTCCGTGACCATCACCAGAAAATCTCCGTTCTGTAGCTGTCTTTGGATGGGCATGATGTTCACCCGCTGAAAAATGCCAAGGGGCAGATTTCCCGCAGAAAGAACCTCCACTGAGCCGTCTCTTTTTAAGAAAGTGGCTGAGCCACCCACCTTGCAAAGCCGGCAGACGCCCTGATATAGATCTATGTCGCATATGTCCAGGGTAGGATGCCTTTGATCCTCCCCTTCGGCATAAAGAGCCGTGTTCACCATATTTACCGCTACCTCTGCGCCGTATCCCGCCTCTAACAGCTTTTCCATCAGCTCCAGCACCTGACTGCTGTCCTTTCCGGCCTGCTCGCCGGAACCCGTCCCGTCTGAGAGCATCACGGTCAGCCTGCCTTTTTCCGCCTCCACCACGGTATAATTGTCCCCGGAGATGGTTTCATTCTCCTTGGTAACACGTGAAAAACCGGTGAGCACAAGATACCTTGTCTCCTCTTCCAGCACAAAGCTGTGAGGATCCTTTTCAATTATGTAGGGACTTGTTACCGACAACTGCAGCCGTCTGTCCAGCAGCACGGAGATCATATCGGCTGCCTCCTCCGCCGACATATCCGGACGCCTGTCCGTCCTCATGGTGACCACTACCGTTTCCCTGCCATCCTCATTGGGCACATAGCAGGGATTCTCCACCCGTATGCCCTCCTCTCGCATGGCCTGGACCAAAATTCGTTTTTTTCGTTCCTCCATGGGGCGGTAGCACATAACCTCGCTGGCCACCTCCGTCATGATCTTTGCCATCTCTTTTAAATGACCCTTTATGATCTGTCTGTTTTCCCATAATCTCCTGGATGCCAGAACGGACTGCCTGTCCATGCCGTCAGGAGAAAACTCACCGTCATAGCTTCTGGCCAGCTCATAAAAGGTATCCGCGTAATTTAAAAGCTTTCTTCTGCACAGGTCCGAAAGCTGCAACGACTGCAGCTCTCTGTTCTCTTTCTGCCGAAGGCTGTCTCCCCTGCGGCTGTTTCGCAGCTTAAGAATATCCTGCCCTGCTGTCATCTCTACATCACACCTTTCCTTTCGATATGTCAGACTAAGATTATAGGTGGCATTCCCCACTTTTTTTGTCAAAACCGGGCGGGACTGTCTTAAAGTTTTGCGACAAAAAAAGCAGGAGCACATGACTCCTGCCTTCACATTTTTCCTGACAGATTATTTTTCCTCTTTAAACATGATCTCACCTTCATAGATCAGTCCCAGCTTTTCTCTGGCAATACTCTCTATGTAACCCTTTGTCTGAACCTCTTTTCCAAATTCCTCTATCTCCTGAGCGCGGGCATTCTCCGCTTCAATCTGGTCATCCAGCTGCTGTGCTTCCTGATTTTTGGAGCCTATCTTCTGATGGAGTTCCACGCTCTTCACAGCCACAACAACTATGATCATCACGACGACCAGTGATACGAGAAACATACTGAATCGGTTTTGATTTCTGCGGCGGTACGCCACCCTGCGTCTTGTCCCTGCCATAGGCTCTCCTTTCTGAAATGTCATGCCTTTATAGTCATTTTAAGCTTTTTTAGAAAACACGTCAACTTGTTTTTTAGAATTCTCCTAAGCTGTCTCAGCCATCGGCCCGCTTTGCGGCCCGCTCTCCCCATGGCAGTACCGGTTCTTCGGAAGAGTATTTTAAGCGGCTTTGACAGAAAACGGAGCACTCTGCCCACCAGTTTCAGTATCCTGTTCAGCGCCATTGACACATATTTCACAAAATAGGGACTGATCAGCTTCCTATACAGAAACATCCCCGTCAGAGCGCCAAGCACCGCAAACCAACGCAGCGTGCCGTCGCTCTCATGATACATCAGCAAAAATACCTCTTCCCCACAGTAAATCCAGAAAAGTAGGTCCTCCGCTGACACAAAAAATCCCCGATGAGGCACTACCTTTCGGAAAATCCGCAGCAGGTCATAAATAAAGGTAATAAAAATGCCCATAAACAGGGCATGAAGGAGGAACTCATTTTCACCTGCCATAAGCGTTACCGGAAGAGCTTGCTAAGCAGCGATTCATTCTTTTTTCCGCCGGCGGACACATCCGAATAAGTAAAGCTGTCAATTTTGCCATCCACGTCCACCTCTCCCTTATCCAATGTGAGCCTGTTCACATGCAGGTCATCCCCCTTGAGCATCAGCATCCCTTGTTCCGTCTCCAGAAGAATCTCGTGTTCGTCAAAGGATAGGACATCATTGACACCGTTTATGGCACAGCTTCTCCGATTTGTCATTGTTACCTTGTGCATGCGCGTGCTGCTGTTTATATCTTCCATAGGCTCCTCCTGTCTGGGAAGCCTCCTTTAGGTTTGGCTTCCTCCTATAAAGTATATGAAGGTGCCGGGGAAAACAGAACTGGCATGCACATGTCAGATATGCGAGTGACGTCCAGGACATTGGCAGGGCTGGGCTGAGTTGGACAAGGTGTCAAAAGTAACGGTCAGAGTTCAGCCACACATACATAAGTTGGAGGAATATACATTTTCACTAACTACAGATACCGGAAAAGTTCGCTGGCCTCTTCTTTTCGCACGGTTTCCTGTACATCCAGAACCTCCACCTTTACCTCCTTGTTGCCGAAGGAAATGGTGATGATATCACCCTGCTTCACGTTGGCGGATGCTTTTGCCGGCTTGTCGTTGATCATTACCCTGCCGCTGTCGCAGGCCTCGTTTGCCACAGTGCGGCGCTTAATAAGCCGCGATACCTTCAAATATTTATCCAGTCTCATTTCTTTTCTCTCCTAACCTATTATTCCCAGAAGTGAGACTGTTGCAAAATGCTTCACACTGTTCAGTTTCCAGGCAGATTCAACAAAAATGTGCTTGTTCAAATATAGTGAACGCCTTTTTGATGAATAAGAACAGAATTTGAAATTAGCAGCTAATTTTGCAACAGTTTCATTTGAACACACATAGAAAAACGGAGAACCTACGAGGGTTCTCCGCTTCAGTCAACAGATTTTAAGCGTTCAGCGCATCCTTGAGTGCCTTACCTGCCTTAAACTTAGGAGCCTTGGAAGCAGGAATCTTGATGGGCTTCAGAGTAGCAGGGTTTCTACCCTCTCTTGCTGCTCTCTCGGATACCTCAAAGGTACCAAAGCCAACCAGCTGAACCTTACCGCCCTTCTTCAGCTCACTCTCAACAACATCGGTGAAAGCCTTCAGAACCTTCTCAGCGTCCTTTTTGGATACACCAGCCTGCTCAGCCAGTGCTGCAACTAACTCTGTTTTGTTCATATTGAACTCCTCCTCTAATGAGTTACCACTTTGTATATTGGTAGATGCTTCTTGTGAAACGTCTATATAATATATATCCGTTTTTTATGTGTTTGTCAAGGCTTTTTCCTGAGATTTACGCCTTTTTGCAAAACAATGTTCAAAAAACCCCGATTTTTATGGCCAAACAATTGAAAAATCTTTCTTATCTCCGGGATATCTTCTGTCAATTCAAGGCGCCCAGAATACTGTCCCACATTCCCGTTATGCTGTTGTCCAGGGTGGCTGAGCTGCTCACAAGGTCCGCAAAGGAATAGGAAATATCCTTGGCCTCATCATCCACCTCTATGGTATAGCTTCTGGTCGTGTAGCCCGTCTTTCGCAACGTAACAACATGGGTGCCGGCTATTTTTACAAAGCTGCAGGGAGAGATACCCATATAGTTTCCGTCCAGATACACCTCCACATTCTCCGGTGCGTCAATATATACCTGATAATAGTTTTCCGTTGTCTGCCCTGAAGGGGATTCCTCGGGGTCCTCCTTTTCTTCATTCTTATCCTGCTCCGTCTCGTTGGCATCCAGTTCTACGTTGATGCCCACAGATTCCTGTATCACCCGGAAATACTGGGTAATGGACTGATAGCCTTCCGCCCTGGCAATCATCTGATGCAGCCCGTATTCCAAGCTTATGGGGCCCGAGGGATCCACCAGGGAGCCGTCGATATAAAGCTCTGCAGATGTTGGATTCAGAGAAAAGAGCACCATGCCGTACTGAGGTTCCGGGATTTCCAGATCTCCGATATCCAGCACAGTCTCCTCATTCCGGTTGATGACAACGCTTTTTACACCGCCGCCGCCCTTATGACTGATATTGACCTGATAGCTGCCCTCCGGCACCAGAACCAGCATGTTATCAGTGATACGTTGTATCGTGGCCTGTCCAACCTCAATCCAGCCGCCCACAAAATTTTCATCATTTTCCAGCCGCAGATATCCATGACCCTTCTCCACACGAACAGTGAGCACCTGGCTCCCTATTCCCAGAAAGGTCAGCGAATCGGAAGGATTCAGATCCATGCTCTCAATGCTTCTGTCCTCCGACACAAACTGGGTGTTGGAGGTAAGCTTATAAACTTCAGAGCCGATGGAAACCTCATTCCGCACCATGTTGATCTCGTAGCGCTCCGCACCCTCATAGGTCCAGGCCTGGGGAGAGAGCTGCAGGGTCGTCAGATGCTTCTTTGACTTTAAAAAGGTAATATCCACAATATCGCCCTTCTGCAGCTGGCCTATGGCGATGGCATCACCGTACTTGTCATAAAATCTTGTGGTGCCGTCCAGGGAAAGGGTGTACCTGCGCCCCAGCTCCAGGTTCAGAAAAGTAAGGGTTTTGTCCGACGTGTTCCAATCCACCAGGATCGCTGTGTCAGCCGAGTCATAGCTGTCCGGTCCTGTGACCTCAAAGCCTGTTTCCGCCCGCGTTGGAGATGGATCTTTCTGTCCATTCGCGCCCGAAAAGGGAGAGGAACAGGCCGTCAGCGATAAAGCCGCTATGACGCCCAGTATCCATGCTGCCCTCCGTTTCTTTCTTCTTTCATTCTTCCGTATCACTCTGATCTCCTTACCAATTACAGCACCGTATTTTGGCAGCTGTAACTTTTCACGTGCTCCGCATGCCGCTTATGCTGCGAAAGACCTCATCCAAAAAATGCTGCTTTTCTTTTTCCTGTGCTATCAGTTTCTCCAGCTTTTCCTGATTTCTTCCCGGTATCCACGCTTTTCCGGAATTATAATAAAAATTCGCTATTTTCCAGAACTTCTCCGGGTACGCCAGCCTGTAATACAGATCGATCCTGCTCATTGCCGGCAGCGGACTTTCCTTTTCATAGGCTGCCAGCAGTTCAGTGCCCAAGGAAACGGACCAGTTCCCCTTCTCCAGAAGCTTTCTCATCAAAAGATACAGATCCCTGATAGGATTATCGGGCAGACATTTCTCAAAATTAACGAGAAACCACCCGTTGCTTCCCTTTAATATATTATGGTATTGATAATCTCCATGGCAAAAGGTCACCAGACTGCTGTCAGGGGTGGTCTGAACTTTCGCCTGGGCGCTGTACTCCTTCCATTCCTCCGTCACCTCCTGGGCCTGCTCCAGAAAGTAGTCAAAAGTGTTCTGAAGGCTGATCTCAAACCAGGTCTTCTGCCCCTTCTGCTTCAGAAACTTTCTCACCCGCCTAAGCTCCCGGTTGTGCTTCTCATATTCCTTCTCCGGCGAGAAGGCTGCAGGCAGACCGGGGGTATCCCCGGGCAGTTCCATACACTGATGCAGCTGTGCCAACAGACTCACAGCAGAACTGCATTCAGAGCGGTCATAAATATTGCACTCCCTGCCCTCCAGCCAGGTCTTCAATACATACTCCGTTCCATCCATATCCTTCACAAGCAGGGAACCGTCCCTGGCGGGCACGATCCGCTCTGCCTGAATAAGGCCTTTTTCCGATATTCTCTGTAACAGCCGGTTCTGCAGTTGGATCCTGTCGCTATTCCCCGTGTATTCTTTCAGGATCAGGCATCCCTGATCGGTGTCACACACGATAGCTCCCCTGCCTTTTCTGGTACGAAGCACCTCTATCTCATATTGTTCCAGTAACTCCACTGCTCTGTCGTTCACTTCCGGCCCCTCCTGATCGTTTTGTCACCGCTATAAAAGCCCGGTTCCTAACCTATCTTATGAGAGGACTTATGAAAGTATGTTTAGGAAAGTATGTTATGCCCCGGAAAGCATTTCCTTTGCCTGAGCCAGAAGAAACTCCCTGTTGTTGCACTCAGGCTCCTCCAGAACCAGCTCCAGCAGCTTCTGAAGCATTTCCCCCAACTCCCTGCCGGGCTTCATTCCCAGCTCTATCAGGTCACTGCCCGTTACAGCCATGGTTTTCAGGGAGACGCACTGTTTCTTCTCCTGAAGCTCCTCGTACAGCAGCTCCCATTGTTTCAGCTTTACCAGCTTTTCCTGGCGGAGATAATCACTCTGGCACAGGATGTCTGCTCGCTTTATCCGAAACAGTCCGGGAAAGGCATCCTCGCCGATCCTGTTCACCGCCCGCCGCATCAGCCTGATATCAGGTTCAAGGTCGTTTCCATAATCATGATACAGTACCAGCTTGCAGACTGCGTTAATGGTTTCATTGTCAAATTTAAGCCGCTTTAGGATATCCCCGGTCATATCGGCACCCACCTGGGCATGGCCATGAAAATGGGTGATGCCTTTCTCATCCCTGGTGAGTGTAGCGGGCTTACCGATGTCATGAAACAGCATAGCCAGCCGTAATATCTTATCCGGTTCCGCCACTTCCGTCAGAGCACGCAAAGTATGCTCGCCCACACTGCAGTTGTGGTGAGGGTGATTCTGCTGTGTCTCCATGATCAGGTCAAACTCCGGCAAAATGACCTTTGTCACTCCGTATTCGTAGGCTTGACGCAGATAATTCGGATGGGGCGAAGTCAGCAACTTCACAAGCTCCGCCTGAATCCGCTCCGCGCTGATGTTTTTCAGGTTATTGGCCAGCTGCCGGATTGCATCCCTTGTGCTCTCCTCAATATGATAGCCAAGCTGGGCGGCAAAACGGATGGCCCGCAGCATGCGCAGGGCATCCTCCCCGAATCTCTCCCTGGGATCACCCACACAACGCACTATATGCCTCCGAATGTCCTCCTGACCTCCATAAAGGTCCACCAGACCTTTCTCGTCATTGTAGGCCATGGCGTTGATGGTCAGGTCGCGGCGCTTTAGGTCCTCCTCCAAACTGGGGGTAAAGATCACCTCCGTGGGATGCCTGCTGTCCTCGTACTTGCCGTCTATGCGGTAGGTGGTGACCTCAAAGCCCTCCTTTTCCAAAAGGACCGTGACAGTCCCATGCTGGATACCCGTGTCGATGGTCCGGGAAAACAGCGCTTTTACCTGCTCCGGCCTGGCGGAGGTAGTGATGTCCCAGTCCTGGGGTGTGCGCCCCAGAATGGAATCCCTGACACAGCCTCCCACCGCATAGGCCTCAAAGCCTGCTGCCGTAAGCCTGTCTATGATATATGTTACTTTTTCCGGCATTTGGATCCTGATGTCGGCCACCTCCTGACATTTGTGTCATATTCTGCGCTATGTTATATTCGTGCACATTGTCTTTTGGATGCAATGCCCTTTTGGATAAAGTGTCTCTTTGTAAGCAATGTACTTTTCATATGTCCGTTAGGGAAAAAACTTCCGTATCACTTCCACCACTCCGTCCTGATCGTTGGAGGCAGTAATGTAGTCCGCGACTTCCTTCACCGCAGGCTGGGCATTCCCCATGGCCACCCCCACTCCTGCGAATCGGATCATATCAATGTCGTTGAAGCCGTCTCCGCAGCACACCATATTCTCGCGCTTCATACCAAGCGCCTCCAGGATACGTTCCAAAGCAGTGGCCTTTGTGACGTTCTGGGGCACAATTTCTATAAAATATGGCTCCGATCGGTAGATGCCGGCCACATTGCCAAGCTTCTCCTGAAGCTCCCGCTCAAACACCTCCGCCACCTTGGGCGGCGCCGTCATCAGGCACTTGTTGATGGAAAAATCCACAAAATCCAGGAAATTATCCACATGCCGCAGCGACAGCCCATTGAGACGCGCCTCGGCCTCCACATACTCATCCGCGGGGAAAGCAGAGATCACATGATCTCCCAAAAATGTGACCAGCCCACAGCCGTTTTCCTTTGCAAATTTGTAAAGTCTTGACAGCAGGGGCAGGGGCAGCAGCTTCTGGTACACAATCTCCCCGGACCGGCATTCCATGATGTGGGCGCCGTTGAAGGACAAAAGGTACCCGCCATAGCGCTCCAGCTCCAGCTCCTTCTCATATCTTCTCATGCCGGGTGTGGGACGGCCTGATGCCAGAACCACCTTGTGGCCCCGCAGCAGAAGATCCTGAATTGCCTCCTTTGTGGCGGCGGTGATCTCTTTCTCCGAATTCGTCAGTGTGCCGTCAATATCCAGCACCAGCAGCTTTTTTTCTGTCTGATCGTTCTCCATACCGTTCTCTCTTTCAAAAAGGCGGTGAGAATGTCCCACCGCCCAAGATTATTTTTTGATGATCACCCTACGGACGAATCCTCCTCAGCATCGCCCTCAGCAGTGCCGTCCTCCGAGTCATTGTCGCCAGCAGCTGCTGCCGCCGCTTCCTCCTGAGCGCGCACTTCCAGGTAATGCAGATGGTGATGAGGATCCGACACAGTCAGTCCTTCCGTCAATGAACTCACATATTTTGTCTTGATATCATTGATCAGGATATCGTTGATGTCCACCTTCCACACGGGGTCTCCGGCACCAATATAATAGAAGACATACGTCATGGCAGAGTCGGAAGTTGTAATTACTGTGGTATCACCGTATGCACGGGTCCCATCCGTCAGCCAGTCAGCCATCTCCTCTTCCAGAGCCTTGGCATCAATTCCCTCAATCAATCCGCCTTCTGCGTTAATATACATAGGATTATTATATCTGTCGGCCAGCGCTGCGAAGCTGTCCTCTGTGGCTTCACCTGCAGCCCACTCGTCCAGGAGCTCCTGGCCATTTCCATCCTCTGTCAGCACAGCTCTCACATTGATGGAAATTTCTGGATTAATATAACGGTTGTCAAAGGAAACCGCATAGTAACAATGGCTGTAAGGATTTTCTATCACAGCCGTGTCACCTTTTTGCCTTTCACTGTCGGAAAGCCAATCCCGAATATAACTGTTCAAACTGGTGATCGCCCAGTTGGTATAAACCTCTCCCTCCGTGGCCACAGTATCCAGAAGCGCTTCTGCCTCTTCCTTCGCAATGGCCATTGCTGCGTCTATCTCAGCCTGAGAAGGCTCATAAACAGACTCCTCCCCATCGTCGGAAGCAGTCTCGTCGGTCTCTTCCACAGGGTCCGCCAACTCCGTAGGCTCCGTGGGCAGCTGTGCATCCACTTGGATCATATGATAGTCCACACGGTCATAGCTATTCTTATTTTCCTCATAGTAAGCCTGAATATCCGCGTCGGAGGGAGCCCTATCCTTTGCTACCGCTTCCAGATAGGCGCTGGTCTTCAGGTTTTCCCTGATATAGCCTTCCACCCTGTCAAGCGTAGCATAGGGGCCATAGAAATCCTTGACATACTCCTTGAGAGAAACTCCCGCTTCTTTTGCGGCCTGCTCCAGCACTGCCACAAAGCTTTCATACTCCGCCGACTCGTCATAAGTGAAGCCCGCGGCTTCCATGTCCCGCCTCATGGCTATGCCGGTCATCAGGTTATTCACCGCCATCTCCTCAAAATAATCCTGCCAGGTAAGCGTGTCAGAATACATCTGGGCGGACAGATCGCCGCTTAGATCCAGCCCCATTAAGCTCAGCAGATAGCCGTTCGTAGACATATAATTATTCAGCACCGTATAATAATTGTAGTCAAATTCCACCCTGGACACTTTTTCGTCGGCCACTACAACGTAGGTGCCGTGAACTGTCAGCCAGGAACGAATGGGGAAGGAAATCAGCCAGCAGGCCAGCCCTGTCAGCACCAGAATTCCTACCACCCGGGCAATACGCTTGTCCCTCTGCTCCTTTCTCTTCTGTTCCTTTCTTCGCTGCATCTTCAGGTCATACCTTGTGATTACCGGCTCCTGTGTTTCCAATGTATTTTTTTGTTTCTTCTTTCCATTATCAGACATGACAAATGTCTCCTTCTCAAATAATTGACGCAGCCAATCATAGATGGTTTCCGACTGCCCTGCCTATTTTACAGTATTTTTTGAAAAATGTGAAGCTATTTCACATAATTTTCAAGTTTTTCCACAATGTTTTTCAGGCAGCCATCCTCAAAGGGGCTGTCCAGCCCTGCCTCTTTGATCATGTTGGTAAAGAAATCGCTGGCAGAAAGCCGGCAGAGCTTCAGATAGCTCTTCCAGGCATCCTCAAAATCTGCGTCCATCTTTACTTTATACTGAAGGGCACAGGTCTGTGCCAGGCAATAGTCAATGTAATACAGAGGACTGCTGTAAATATGCGTCTGCCTCTGCCAGTAAGCGCCATCCGCCAGATACTTGTTATCGCCATAATCCAGATGGGGCTTGTACTCCTTCTCCAACCTGCTCCAGGCTGCATTCCGTTCCGCAGGAGTCAGGTCGGGATTCTCATACACAATATGCTGGAACTCATCCACCATGCAGCCGTAAGGAATAAATGCCGCGGCATCCTCCAGATGCATATCCACGTAATCCTTCGCCCTGTCACCAAAGAAGAGGGGAATCCACTTCTCAGCAAAAAATTCCATGGACATGGAGTGTATCTCCGCCGTCTCCATGGTGATATCGGCGTGCTCCCGGATGGGATCCTTGCCGGAAAGATAACCCTGGAAGGCATGGCCACATTCGTGGGTGATCACATCCACATCCCCGCTGGTACCGTTAAAATTGGCAAAGATGAAAGGAGCCTGATACAGGGGCAGATAGGTCATATAGCCGCCTGCGCGTTTATTCTTGCGTCCCAGCACATCAAAAAGCTCGTTCTCCTGCATGAAATCAAAAAACTCCTTTGTCTCAGAGGACAGCTCGCCGTACATTTTCTGGCCTGCGGCAAGAATTTCCTCCGGCGTACCGATGGGCGCCGGATTGCCCTCCGGAAAATAAACACTTTCGTCGTAGTACATCAGATGCTCTAAGCCCAGTCTCTCTCTCCTGCGCTGATGCAGCTTCTCTGCAAAAGGCACGAAGTACTCCTTCACCTGGCTGCGGAAGGCCTCCACCTCCTCCTTGCCATAGCAGTTGCGCATCATCCGGTAGTAGCCAAGCTCCAGATAATTCTCATAACCCATGGCGCGGGCCTGGGCGGTCCGGTTCTTCACCAGCTTGTCATAAATCTCGTCCAGCTTCTCCCCATTTTCCTCAAAGAAAGCCGTTGCGGTCTTCCAGGCCGCCTCTCTCACGCTCCTGTCCCGGCTTGTTAAATAGGGCCGCATCAGCGACAGATTCAGCTCCTTGCCGTCGAACTGGAGCTTCGCTCCCGCGATCAGCTTATCGTATTCCATAGTCAGACTGTTTTCCTCCTGCATCAGGGGAATCAGCTTTTCGTCCATAGCCTTCTGCGCCAGCTCCATATTCTTGAATGCCACAGGGCCAATCTTTTCCTCCAGGTACGCCCGATGAGGAGAAGCGTAGAGCTGTTTCTGATACTCCAGCAGCAGATTGCTGTACACAGGGCTCTGCTCGTCGTAATACTCCTGTTCTTTTGTGTAAAATTCGTCGGCGGTATCTCCATTGAACCGAATCATGGCGATAGTCATCAGGGTGTTGACACGATCCGTGAGAGCGTAAAATTTCTTGTGGATCTCGAACTGCTCCTCCCCACTGGCAGCCTGGCTCAAGGCCATGGTCAGCTCCTTCATTTCTTTTTCTACCTGGGCAAAGTCTATTCGCTCGTAGGGCATGTCCTTAAATTTCATTCTTAGTTTCCTCCTGGTCTTACTAATATAATATAAACAGTATATCATAATTCAGCTTTTCTGCCAGATTTTTTTCTATAAATGAGAATCTGTATTTTTTATGAATATAATCAGCGATTATTCTTGTATTTTTCTGTATCTTGTAGTAAATTGATAAAGTAACTCATAAAGAAACTCTAATTGGGTACATAAATAATGTTGGGAGGGAAGATATGTTTGAAACACTTCGCAAAAAGGCACTAAAAACCACCCTGGTGTGGTCGATCATTCTGATGATCGTCGGTCTTGGACTGGTCATTTTCAGAGCGCAGGCTACTTTTTCCACTATTTTCGGTTATGCCAAGTTTGAAAACCTGGAGCCCGACAAGATCAAAGGTCAGCTTGTGGATATGGAGATGACCCTGAACTTTGGTTATTTTTTAGAGCGGTATGAGTACAAGACCAATTCCACTTACCGCAAGACTACTGATCTCTACTGCATTATTATAACCGGCGACGAAGAAACTTTCTTATATACCGATAACTGGTATTACATGGGTATCAAGGTTCCCGCTTCCTATGAGAAACAGATGGATCTGATCATAGACAATACGAACGAGAGCTATTTCTCAGAACCTATTTCTCTCTCCGGCAAGATCCGCAAATTGTCAGATCAGGAATACAAGTACTTCCGGGAGGCCTTTGAAGATGCCGGTTGGACGGATGCTGAGATTGATGATGGCACACTTCCCTATTATATAGATGTCATCAACAACAAAGTCGCTTACAATATTATGTCCGTGCTTGTATTTGTTGCCGGCTTGGTTCTGATCGCCATAGGTATTATTAAGATCGTAAAGGCTTCCAAGGGTGAGACTCTGAAGGAACTCAGAAAGACCATCGCAGAGGCAGGCTGCACGGAGGCTTCCGCAGAGGCCGATTACAACGCCGCTCAGACCTTTACGAAGGACGGTAATATCCGGGTAGGAAAATTGTTCACATACTACATAACGGGCGCTACACCCAAGGCGATTCCCAACTCTAAGATCATGTGGACATACCAGACGACCACCACACACCGCACCAATGGCATCAAGACCGGCACGTCATACAGCCTGATGGTTTTTGTTGACGGTGTAAAGAACAATATTACTCTGTCAATGCCCAACGAGGCTGTTACCCGCGAGATTCTGAGGAAAATGGACGAGACCATGCCCTGGGTAGTGGTGGGCTATACCGATGACCTGAAGAGACTGTTTAACAAGAATCGCGCAGAATTCCTGGATCTTCGCTACAACAAGGTTGAGCATGTGGCTGTTGAGCCGGGCTATAACAATGTGAATAACGAATAAGAATTTTTGTTGCTGAAATAAAATAGTCAAAGCGAAAGCAAATATTGACTCTAAAAGAGGACATCAACTATATCGATGTCCTCTTTCTGATTTTATATCATTTTATACCTCTGTCGATCGCTGCTGCTTTCCGAACAGTCTGTGTAATCTGTGCAAGCCCGTCAGTTCAGCGTAGCAATTACATCTCCTGCTTCCTGTACTGGACCGGTGTCATTCCGTAGATTTTCTTAAACAGCCGGTTGAAATGCTCCACATTCTCATAGCCCACCTCTGCGGCGATCGCCTCCACCGTCTGGTTTGTGTGCCGAAGCAGGGAACGGGCCTTTTTCATACGCTCTTTCTTTACCACCTCCTGGAAAGTGACACCCGCCTTCTCCCGGATATATTTGGAGAGATAGGGCTTTGACAGGTGAAAGGCCTCGGAAAGGCTCTCAAGAGTCACATTCTCGTAATCGTTCTGAATATAGCTGATGATCTCCACGATCCGCTCTTCCCGGCCGGTGGTGATATGCTGCTCCGCCGTCAGCTTGTTCACTGCGGAAGCCAGTGCCGCGATGGAGGCCTTGATAATATCCTCATCCACACCAACACCCCAATAGAAATGCCCGTCGTGGACAATGCCAACATAGGCAGCAGCCTTGGAACTGGATCCCTTGGAGATGGCATGCTCCTCATAGACTGACAGCTCATAGCTGATACCGAAGAAGATCTTCAGACAGTTGCTGACCGCGTCCAGACGTCCGTTGCCCTGGCTTCGTACTACCCTGTTCTCGCTGTTTTGCTCTATTGTTACCTCCGCCTGGATTCCGCGCTCCTGCTTGAAATGGCACTCCGGGATGCGGAACACGCTGCGAGGCTTGATGTAATTATCCTCAAAAATTTCATAGATCTCCGCAGGCAAAAGCTCCTGGTGACGCTTGTCGGACACGCCCTTCACAAGGTAACCCACCTCTTCCTTCATGGCCGCCGGCAGGGAGAATCCAAACTGCTGCTTTAGCACGAAGGCCACGCCGCCCTTGCCGGATACGCTGTTGATGCGGATCACGTCTGACTCGTACTCCCTTCCCACATCCGCCGGATCGATGGGAAGATAGGGCACATCCCAGCGCTTGCCGCTCTTGCCCTCCTTCAGCCATGCCATACCCTTGCTGATGGCGTCCTGATGGGAGCCGGAAAATGCGGTGAATACAAGATCGCCCGCATAAGGGGTGCGCTCGTGAACCTTCAAGCCGGTAAATCTCTCATAATCCTCTCTTATCCTCATGATATGGGAGAAATCCAGTCCGCTGTCCACACCGTGGCACATCATATTCAGCGCCAGAGTCACAATGTCCACATTTCCCGTGCGCTCGCCGTTGCCGAAAAGGGTTCCTTCCACACGGTCCGCTCCGGCCAGCACCCCAAACTCCGCATCGCTGATGCCGCAGCCCCGGTCGTTGTGGGGATGGACGCTGAGCACCACGCTGTCACGGTATTTCAAATGCTTGTGCATATATTCCACCTGGCAGGCAAATACATGGGGCATTGCAACCTGAACAGTGGTGGGCAGATTGATAATTGCCTTGTGCTTCGGATCGGGCCGCCATACATCCAGCACCGCGTTGCACACCTCCAGGGCGTAATCCACCTCTGTCTGGGAAAAGCTCTCGGGACTGTACTCGAAGGTAAAGTTGCCCTCCGTCCGCTCCGCCAGTCTGCGCAGCAGGTCCGCACCGTCCACGGCCAGCTTCTTGATTGCTTCCTTATCCTTTTTGAACACCTGCTCCCTCTGCTCCACGGAGGTGGAGTTATAAAGATGGATCACCGCGTGGGGCGCACCCTCCACAGCCTCAAAGGTCTTGCGGATAATATGCTCTCTTGCCTGGGTCAGTACCTGAATGGTCACATCGTCGGGGATCATATCCCGCTCGATCAGGGCCCGGATGAAATTGTATTCCGTATCGGAGGAGGCGGGAAAGCCCACCTCGATCTCTTTAAAACCTATATCCACCAGGAGCTTGAAGAACTCCAGCTTTTCTTCCAGGCTCATGGGATCGATCAGGGCCTGGTTGCCGTCCCGCAGGTCCACGCTGCACCAGATGGGTGCCTTGTCGATGCAGTCTTTTTTTACCCAGTTGTAAGTGACCTCCGGGGGCATGTGGTAGGTTTTGCCATATTTCTGGCTGACCTTTGTGGATGTTGTTCCGGATTTTTTCGTTTCTTTTTTCATGTTTCTTCTCATTCTGCCGCTTTTGCAGCGCGTATTTTCTGAAAGAGAAAGGCGCTGCTCTTGCATTATCCTCCCTTTTGTCTGATTTGACTATGGTAACATAGGAATTGTGTTTGCTCAATGATTATTTTTAACTTATTTATTGATGTATTTTGTTGCACCAAAAAGTGTGTTTCCCTTTTATTTCGATGTTTGTGTGTAAATTGTCCAAATTGTTTTTGATTTAATTTATTTTACTGATATGATATCTTACATCTTTTGCTAAGTCAAAAATAACTGCTGTTCATGGTTAGTTTTCCGCGAGTGACGGCCCCAAAAACAAAACTCTTGAAATCTTTGGGAATAAGGAGTAGAATTACAAAAGTTACAAGACTTTGTAAATTATAATAAGAGTACACGGAAAAAAGTTTCCGTAATTCATGAAAGGAAAGTGAACACGAAATGAAAAACATTCAAAACAAATGGGTCCGCGCTGCAATTCCGGCGTTGTTGCTCCATTGTAGCATCGGTACTGTGTACTGTTGGTCGATTTTCAGCCAGGAGATCGCGAATTACATAGGCTTCTCCAAGGGAGCTACCGAGTGGGCGTTCAGCTTCGCTATCTTCTTCCTTGGCATGTCTGCTGCCTTCCTTGGAAATATCGTGGAGAAGGATATTCACAAGTCCTCTCTGATTGCAGCCATTTGCTTTGCTGCAGGTATGGCAGGCACCGGCTTCTTTATCTGGTATGGCGGCCAGCATAACGGCAGTATTCTGGCGCTGATCGGCATTTATATCTGCTACGGATTTATCATGGGTATCGGCCTTGGAACCGGTTATCTCTCTCCTGTAAAGACCTTGATGCTCTGGTTTGAGGACCGCAAGGGTCTGGCTACCGGACTTGCAGTGGCCGGCTTTGGCGCTGCAAAGGCTATCGCAAGCCCTATCATGCAGGCTATGCTGGATTCCCTAGGAGACGGCGGCATCTACAAAATGTTCTGGATCCTGGCCGGCGTATACTTCGTGATGATGTTTGTGGGACATCTCCTCCTTGCAAAGCCTGCCGACTGGCATGAGCCTGCTTCCACCGAGAAAGGCGCAAGGGCTATTGACGTGATCAAGGAGAAGCCCGTTACCTTTATCGGCATCTGGATCATGTTCTATCTGAATATTACCTGTGGTCTTGCACTGATCTCCCAGGAAAAGATGATCATCAAGTGCATTGGCCTGGTCGGCATGGTTGGTATTCTGTCCTCCGTTACCGCTGTGTTCAATGCTGGCGGCCGTTTGGGTTTCTCCGCGTGGGCGGACACCTTAAAGGACCGAAACACCATCTATAAGATTATGCTGATCCTCTCCATCGTCGCTACCGGCCTTGTCATTGTGACCCAGGGTATCAGCAAGGGCGGCGAACCCGCTATTCTCATGGTGCTGGTGCTGATCCTGCTGTTTGTTGTAAATGCAGGCTATGGCGGAGGCTTCAGCAACGTGCCCACCCTGCTCTCCGATCACTACGGAATGAAGAACATCAGCGCTATCCATGGAATCACCCTTTCCGCTTGGGCTATTGCAGGCCTTACTGGAAACCAGATGTCTGCCTTTATCGTAAAGCACTTTGGTGAGGAGATTGAGTTTGCGCATGACGGTGTTGTGGATAAAATTAATCCCACCGGTTATCAGACTGTACTCTATGTAACTCTGGTACTGTACATCGTTGCCGCACTGGCAAGCTTCTTCTTGGTAAATGCAAACAAGAAAAAGAAAGAAGCTAAGAATGAGGCATAAGGGTTTCTCTTTTGCCTGCATATAATAAATGACAACAAAAAATCCTGCAAATTTCTTTCTTGAGGTTTGCAGGATTTTTGTGCTTGCTGTTATGTTACTAAAATCGGAGTATTAAAATGCTATTTGAGGACACTGAGAAGCCTAAATTCCAATGGATGTTATGAGACAAATTGGTGCAAACGGGAACAGGACTTTCTAAATATATTCACCTATAATGATTGCATACAAGGAGGGTTGAACAAAGTGTCGATACAACTTATACAGCAGGCAATATGCTATATAGAGGAACATATTTATGAAGACATAAATTATGCTGAAGTTGCAAAAAGCATCCATATGTCAAGCTACAATTTTCATCGAACCTTCAGTTTTATCGCCGGAATGACAGCTAATGAGTATATCAGAAACAGGCGTCTTACACTGGCTGCCCAGGAACTTCAAACAACTGATATATCGGTGATTGATGCTGCATATAAGTATGGCTATGAATCTCCGGAAAGTTTTTCCAAGGCTTTTTCACGATTTCATGGCTCAACTCCAAAACAGGCCAAACGAAAAGGCACAAAGCTTCATTTGTTTAATCCCCTTGTGATAAAAATAACATTGGAAGGTGGTAGTATTATGGATTACAGGTTGGAACACAGAGAGCAACAGCAGTTTATCGCATTGGTAAGAGCTTTTCCGAATGAAATCAGCAATGATGACAATGACACCAGCATTCCTGATTTCTGGACAGAATGTTATGAAAGAAATCTTATTGAACCTATGAAATTGCTTCGACCGGAAGGAAAAAGGGATTTGTACGGTTTATGCAGTCCTACCAAAGGCAATGATACACACTTCAATTACGGAATTGGTGTTATGATTGATGATGATACTGATGTTACAGGATTGGATGCACTCATTAATAACGGGTACTCCATATGGAAAACGGAACCTGCCGACTACGCTGTATTTCAATGCGTTGGTCCCGATGGCAATTGTTTAGGTGAAACGTGGAGTAAGTTTTTCAAGGAATTTTCACCGCAAACCGGTTATGTGCAAACAGATGATACGGACTATGAAATATATTTTGAAAACGGTGACAGCGATCTGTTCTGTGAGTTATGGGTTCCTGTTAAGAAAAACTGAGTGTTCCTGTTAAGATAAATGGAGTGCCAGTTGACATATGGTACGGTTTTTGCTATTGTAATATTGATATTAGACGAAAGGTCTGATCCACGCTTGTTAGGGAAAATGATTTCCTTAACAAGCGTTTTTTTGTGGGAGCAGCGAGCCAGACGCAGGCGCCAGTGGCGCTTGTCCAGCAATGATAAAAAGGAGTGTAGACCTGACGCAGCAGGCGCCAGCGAGATTAAGAGGAGGAGAATGGTATGATAGTAAAAGATACGCGTGGCAATGAGTTTTTGGAGATGATTTACATTGATGAATCGGAGGCTGAGCTTGTTTACGAAAACATTACACATTCCTTGGTTGTTGTCAAAATTGGGAATGAGTACCTTATGGGATGGAATCATTGGAGAAAGAATTGGGAGATTTTCGGAGGCTGCAGGGACAAGGGAGAGTCGATGAGAGACTGCATTATCAGAGAAGGTCTGGAAGAACTGGGACTGGAAAATGTGAATTACACTTATATCGGATTGATGCATCACAAAATGGCGCCGGGATATTTCAATCCAGAATGGCATGAAGAATACGGAGCGTTATATGGAGTTACGCTTCCGGAGGAAATGTTGGAAAAAATTGAGAAGAACCGTACCGATAGGAAAGAAGTGGAACAATTGACATTTTACAGTCAGATAAAAGAAAAGGAAAGTATAGCAGCCATAGACGAAGCTTTGTTAAAATATTGGAATTGACAGAGGAGGGAAAGGAAATGACTTATAAATATATGCGGATTCAAGGCAGGGAGTTGTCTTATGTTACAAAACAACCAAAGGGAATTTTTGCAATGTGCTGGCGGATGATATACGATGGGAAGATGGAAAAATCGGATGCCGAATTATTTGAGAGGATAAATGAATGGTTTGAACAAAATCTTCCGACTCCTGATGTCTGCCAGTCCGGGGACCAGGCAGTGATAACCTATTTCAAAACAGAAAGTACAAAGGAAATGATAGCACAGTTAGAACCGGCACTGGAATTATTGGAGAAATACGATCATCCATATGATATAGTGTATACAAACTTTGTTGATAATATTGTATATGAGGATGCGTATCAAATTGCCGTGCGCGTCGAGTGATATGTGGTTGCAGCGAGAGCTAATCAAATATTAAGCATTAGGTAGGTAAATCAGAAGGATTTTTTATATTCTCTTGCAATATTGTAGCACTGTTCAGAACTTTGTGGTAGTATTAAAGTTGAACAAATTAAGTTATCGGGGGGCAAGATAGAATGGCAAGACAGCCTAAGCAAGTGCATATATTTCTTTTCAGGAAAGATGAAAATGGGTATCAATATGCTATTTTTCAAAGAGAAGATATGCCATTCTGCTGGCAGGGAATCTGTGGTGGGCTGGAAGATAACGAAACAATTGAAGAAGGCGCCCGCAGAGAAATATTTGAGGAGGCAGGAATAAATCAACATTTGCCACTTTATCCGTTGGAGAGCATCAGCTATTTACCTGATAATATTTTTAGTGATAGTGCCAGATTGAATTGGGGAGAAAATATTGTTGTGGTACCTATGTATTTCTTTGCTATGCCATATAAGGGTCAAGTACAGTTATCTGAGGAGCATATAGACGTGAAATGGCTATCATATGATGATGCTTATAATCTGATTTATTATTACGACCAGAAAATAGCTCTTTATGAACTGAATGAGAAACTGTTGCGCAACATCATTACTGTATAATTTAGCATGTGTGTGGCTCTGCTGTGCGTCTTGATTCCATTAATACGGCATTAAGTGAAGCACAACTGCGGTTGATACAAATAAAGCCCGCCTATAAGGCGAAAATTGCTAATGTGACCATGCGGCGCCTGTACTGCGACACCATGGCGCTAAAAACAGGAGAAAGAGAAATGCCGTTAAATAAAGAATTTATTCAATTATTACCGTTGGAGATAGAAAAACATCCCTATGATTTACTGTTTCTTCGTGAGTTTCTGATAAGGTTTAAAGATAATGGCATGGATCAAGAGAGCATGTTAAAAAATATGGAAGAACTAAGAAGTAGATGTGATTCTGAGGAAACAGAAAATATTGTGTTAGAGTTGATGGATTTTATTACTGGGTGGTGTAATCCAAGCTCGGATATTTTTAATGCTAATTAACAAAAGACTTTGTAATGGAAATGTAAAAAATTAGGGCGACACTTTTAAAATAGAATTGACGCAAACGGAAAAGTGATATATTTTGATGAAATATAGTTTTTTGGTTCTTTCATAAAATGTACAAGAAAAGGTATAATAGAAGCACCAAAGAGAAAGATACAATGCAGGAATGTGTTGTGTTTTTTTGATTGACATACAGTAAATTGCGTTGATTTATTTTATTAATTTTCGGCAAAAATCAAAATGCCGAAAATAAATAAAATAAGGGAAAAAGATGAAAAGTATTGCTGTACTTCCGGAAGATCAGAAAATTTTTCCATGCAGGAGCTAAAAAAACAAGGCTTTTCGCAGTATAAGGTCAGTAAACTGGTCGAGGAAGGAAGACTCATTAAACTGAATAAAAGCTATTATGAGAACACTGGATATCGTGGAGAGGAATCGGATTTCTACTATATTGAAGCCTATGCTCCGAACGGGGTAATCTGTCTGCTAAGCGCTGCAATTTATCATAATCTCACGACTTATATTCCTGATGCAATCGATGTGGCGATACCGCGCAAGGCAAGGATTTCAACTCTTCCTGATTGGCCTCAGATGAATGTTTATCATTATACTAATGAGCGGTATGAACTGGGAATTCAAAAGGTGGAAGACGGGAAAAATGGGTTTCAGATCTACGATATGGAAAAAACGGTTGTTGATATCGTATTTTATCGTGAGAAGGTCGGTATTGAGGAAACAAAAGAAGTCCTGATCACCTATCTGCAGAGGAAAGACAGAAACCTGAATCGGCTTTTGAAGTATGCGGAACTGATGAAATGCGATAAAGCCATGAGACAGTATCTGGAGGTACTCATTTGATAAGTGCAATATCTGTAAAAGACAGATTGAAGAATCAAGCTGTCACAAGTGGGAAGACAATGCAGGCGTTATTATCGGTGTATGGTCTGGAAAGAACAGTGTATCGTCTGTCCGTTTCAGAATATGCACACAGTTTACATTGAAGGGTGGTATCTTCCTTTATGCTCTATTTGATGGCGAATTCGTAAGAGCTACCAGAGATATTGATCTGCTTGCCAGAAATATGCCAAAAATAGGAATGATAGGAAGCGTATCTTTGAGAATATACTTTCAATAACATGTGATGATGCACTGGTGTATGATCTGTCCAGTCTGGAAGTTATAAATATTACTGAATTTAAGGAGTATCACGGCGTGCACGTCTCTATTATGGCATATCTGGACAGGACGAGAGTGCCAGTATCCATAGACATAGGATTTGGTGATGTGATATACCCGAACAGGATAAAAATGGAGTTCCCAGTGTTGCTGGATATGGATGTTCCGCAGGTTTATGCATACTCCATATATTCGGTGATTTCTGAAAAGATTGAGGCAATTGTGTCGCTGGGCGATGCGAACAGCAGGTATAAAGATTTTTACGATATTTACATTCTAGCTATACGGTATCAGCTGGATGGCGAAGAGTTGCAGGAAGCAATAAGGGAAACCTTTGAACACCGCGGTACAGGTCTTGATGACATTGCTGCATTTGAAGAGGGCTTTGCAGTGAAAGAGCCTCATCAGACCAGGTGGAAAGCCTTTCTGAAAAAGAAGAAAGCCATGGTGGATGTGGGATTTGAGGAAGTGATAGATTTGATGCGTACACTTCTTATGCTGATAATTCAAAGTATAGGTGATGGAAATGTATTTGGTGGAAACTGGAACTTTGAGGATAATCGATGGAAATAGATGATTAATCTCAGAATCGAAGTGGAATTAATAGGAGGTTTTGATCTGTTGATTAAGATCCTGGCTATGCTGGATAGCAGATGCCTTTTTGTAGTAAGCTTTATTATAATCATTTTCACTACTTGCGACTTGGAGCCAATTTCCATACAATGATATTGTAATGCTGAATGGAGTTATCTAAAGGAACCAAGCCAACTATGCTGATAATATGGTATACTTTGACTAAATATCTGAATCGGCACTGGAAGGGAAAACGAGTATGAATAACAAATCATTGACATTAGCTGTTGATATGTTTGGATGTCCTAATCGTTGCAAGCATTGTTGGATTGGTCATATGCCAAACAGAGTAATGGAAGAGAACACAGATACATGGCTTATGAATTATTTCAGACCGTATTTTAATAGTATTACATATTACAGTTGGTTAAGAGAGCCGGATTATTGTGATAATTATATGCAGCGTTGGACCAGAGATAATAAACTATCTGTTAATTCACAACCTATACGCTTTGAGCTCGCAAGTTTTTGGCGTATTGTCAGAGACCCCCAATATGTCACCTTTTTAAAAGAAGTCGGTGTGAAAAAGGTCCAGTTGACATTCTTTGGCATGGAGGAAATGACGGATAAATATACCGGGCGAAAGGGGGCATTTAAAGAATTATTGGAGGCAACAGAAATCCTGATCGCCAATCAGATTGCCCCCAGGTGGCAGGCATTTATTAATGAGGAAAATAAAAATGAAATTGTTCAATTATTAAGCCTAATTGAGACCCTGGAACTGCAAAAAAGATGCCAGGTCTTTAAAGAAGACTTCAAATTTTTCGTACATAGTGGAAGCTGTGATGGAGAAAATCGTAAGTTGTACGATATCCGTATTGAAAAAGATAATATCCCAGAAGCAATGATACCATATTATTTGAATTATGATAAGGTTATTACCGAACGGGAATGTTGTTCATTGCTTATGAGTGATACATCAAATGTGGTGTACCATAATGAGGATGAAATTGTATTATACATTTCCAACCAATATGATGCGTATTTCAATTTTACGCATATGTCCGAAGCTTGGAAAATCGGCAACCTAAAGACTGACAATCATGACGAGATCATTCATAAAATAGTGGCAGAAGATATTCCGGCGCTTCATTTGGCAAGGAGTATAACTGTCAAAGAGCTGGTAGAACAATATGGGAATAAATCATCTAATAGAGCTTTTTTCATTGACGATTACAAGGGATATTTATTAAATTGCTATTTGGAAGATAAGCTTGGATAGTGTTTGGTGTGAATAGTTCACTTCTCTGTACCTAATATTTTAGCGCAAAAATCCTTTATTTCATCTTTTCTGCTTTCCACCGCTTCCTTATATTCAATGGAACAAAGCCCTAATCTTCCGCTGGGCAATATTTCCAGATGACCGTAAAAATGCTCTATACTTTCAATTATCCTGTTACACTCTTTCATATTGGGGCCTGTTCGTAGCGCAATGGAATATCGTAACCCAATTTACTTTTCCTTATAATCTGTGAGTATATTTTTTTCAATCCAATCTGCCACTCCGTCCTCATCATTTGATAATGTAACACAATCCGCAACATCCTTAACATCCATAACCGCATTGGAAACAGCAACCCCTGTACCACAGATTTGGAGCATTTCCATGTCGTTTATATCATCGCCAAAAGATACGATCTCACCTAGAGATATGTTCAATATTTTTGTCAATTCGAGGATTGCTTGTATCTTACCTGATTTTACCGGCAGAAATGCATACCAGTTCTCACCCCGGTAGCCTTGCAGACGACAGTGATTTTTATTGGCAATTTCTACTGCTATTGCGCTGTCGGAAAGTTCCGCTACGATCTTGTTTATTTCGTAGGATAACGGCTTTCTGTAGTCATTATAAACTGCCTTATGTAATTTTTCAGATTCCGATATGTGGCGGCTGTTCCAAAAAACCTGACGTCCTGCTGCCACAGTTATTTCTGTCCTTGCGTTCTGTTCCAGCAAATCCTGTATGATTTGGTTTCCATCTTTCAGATCCAAGCTGCAGCTATAGATTTGTTCCCCACGCTGATGAATAAGGGTTCCATCCGTTGTAATTTCGTAATCCGGCTGAATTTCTTCTATGTAACGTTCTGCGCCTATCCAATATCGGGCGGTAGCAATCACAATAAGAATTCCACAATTTTGACATCTTTTCAAAACCTGTTTTGTATACTCTGATATACTGCCGTCAGAGCGAAGCAATGTTTTGTCAAGATCTGTTAAAATCATTTTTGTAATCATGGCAGGAAACCTCTCTTAATTGTTACAAGATATCGGTTTTCAAAACTCAGTTAATTTTTAATAAGCTATCATAACTCTATTTTTGTGTCAAGAAATATTTCTGATTTCTTAATTCTTAATTCTCAACCTTGCATAGGGAAATAGGTATGGATGGAATAATCTATATAAAGAAAAACCTGCAAGTCATATCAAGACTTACAGGTTCTAGCGTTATTACATTCCATGCACCAACTCCTTGGGCAGCATATTGTAGATCATAGCCTCCAGCTTTTCCGGCGCAATGGGCTTAGAGAGATAATCGTCAAATCCTTTTCTCAGATACTCCTCCCTGGCGCCCACAATGGCGTTGGCTGTCAGTATGATCACCGGGGTTTTACTGCACTTGTTTTCATCCTCTGGCAGCTCCTTCATATGCTGCAAGGTCTCGATACCGTCCATTTCCGGCATCATATGATCCAGGAAGATCAGGTCAAACGGGCGCTCCTTCACAAGCTCCAGACACGCCTTTCCGCTGGCTGCCTCGGTGACATGTACCTTCGTCTTCTTTAACAGGCCGACGAACACTTTCCGGTTGATCGCGTTGTCGTCTACCACAAGAATCTCCGCATCCGGCGCTGTGAAGGCTGCATTATAACTATAATCCTTTGCCAGCTGTTTTATGCTCTCTTGAAAGTCCCCTATGGGCTCCGGATTGAGGATCCGCTGTTCCAGATCAAAAAAGAAGCGTGATCCTTTGCCGTACTCACTCTCCACCTGTATCCTGCTTCCCATCAGCTCCAGCAGGCTGGCAGTAATGCTCATGCCAAGACCTGTGCCTTCCTCGTTGCGGTGTTTTCCCTCTTCGATACGCTCAAAGGCCGCGTAGAGCTTTTCCATATCCCCCTGCTTGATGCCCACGCCTGTGTCGGTCACAGAGAAATGCAGTATCGCCAGACCGTCCTGCACAAAGGATCTCTTTACCGTCATGGTCACGGAGCCCTCATTGGTATACTTTACGGCGTTGGTGAGGATGTTCGTCAGCACCTGCCGAATCCGTACATCATCCCCAAAATACACGGAGGGGAGCCCCGGGTCCACCTCCACCTTCAGGTCCAAATTCTTAGCATTGGCCCGGACGGTGGCCATGTTCACCAGGTCGTTGATAAGGCTGCTCAGCTGGTATTCTTCCGGAATTATTTCCATCTTTCCGGATTCTATCTTGGACAGGTCCAGAACATCGTTGATCAGGCTGTGGAGAATCTGGGCTGCATTTCTGATGTCAATGGCATGCTCCTTGGTGCCCTCCTCCTTGGTTTCCCGGAGGATCATTTCGTTCATACCCATAATGGCATTGATGGGCGTACGCATCTCATGGGACATATTTGCAAGAAACGTGGACTTGGCGGCGTTGGCTTCGTCCGCCCTGGCCTTTTCCTTCTGCAGCGCCTGGATCAGTCTCACGTCGAGGCTCTCCTCGCATAGGTAAAGGCCCACCACCAAAACCGTTACCGCAAAGGCCGTAACTGCAGCAGCATGGATATAGGCCTGACATAGAACGCAAAAAGCCATCACCAGGGCGACCCCAAAAATGATTTGTCTCTTTTTTCTATTTATTACCTTCCAGTATTTGATAAAAAGGCCGAACACTGTTAGGATGTAAATGCCAATGGCCACATATGTACATACCACACCTATGCTGGAAATATATTTTCCTACGCTGGATTCCTTCACCTGAAAAGGAGTCAGCGCCAAAACAATCAATGCGGCCGCCATGGGAATGCACCAGCGATAACCACCTTTGATCCGGGACTCCTGATAGTTTTCCTTGATTATGGCCACCACATAGAGAAAGGCATTGTAAGTCAATATCACGACCATGGCATAATAACCGAAAAACACAAGCCGGAACATCACCGGACCCACTTCGGTCATGCCATGTAAAATATGCACTGACTTAATATCTATGGCAAAAAACACTTCCGTAAGAATAAGCAGCACAGAGAACAGCCTATGAAAATATCCCTGCTCCCGCTTCGCTGAGAAATATAACAAAGCCATGAGCAGAATGATTGCCGCACATCCCCATTGTAAACTGGTCATTCCACATGTCTCCTAAAATTCTCTGACAATACTCCAATAGGACAAAGCTACTCACATACACTCTGCCAATCGATAGTTTCTTTTCACTTTATGCCCTAGTATAAGCATTTTATCAATATATGTTGCTATATTCAATAAAAGACTTAAAAAAATATCCTACGGCCTTAAAAAACATCCTACAATATTTAAAACATCCTAAAAAGTAAATCATCTAAACAATTTTATAAATACTTATCTGCAGTAGATCTACGTGAAGTCACAAATACTTAAATACAATCACTGCCATAAAATCAGATACACCAAAGTTAACGCGAGCCCGATGCAAATCAACAGCAATCCAAAAGACAGACTCCTCTGAATGACCCAATTGCTCTCCCTTATTTCCTCCCCCTTCATCGCCGTCAGATGCACATAATCCCTGTGCGCAGGTTTTTTCCGGTGCCAGGTCAGATTGCCCAGGGTCTGAAAGCCATTCAGTATCTTTCCGACTGCCACTGTGAACACATTTCCCTCTCGTCTGTGAAAGGGCAGTGGGCTGTCATGGTAAACGCTCTTCCGCAGCAGGACCACCACTGTGTCCACAAAGCTGTCAAAAATTCTGCACAAAACACCCAGTATCGTGGGAAAAACCTTAAGAAGCAATGGCCGGTAGATCAAATCCTCCAGATCCAGCCACTTGGGCCATACACTGATATAAACCTTCACTTGTGCGCCATCCTCACGCTTCATCAGAAGCTTCCTGATCACAAAGGCATATACCAGGGCACCGATCACTATGGATATCAATGCACCCCGCAGATTCGTCAGACTAAAGTAAGCCACGCTGTGCCCAGCTTCCTTAAGACCCATAAATCCCTGAGCCAGCTCTGCCGCCCGGTCCATGGTGAAACGGGGAAGCAGCCCCCAGACAAACAGAATGACCGCACTGCACCCCAGAGCAAAAATGCTTGCAGGGCCCATGTAGACTTTTTTACTGTCGTACTCCTGCTGCCGGCTCTCGTCTGTATTTCTTTCAATAAAAATTGCTGTAAACAACTTGGTCATATAGGCTACTGTCAAGCCGCCGGAAAGCAGGAAAATATATTCCAATTCCACAGCCCGCATCCAGGTTCCGCCGCCGTACTCCAGGATACTCTCATGGAGCAAAGTCTTGCTGATGTAGCCGCCAAAGAGGGGGATACCGCCGATCGCAAGCGCTCCCACCAGGAAGATTGCCGCCAACAGAGGTTTTCTCCGGCCAAATCCCCTGATCTCGTTCAAATCCAGGGAATGGACGTTCATGTAGATAACGCCCGCTGCCAGAAACAGCACCAGCTTGATCAGGGAATGGTTCACCATATGGAGAAATGTACCGTGAACAGCAAGGGCATTCTCCTCCCCTAACAACCCCTGCATACCAATGCCCACTAGGATAAAGCCGATCTGCGACATGGATGAGCAGGCAAGCGTTCGCTTCAGATCCACAGAAAACACTGCCAACAGCGCACCACCGAACATGGTGATCACACCCAGTACCAGTATCAGAGCACCCCATGCTGCATCGTGTAAAAACAAGCGGCAGCTCAGTATCAGAACTCCATAGATGCCTGTCTTTGTCAGAATACCGGACAAAAGCGCCGATGCAGGTGCAGGAGCCACGGGATGCGCCTTAGGCAGCCAAATATGCAGTGGAAAAGCACCCGCCTTCGCCCCAAAGCCCACCAGCATGCAGCCACCGGCCACATACAGAAGTTCCGGAGTCACACTGGAATAATTGGGTACCATCCTGGACAGCTCATCGATATCCAGCGTCCCCAGCATACGGTACAACAGGAAAATTCCCATGAGCATTACAAGCCCTCCGAACACCGCCACCGTAAGGTAAGTGTCCGCCGCCCGCAGGGCAGACCTGTTCTCCTCCTGTGCCACCCATACGTAGGATGTGAAGGACATGATCTCAAAAAAGATAAAGGTAGTGTAGAGATTGCCCGACAGGAATACACCCATAGTAGCACCCAGGGTCCAGAGCAGAAACAGATAATAGCGGTTTCTGTTCTTGTGATGTGTCAGATATTCTCTGGATAGGATCGCCGCCATCATCCACATAAAGGATGCCACACAGCCATAGATCATCCGGAATCCGTCCAGCCTAAAACTTAAGGCCCAGCCGCAGACATCCGGAATCACAAACGAAACCTTTGACTCCATACCCCCGGAGCAGTACACAGATATGGCAAATGTCAGCATCATGGCAAATTCCGCCACAGTTGACAGAATGACGATACCATCCCGCAGGTTTTTCTGTCCACCCTGCTTCTTAGCCTTTCCGACTATCTTTTCTGACCTTCCGCCTTCCTTATCCGCCTTTCCGACTATCTCCTCTGCCTTTTCACTCTTCTTCGCCTTGCTCATTTCAGCGCACAACCATCCCGCACCGAAGCTCAATAGCCCCGCCACAAAAGGAAAAAACACTAACACTGCCAAGTAAATTCCCTGTCCCATATTTCCTCACTTCCAGATATGCCGCCAATGACAGCATAAAAACTCCTTTATCCCTTCATAATACAGTGCCATTCAGATAAAGCGCCATACCATCCGCCAAAATCTCTAGTCATCCAAGGGGCAAAACGGACTCCAGCAACTGGGTCACCTGCCCGGAACCCAAGCCAAAGCAGAACATCACCACCACAAATACCATAAGCGGTACCAGCATCATCCAGTTGGGATCCTCCACATCGCTGATGGCGGTATAATCAAAATCCTTCCCCGGAAAGAAAGCCCGCACCACAATGGTCAGCATGTAGATAGCCGTCAGCAGGGCGGAGATCAGCAGTGCCGCCACCCCTGCATATCCAAAAACAGTTCCGCTGTCCACAGCCGCCTTTGCCAGCTGCCACTTGCTCACAAACCCACACAGTCCCGGCACACCCATCAGAGCAAGTGCAGACACAGTAAAAATCATAAACACCTTGGGCATCTTCCGTCCGAAACCGTCCAGCTCATGGACATAATTACGGCCCGACTTATAGATCACTGCTCCCGCACAGAAAAAGGAGCAGATCTTCATGACAGAATGAAAGAGCATATGGGTCACCGCCCCCAATAACCCCAGCGGCGTCATCAGAGCCACCCCGAAAAGGATGTAGGACAGATTGCTCACCGTGGACCAGGCCAGACGACGCTTGATATGTGTTTCCTTAAGCGCTCGGCTGCAGCCGTACACAATGGTGATGATCGTCAAAATTATCACTACCGTCTGAGCCCAAGTGCCTTTCACCGCCCTGATGCCAAAGCTGTAATATGTCACCCGCATGACAGCAAAGGCGCCGGTATTCACCACCGCCACTGCATGAAGCAGCGCCGTTACAGGCGTAGGAGCTACACCCGCTTTGGGGAGCCATCCGGAGAATGGCCATATAGCCGTCTTTACGCCGAAGCCGCAGAAACACAGCACATAGACTACCAGCATCAGATTTGACCGGCCTCCCATGCCTTCCACGTCCAGCACACCCCCCATAACGAAAGAGGGAGTGCTGCCATAGGTAAGGATGAAAATCATTCCGATAAAGGCAAATGCCGCGCCCCCCAACATATTATCCAAATAGACCCGGCTGGCTCTCACTGCCTCTCTGGTCATCGTGAACATAACCAGAGGCAATGTTATCAGACTCAGCATCTCAAAGAAAAAATACATAGTGAGGATGTTTTCCGCCAGCGCCACACCCAAAGTAATCCCATAGGTTATCACATAAAACATGAAAAAGGTCTTCTCGCTGCGCTTTTCATGTTTCATATACTCAAAGGAGTACAGCATGGCAAAGGGCCAGAGGAAGGCAGCCAGCCCCGCAAAGACAGAGCCCAGCCCATCCAGCCGAAATGTCACACTTAGATTTCCCGTAAAGCGGAAAACTGTCACCGTATCCTGGGGTGGGTTTAGCAGCAGCCAAAACACCAACAGAGAAGTCAGGATCACCCCCGCCTCCATGTAGATCAACATGGCTCGCCTGCTCCGCAAGGGCAGAATCCATATGGACATGCCTACCAATATGGGAAGTATCACAACGATCAGCATTATAATATCACGCATCAGTCATCATACCTTTCTCATAAAATAATCATACATCGCAATACTGCCTGAAACCGTTTGCCTGAAACTGTCACTCCGGGAAATCAAAATCTGTCTGTAACTGCCTACTTCAGAAAATTGACGCTTCCTTACATCGACAACCCATAGGCAATCCCGTGGACAAAGGCTTCCAGCGGCCCGGGCCAAATGCCCAGAAGGAGCGTAAGCACCGCCAAGAGTACCAGGGGCAGCAGCATACAGAGGGATGGCTCCCGGCGTTTCAAATCCTTCCCCTCTGCCTCCTCGCCGGGAAAAAAGCCTCTCATGGCGATGGGAAGCAGATAACCTGCCGTCATCAGGGCGCTGAGAAGGAGCACCACGGGCCCAAGCCATGAAAAAACTCCGATATCGTCAATGACCCATTGACTGCTCACCACAGGGGGAACACCGAACACCTTTCCCAGCCTGAGCGACCCTTCCGCCAGATACCACTTACTGATAAAGCCCACTGTGGGAGGAATACCGACAAGCCCCAGGGAAAAAAGAGTGTAACACCACATGGTCACCGGCATCCTCTTCCCCATACCTGTCAGCTGTTCTGCCCGCGTGTATCCAAACCGGTACAGGAACACACCGGCCGTCAAAAATAATCCGCACTTGATCACCGCATGACCTGCCACATGCAGCAGCGCTCCTTCAAATCCTATAGGCGACAGCAGAGAGAGGCCAAACAAAATATAAGATACCTGACTGACCGTGGAATAGGCGAGCCGCTTCTTGAACACCTTCTCCCGAAAGGCCAGCAGGGATCCCATAAACACCGTGATCAGTGTAAGAGACATCCATGCATACTGCACCCATGTGCCGCGGATAAACCCAGGCCCCACGATGTAGTACACCACCCTGATCACCGCCAGAACCCCTGATTTCACAATAATTGCAGAGAGCACTGCGGAGGCCGGGGAGGGGGCTACCGGATGGGCAGCGGGAAGCCATGCGTGGAGAGGAAGCATACCTGCCTTCGCCCCGAAACCCACCAGCATGACGAACACTGCTGCCAACAGAATCCCTTCATTCCCATGCGCACCGGCTCCCAGCGTTCCTCCCGCCGTAAAGGTCAGGGAGTCACTGAATCGGTACAGGAAATAAATACCGAAGAGACCTGCATAGGCACCGCACATGGAGTAAAAAAGATATTTCAACGCGGCCATGATGGCCTCCCTTGTTCCATTGTGCAGCACCAAAGGGAATGACACAAGTGTCATAAGTTCATAAAACAGATACATAGTCACCAGGTTACCGGAAAAGTCCAATCCCACCAGCACACCATACAGTATAAGGTAGAAACCGAAATAACGTTTCTCGTCTCCCTCATGCCTCATATATACAAGGGAATAGACTCCTGTGACCAGCCAGATCACACTGACCACGGTGACAAAAAACCTGCCCACATCATCAATCCGCAGAAAAACAGGAACACCCTCCACCAGGGTGAATAAAGTCAGTCTTCGCTCACCCGACCAGGCCAGATACAAAGCAGTCGCAGCAGAAACTGACAGAATTGTCACAAACAAGGCATGAAACCATTTCATTTTATGATTCTGCTTTTCTGCTGAACCCTTTGGATCCTCTGAACTCTCTGGCTCCTCTGAACCTTCTGGGTCCCCTGAACTTTTTGGCTCCCCTGAACCCTCTAAACTGACTAAGCCCTTCAAATGCTCCAAAAAAGAAGATATCAGAAAAACAACTCCGGCTATGACCGGCAAAAATATGGGAATTAAAATCAATCCATCCATAGGAATCTCACTCCCTTTATTAGTAAAATCAGTCAAACATCCCTAGCCCTCGCTGGATCAGGTTGATGATCGGATCCGAATTAAGCCCCAGAATCAGGTTCAAGATGATAAAACACACAAGAGCCACGGACTTTGCAGGCTTCTCCCCCAAAGTAATTACCCGGCCCTCTTTCGCTTTTATATCCGCCCGGATAGGTGTATAAATCCGGATCAGCGTCCGCATGAAATAGGCAGCGTTCAGTATCGTACTGATGGCCAGGGCAATCAGCGTAGGCAACATCTTGTAAGTATGTCCGATGGCCGCCTGGGAAAAGAGCAGCTTGGAGATAAAACCGGAAAAGATGGGCATACCCACCATTGCCAGGCTTCCTACTGTAAAAGCCACCCCCGCCAGCTTGTTTCGATAGCCCGAGGCGGTCATATCCTTGAAGCGGGTACTGTCTGCGGAGGCATCCATCAGACCGGAAGCCGCTACAAACAGCAGGGACTTGCTGGCGGAATGGGAGACCACATGGTAAATACTGGCGATGGCACCCTCTGTGGTGCCAAGTCCGAATCCCATGTAAATATAGCCAATCTGCGCCACGGAGGAGTATGCTATCATCCGTAGGATGTCATTTTCCTTCATGGCGCTCAGGGAGCCCATGAGCATACCGATGATACCAAACACAAACAGCACATGGATAACCTTGCTTTCTCCCACAATGTCGAAACCTATGACACGGTAAAAAATCTTGATCAGCAGGAAAATATAGCCCTTTGACACCAGCGAGGACAAAATAGCCGCGGAGGACAAGGTGGAATATCCGTAAGCGTCCGGCAGCCAGGCATGAAAGGGATACAGTGCGCTCTTGATGGCAAGACCCACGGACATCAGCCCCAGCGCCACCACCAGAGGAATATGATAGTTTCCCGTGGCTGCCAGAAGCTGCACCTGTTCCTTGATATTGCTCATTAAAAGATGTCCCGTCAGGTCATAGAGGAAACAGATTCCCAAAAGGAAAAGACCAGAGCCCAGCAGGCTCATGATCATGTACCGGACGGAGGCTTCCATTGTCCTGCCGTTCTGCTTAATCATGATCAGGCCGCAGGCGGAGATAGTATTGATCTCCACAAAGACATAGGCGGTAAAAAGGTCGTTTGTATACACTAACGCAAGCAGGGAGCATAACAGCAGATTGACCATGACATAATAAAGATTCTGCTTGCTATCCTCCAACTCCGTCTCCCGCTCTCTGGCGCCTCCCAGCATACACAGGAGCATGATGATACAAAAGAATACAGCCAGAAAGGCCTCCAGCAGGCCCACCCGGATCTCATTGCCCCAGGGCGCCGGAAAATGGCCCATCCGATAGACAAACGCCTCCCCCGTGTCCGACACGAAGCGCAGAACTGCTGCTGACATAAGTCCCACAAGAGTGATCACTGCAATATTCACCCGTCTTGCCCATTTGCCGTTTAATATAGAGCAAAGAGGACCGGAAAACAAGGAAAGAATAATGGACATAAAGGGAAAATTCTGTACAAAGGCCATCACTTTCCCTCCTTCTTTAGCAGGGTGGATATCTCATCCAGGTCCAGCGTATGATACCTGCGGTAAAGCCGGATCGTCAGCGCCAGCATCAGCGCTGTCACAGAAACGGACACCACGATTCCCGTCAGCACTAGGCCGCTGGGAATGGGATTGATATAGGCCTCCACGCTCTGTACACCGTCCACCACCACAGGTGCCTTTCTGCCGTCGATATAACCCTTCAGCGCCAGAAAAAGATAAGTCGCCGTATCCATAATATTCAGGCCAATGATCTTCTTGATCAGATTCTTCTGCAGCAGCAGGTTGGAAAATCCGATACCGAATAAGATCATCGCCACGGCCTCACCGTAATTGTTCATCAGGTTCGTAACGTTCATATTGTTACCGTGCCTTTCCTTCTCTTCAAATCAGGGGCGTCCCTAGTAACCGCCCTTCCGGAACATAACATAAAAAGTGTACATTGTTCCAGCCACCACAATACCCACGCAGATATTCAAAATCAGGATGAGACCGCTGCTCAGAATCGCTCCGGGCGTACCAAGGGGAATGATGCTCTCGATGTGGTTTGCGCCGGTATAAAAGGAATAGCTCTTGGCCAGGCTGTAGCAGGCCAGGGCACAGAAGCTCAGCCTGCGGTAGGTCTTCGCAGTAAAAAACCGCTCCATCCGGACAAAGCCAAAAGCGTTCAGGTACAGGATCAGACCAGCCCCGATCACAGCTCCTCCCGAGAAGCCGCCCCCCGGTCCAAGATGTCCTGCCAGGATGATATAAATTCCAAAGATCATAATGGGCGGCACCAGTATCTTCGCCACAGTCTGGAGAATGACATCGTTTTTCGGCTCATGAAGCCTGTCATTGGCATCAAACCGCTCCTGATCCTCCTTTCTGTCAAGCCGCAGCAGGATAAGCACCGTGCATGTTGCCACAAAAAGCACATGAGATTCTCCCAGAGTGTCAAATGCCCTGTAGTCCAGGATCATGCCGGTAACGATGTTCACCGCCCCCGTCTCCTGAAGGCCATTCTCAATATAGCGGGCGGATACTTCGTTATTTACCGGCTTGTCCGCCTCGCCATAGGTGGGCAGCCATGATACCGCTGTCAGCAGCATAACAACCAGAAAGACACAGAACAGCACTCCAAAAATATTATATACTTTCTGAAAGACCCTCAGTTCTGCATTGCGCTCCAGATCGTAGACACGTTCCTCGTTGCGCTTTCTGTCCCGCTTCCGTCTTTCCAGAGCGTCCTGATCCTCCCGGAATTCCTCCTGGGGCTTCATCTCCACCGTTCCCAGAAAAGGGTCCTTCGTGCCGTCCAGCCATCTCTTGAATTTATAGGAAAATGTTTTTTCATACTGTTCCTTGGGAACCTTCTTGCTCATCTTTACCTCTCTCCGCTGCTCTTTCAAAGTTCATGGGAAACTGTGCTTTCCGTTTCACTGCTCTTTGTCTCACTGCCCTTTGTCTCAATGTCCTTCGTTTCCTCCGGACCGTCATCCTCGTTTATAACAGCGCCGATCTTTTTTAAGGTAATAAGGAACAGCACCGTTGTCACTCCCGCGCCCACCGCGGCTTCTGTGATGGCCAGGTCCGGCGATTCCAACAGGATCCAGATCACAGACATGACAAGACTGTAGGACATAAAGATCAATATTGTGTTCAACAGTTTCTTTGAAAGGCTGGCCGCTATGGCGCAAATCACAAGAAAGCCCAGCAGAATACAGTTAAAAACAGTCATAATTCCTCTTTTCCGCCGCTCTCCGGCAGCTTCTCATCTAACGCTTCGATGTCAAAATGCTTCTTCTGATCTTCGTTGGTTGTCACTTCAAGTCTCGCTATCAAGTGTGAGGACACCGGCGAAGAAAACCACAGAAACGCAATGACAAGAAACAGCTTCAGGGATGTAAAGCAAAACCCCCACATCACGATCAGCCCCAGAAAACAAAGCCCAATTCCCAGAGTGTCTCCCATAGCCGCTGCATGCATGCGGTTCAGCACATATTTAAAACGAAATACTCCGATCATTTCAATCAGAAAAATCGCCAATCCCGACAGAAGCAGCGCCGCACCCGCCAGAAAACGCACCCACTCAAACACGGTCATACTGAAGCTCCTCCTCTCCAGGGCTCTCCTGTCCCAGGCGGCTGTTCTCCGATACATCCTGTCCATCCGTCAAAGTTTCATCCCTTTGTTTCTTTTCCGCATAGACACCCATATATACCTTGGTCAGCACAATAACTGCCAGAAAACTGATCATGGCATAAATCATGCAAATGTCCACCAGATACCCCTCTCCCAGCAAAAACGCCAGAATAGCGATCATCACACTGACCATGGTACCCATCATATTTGCTGCCAGTATCCTGTCAGCGATCCTGGGTCCGATCACAGCGCGGATCAGGCACAACACGACAAACACTGCCAGAACGATCAGTATCCCGATCAACAATATTCCATAGGCCTTATCAAGGCTCTCCATTCCTTTTCCCATCTTTCCTGCCTCCGCAGCTTAAGCCCTTGTGAAGTCTATTGCTCCATTCTTTTGATGTATTTCACTATTTCGTTGTCATTGATACCGTCGGCAAGACTCTCGTCCAGACAGTGAACAGTGTACTCATCCCCCTCCAGGGAAACCGTTATGGTTCCCGGTGTTAAAGTGATGGCGTTGGCGAGAAAGGCCTTTGCCGTATTCGTTCTCAGATCCGAATGAAATGTTACAAGAGTGGGTGTAACTTCCTCCTGCTGACTAAGGATCATATGGATCACTCCAAAGTTTGCCTTTACGATCTCTTTGATCAGCAGAAATGTATAGCGGATAAAAGAGAGCGCTATTTTATAAAGAAGGAGCTCTCTTTTCAGAGAATGATCCATAAATTTGCAACTGAAGGCGAAGAGCGCCACGGAGATAGCAATACCAAAAAGACATATTTCCAGGGTAAAATTGGCGTTGAAGATTACCCAGAGAAGAAAGAATACGATTAACATTCGATGCCACCTCCTACAATATTTGAGTTTACCACAAAAAAAAAATTTTTCAAAGTCAAAATACATAAAAATGGCGGTTGATTTTTAGTGAAATTTACTAAAAATTACCGCCATTTTACCTGATCAATTTCTTTAGATCACGTCTATTCTTTCAAAATATTTGATCAAAATGTCTGCACAATTCTCCACGCCGAGCCGGCTGGTGTCGAGGATCATGTGGTAGTTGTTCACATCACCCCAAACCTTGCCGGTGTGCTCCACATTGAACTGTGCCCGCTGCCTGTCGCTTTTCTCCAGCAAGGCTTTGGCGTCCTCGTAATCCATCATTTCCTTTTTCATGATGCGCTGGATCCGGTCTTCTTTATCCGCACAGACATAGACGTTAAATACATTGGGCTGTCCCTTCAGGATCTCGGAGGCGCAGCGGCCCAGGATAATACAGGGTTCTTTAGCCAGCTCCTTGACAAACTCCGCCTCTTTGGAAAAGTCATCGTCGTGGAGCTCACTCTCAATATAAGCCTTGTCGTACACAGGAATCCCCAGCCTTTCAGAAAGCTCCTCCGCTATCATACTGGCTCCGGTACCGTACCGGCGGCTCATTGTTATCACAAGGTTCATAACGCTTCCTCCCTTCGTGTCACTGCAAGTTGACTGCAATCTACGGTCAGAATGCCAAGATGCCTTGTGTATATTTTATCACACTTACAAATTGATTACAAGGTTTCAGGGCTTCTTGAATTCCTTCACCCGATGGATAACATAATAGATATCCACACCCACAGTTCCCACGATGGATGTTATGACGATGCCCTCAATGGTAAAATGCAGCACGGAGAGAGTGACAAAGCTGATGATCAAAAGCACCAGCATCCACCAGCCAAAGACGAAGGCCGTGACGATCAGGAAAAAGATGACCTCTTTTACCATATCCCATCTTTTGCGCCATTTACTCTCCATTGCTGCACTCCTTATCTACTCAAATACTATGCTGCCCCAGATTGTCACCTGGTCCTTCAATCCAACCGCAGTAAATACCTGGGTTTCCATCGTGGAAGACTCCAAGGATTCACGAGTATTTTGGATTACTTTTCATCTGCTGCGCTCTGGCCATAGTAAGCGTTAGCGCCATGTTTTCTGTAGTAATGCTTATCCTGCAGCTCCTGGGGTGCAGGCTTTACCTCCGGACGGATCCACTCCGTCCTTGCGGCCATCTTTGCCACTTCCTCCAACACCACTGCGTTGTGTACTGCCTCTTCTGCATTTTTACCCCATGCGAAGGGACCATGGTTCTTGCAGAGCACTGCGGGAACTGCCACTACATCAATGTTTCTCTTCTGGAACTCGCCCACGATCAGCAGGCCCGTGTTCTTCTCATAAGCCTCCTCAATCTCCGCCTCTGTCAGAGTCCGCAGGCAGGGAACCTCTCCGTAGATATAATCAGCGTGGGTTGTTCCGTAGCAGGGGATGGACCGTCCTGCCTGAGCCCAGCTGGTGGCCCAGGGGGAGTGAGTATGTACGACGCCGCCGATCTGGGGGAAGGCTCTGTATAATTCTGCGTGAGTGGGGGTATCAGAGGAGGGGTTGTAGCGGCCCTCCACCTTGTTGCCGTCCAGGTCCATAACTACCATGTCATCGGGAGTCAACTTTTCGTAGGGGACCCCGCTGGGCTTGATCACAAACAGCCCGCTCTCCCTGTCAATAGCGCTCACATTGCCCCAGGTAAAGGTCACAAGGCCGTACTTGGGCAGTTCCATGTTTGCTTCATAGACCAATTTCTTTAATTCTTCCAGCATAATCTACCTCTTTCTCCGGAGGGTATTGACTCCGGTTTTATTTTCTGATTTTTGTTTCTCTCTTTTTAAAAAGTGTTCTTATGATAAACCAGAACTTGTCGATTTCTCCAAAATTGAGATTACCTGTTGGGGAAAATATCATCCCGAATCATTCCCCAAATATTGTAGTCACAATACTGCGAAACCATTTTACCGTGTCGTATCGTTCCTTCAAGAGTAAATCCGCTTTTTTGCAGCACTTTGTTGGAGGCTATGTTCCTAACATCGGCATTGCCCTGTAACCGGTCGATGGTTGTTTTTGAAAAAATGAATTCAACCACACACCTCATCGCTTCTGTGCATATCCCTGTACTCCAAAGCCAGGGTGCGATACGATACCCGACCATCCCAAATCTGTCGTTTTCTACATCGAAAACCTCAATCTGGCCGATAATTTCATTTGTTTCTTTCTGCTCTATCCCCCAAATGAAATCATGGGAAGGCTTGCGATTAACATTCGGTCTGGTATCTATAAACAATAACTCTGGATTCTTTTCGCCTTTGTTTGCCGCACGCCCCCAATATGTATAGATTTCATCTTTGCCAAGCCATTTTCTTAAATCTTCTGTATCGTCAGCTGTTAATTCCCGAAGCACAAGTCGATTTGTTTCCAACCTTGGAATATACCGACATACTTTTAACATTTCATGTTACCTCCCAAATTCCGATTTATCGAAATAAAAACTCAGATGTAAATAGGATATTATATTATGTTTTTATAATCGAAAATGGGATATCCCTTCTCATCCCACTCTACTTTCATAAGCATAGCATGGCGGTTGGGATCGTAGAGGGGGTCTCCTTGGATCTCGGCGTAGGGTCTTGCGTGGTAGACGCAGACATCCGTGCCGTCGGGGAGCTTGGTGAAGCTGTTATGACCGGGGCCGTAGAGGCCGACTGCTGCGCTGCTGGAGAGGACAGGGTGGCGTTCTTTTTTCCAGGCTCTGGGGTCAAGGAGGTCTTCATTCTCATCGATGCTCAGCATACCCATGCAGTAGCACTCACCGGTGGCGCTGGCGGAATAGGTCAAGAAGATACGGCCGTCTTTCTTGATGACAGCAGGGCCTTCGTTTACCCAGATTTCCCTGCGCTCCCAGTCGTAGTCGGGAGTGGTCAGGAGTACTTGGGCTGTAGCTAGTTTCGTGGGTGATTCCATCTTTGCTATGTAGAGGTTGGAAATCTGGATGCCGACGCTTACCTTCTCCGCCCATACATAATAACGCTCGCCTTTGTTTTCAAAGATTGTTGCATCAAGGGAGAAGGCTTCAAAGGAATAAATGTCGTCGTCGGAGCGCTGCATCTTTCCCCGCTCTACCCAGGCATCCGTCATGGGATCCTGTCCTGTGCACTCCAGGATAAAGGGACGGATCTTCCAGATATCGTCCCGCTCTCCGGCGGCGAAATAGATGTACCACTTTCCGTCCAGATAGTGGAGCTCCGGCGCCCAAATATGCTGGCTCATCTCGCCGCTCTCGTGCTTCATCCAGAGGGTCTTCTCCTCAGCTAAAGCCAGGCCCTGAAGGGTTTCCGACCGACGCAGGACAATGCGGTCGTAGGCGGGCACGGAGGCGGTGAAATAGTAGCTGCCGTCGGTGTGCCTGTATACATAGGGATCCGCCCGCTGCTCGATAAAGGGTTTGTTGTCTCTTATGTTCTCCATAATGACCTCCTGACAGAATATTTTTTATAGCAATTATAAAATTATTCTAAATTTATTGAATTAAATCCTTATTTATGATATGTTATATCCACGGGAAACCAGAGAGCCAGGCGGCTTACCCTCCTAAGCGGAGGGGCTAACCCTCCGGACAGCGCATCTTTGCAAAGAAAGGGGGGCGAGACTATGGTTACATATGCTGATTTTTTTAACTTTTGCATATTGATCATTGCGCTTGTAGGTTTGTGTTACACAATCTTCAAGGGAAAAAAATAGCCGCCACTACCCACAATAGTGACGGCTGACCTTGTAAAAGGTCAAATCCCAAACAATTAAGGGTAAGCCGCTTCTCTGGTTTCCCCTTCTATTTTCACTATAACACAGGGTTTTCTAAATATCAAGTATATTTAATTAAAATATTTAACGCCCCAAACACTTTCATTATTCCCAACCGCCGAAAAAGTCATGACCGCAGTTCCGGCCTCATCCGTCATTTCACAGAAAACACCGCTGTATTCCACATCATTATAGGTTATGTGCATATAATAAGTCCCTTTTGTCATACTCCAGGTCCCTTTGATGCCATCTCCCAACACATTTCCCCGTTCCGTCAACACCAGTTTAAAGGGCTGTGCGATTGCTGCGCTAATGTCAGTTCCCTGATTCACTACATAATATTCGCCTGCTACAGCGGCTTTCTCATAGCCATTTTCAGAGATTGTCTCCCCATTGGTAGCATACGGCAGCATGCAGGGCCATCCCTCTTCATTCACAAAGAACTGCTTTACTCTGGGAGAATGATTTTCTGAATTGTTGTTGTACCTGGTATGATAAACGATGTAAAGCTTTCCGTCATCATCCGCAAACGCAGAGTTGTGTCCTGTTGCCATATATGCCAGTTTTAAGCTGGGCAGATAATAGTTTCCGGATAACTTCAAGCCATAGTCGGAATGTTCGTTGCCGATCAAAGGATAAGCTCCGTTCATATCCACATATTCCCCGTCCACAGTTTCCGAGCGGAATACCCTGATCTGGTAGCCACCGGCACGTACCAGAGAACCATAGGACACCATCAAGTAATAATAACCGCTCTCTTTATCATATATGATATACGGTCCTTCAATGGACTTATGTCCGCCGCCTAACAGTCTCTTGCCAAAATAGGGATCCACCATTTTTTCCGGATCCGCCTCTGGATGAATCACTTCACCGGTGACTGGATCCAACTCCAGCAGGAAAATACCGCCGGACCAGGAACCGTATACCATCCATAATCTGTCGTCTTCATCATAAAAAACAGTGGGGTCGATCGCATTGGGACAAGAAGCAAAATTATATTCCCTGCCTGACTTGGTGGTATAATTTTCCAGGGCATACTCCTCGCTCACATAATCCAGAACATCCGTAGCTGCCAGCGTATCAGATGTAAACCCGGAATAGATCAGCGCCCCCTGCCATTCATAAGGGCCCTCCACCGTCTCCGAAACACCGTAGCAAAGATTCGATGCATTCCAGGTGGATGTGGTGCAATAATACATATAATAAAGCCCCGTCGTCTTATTATAGATCACATCCGGCGCCCATACATGATAGCCTCCATCATCCGTTGGAATCAGGCTATCCGCGCTTCCCGAGTAATCAAACACATGAAGACCTTCCGCAAACAGATCTCCATATACCATGTTAGAAGAATTATAGCCATTGCCCAGTCTCGTCCAAGAACGCAGATCCGTACTGTAAGCCCCCTCCATATGAGAACCGAAAATATAATAAGTTCCATCCGCCTTTATAATGGAAGGATCATGTACGGAAACCCTTGCATTTACACTGCCGGTTTCAATCCCATCATAGCTCACCGTAAAGTCGCTGTCCACTTTTTCCGAAAAAATAACATCTTTCAACAAAAAGACCGTAACAGCTGCAACCGCCAGTAAAACTACAACACCTGAAACAATAAATATCCGTTTGTTCTTTTTCACAATGGCTCCTTCTTTTACTTAATCAATCACCTTGCTGCCCCAGAGCGTCACCTGATCCTTCAATCCGACCGCAGTAAATACCTGGGTTTCTATCGTGGAAAACTCCACGTTCATGGACAATGTCACGCCGCTGTAATCCTGGCCGTTCATAGACAGAACGATATAGGAGGTTCCGTCCTCCAGCCGCCATGTTCCCTCGTAAGCGCCTGTGACCGTGCCATCCTCATGCAGCGTGATCAGCTGGGTATTCTTGGTCTCCAGATTCTTATAGTCAATATCCATCTCATGCAGGATGACCTCATAATCACCGGCCACCTCCGACACGGACCAGCCGCCATTCTTCAGGGCCTCTCCCGTGGTCTGATAGGGAGCCGATACAAGCCATCCCTCCTTTGTTACAAAGAGCTGGTGCACCTTCACATAATGACCCTCCGAACCGTTGTCGGTACGGGTGTGGAACACAATGTACGCTCTGCCGTCCTCGTCCACAAATGCGGAATTGTGACCCTGAGCCACCAGACCGCTGTTGAAGACACGCCACTTATAACCGCCAAACAGGCGCACACCCACGGACTGGTTGATATTCAGCACATAGCTGTCATAAATCGCGGAATTACCTATCAGGTCCACATATTCCCCATCCGGTTTCTCGGAGCGGAAAACGCGGACATTGTATCCGCCTTTTGCCTCCAGGCCGCCGTAGGAGATAAAGAGATAATAGTAATCCCCCACTTTCTGGATATAAGAAGCCTCACCGGACACATAAGCGCCGCCCGCAATTTTCTTTCCAAAGTACGCATCGGAGTGCTCATTTGTCTCATAGGTTACATTGTAATCACGCAGGCCCGTTTCCTCGTCCAGCTCCAGAATAAAGATACCGCCGGACCAGGAGCCATAGCTCATCCACAGCTTTCCGTCGTCATCATAGAATACACAGGGATCAATGCAGTTGGGCCACTTGTCGCCCCATTTTCTGTTTGCAATGCCGTTGGTCACATAGCGCTCCGGAATCTGGTCTGTGCCCAGCACCTGAGGCGCATCCGTCTCGCCGATATCATCCTGGGTAAAGCCGCCATAGACGATGGAGCCCACATAGGAGTAAGGGCCTTCCACCGCGTCCGCCGTCAGCAACACGATGTTTGACTTCCAATCGTCCCCGTTTGCGCTGAGATACATACAGTATTTGCCCATAATGGGATTATATATGATATCGGGCGCCCAGAGATAATCAAACCAGCTTCCCGCTGTCTCGTCCTTATTCCAGGCTCTGATCTGGGCCTTCACTTCCTCGGTAAAGGAGGCTCTGTACTCATTGTCAATACTGGTCCAATTATACAGATCCTTGGTATAACCGCCCGTCATATGAGTGCCCAGAATATAATAGGTGCCGTCAAAATCCCTAAAGATGGAAGGGTCGTGGCAGGTAATTCTCTGGTAGGTCAATCTGTCCTCAGGAGCTATTACCTGCAGCTGCTGCTTCATGGGAATATCCATGGTAGCGCGCACAATGACCTCCTGACCCGCATATGTAATTCGCAGATAAGGTCCCATGTCTACGGTATCGTCAGGTGCCGCCTCTGCCTGCAAAGCCTGCCCCGTAAGGATCAGTGCCAGAACCAGAGCGGCCGCCTTGGCCCCGCCCTTCTTCTTCCGAAGGAGCGATACGATCACCACAATAACTGCCAACAGCACTACAACGCCCACAATGATACCGGCGATCACACCGCCGCTTAAGCCTGTGCTGGGAAACAGCTCCGGATCTCCCACCATGATACCGCTGATAGACGCGCTCTCGCCGTAGGGAATGTCAGGCATGGTATCGGGCATGGAGTCCTCCTGGGCCGCCTTCAGCCCTTCCGTATTTTTGTACGTCAGGGTAAAAGAATTAATATCCCAGCTGTACCTGTTGTTCTCCACAGTGATAGTGTAATGGATCTCTTCTCCTGCCTTATATTCAGACTTATCCGTCTGTAACGTAACGGTAACATCATTTGCCGTTGTGGTGTAAACGGCTTCCTCGGCTTTCACCGGACTGGAATACAGCATCACCATAAGGCAGAGTACCGGCAGTATCAGCAGACCTTTTAATCTTTTCATTTTTCCTCTCATTCTGCCGTTTTTCACGGCCAAAAAATAGTTAAAATTACGTAGTAGCGTACGTCCTTGTAGAATTATGTTATACAATCTTCAAGGGAATAAAATAGCCGCCACTACCACCAATAGTGACGGCTGACCTTGTAAAAGGTCTAGTCTTTAACAATTAAGGGTAGGCCGCTTCTCTGGCTTCCCCTTTCTGTTTTCACTATAACACAGGGTTTTCTGAATATCAATTATATTTAATTAAATATCTAAACTTTCCCAAAACACACATCCGGAAACACTGTATTCCCCATTCAATGCGTCCGCATCTGCGCTTTGAAACGCCAAACTAAAGTTTCTTTTGAAAAAACACTCCGGATTCCGTATAATCCGTAACCCGGAGTGTTTTTCTTAGGTCAGATACACCGCTGCTTTATTGCGATGTATCTGACGCACTTATTTCACAAATCTTACTACATCCTTTACACTTAGTCCTGAATATCGATCAGGGAGTGGTCAACGCCCAGGCTGAAGGCCAAATCGCCGCTGATAGGGATGTTCTTGTAGTTCTGGAAATGAGTGGTGCTGCCATCTGCGGAAACGATCTGGCACTCTACATCAGCGGTGTCGCCGTTGTTGGTAACGGATACGGTAACGGTAGCACCCTGCGTATCAGCTACAAGAGTGCTAAAGTCTCCCCAGTCATTCTCAACGGTCCAACCCAACACATCCAGCCTATCGGAATTTATCTGCTCGCCATCAATTATACTCCAGCCCCAGTTATCAGCACGAAGTACTGCGTACTCAACACAAGCTTCAGACTTCTCAAGGGGGCTGACAGCCTCACTCTGCAGAACCACGATAAAGTTATTCCAGTTAGCAGCCTCAGCGCCGTGCCAGTTCACAAAGGTCTTGGAAACAGTCTCACCGGAGGGAACTGCATATCCATCACTAAATACGGACCACCAGCCGGTCTCGAAGTCATCAGTACCAACCGCGGTGCCGGTAATAGTAACCACAGGATTCTGAGGCTCTTCCTCTACAGGAGTTCCTTCAGGAGCAACGGATTTTACATTAGGATCGCCCAACTGATACAGGGACAGAACCTGACCTGCAGTCAGAGCGCTGTCAAATACATAGAACTCATCTACAAATCCCTTGTAAATAACATCCCAGTAATTGATACCGAACCAAGCCTCAAACTTGAAATCGCCGGGCTGCATGAAGCCGGGAGCCAGACAGAAATCATAACCCCACTGCTCATCAATAACGGTCTTGGTGTCGTACACCATGGCACCGTTAATATATAACTGCGCACGGGTAAATTCAACTCCAGCGGCGTTTAAGCCCTCCTGCTTTTCACCGGTAGCTACGACGGTGATCATTGCCCATTCCTTCTTGCCGTGAACTTCATTATCAAAAGCCTGCATCCATGCGTCACAAGCTGTGCCATCCTGAGCGTTGTATCTCGCGTTACGATTCCATACAACAGGGAAGATATTACTACTATTGTCACCCCAATCAGTCTGTGTTATATTCATCCAAGCTACATCGTTCGCTTTTCCGACATTGTAGCCCATCTGCAGCGTAGCACCAAACTGTCCCAATCTGTCTGCATTCATCCAGAAAGATACTGTATAAGCATCGGTATTGGTAGGCTCAAAATTCAGATCCAAACCATGCAGTCCGTCCAGATAGAGTGCCTGACCTACAGGACCGTCAGCATAACCAAGTGTATCGGCGGAATCGACAATGCCATGAATAGCGCCATCATTGTCGCCGGGTGCATTCTCAGCGCGCTCTACTATCTTCCAAGCCTCGCCTGCGCCCTCATCAAAGGTATAATGCACAAAAGGATCAGGAATTGCATCGGGAGTAACCTCCGCGCCATCGCCGCCAGCGTTTCCGCCGTCGTTCTCAACGTTGTTTCCTGCGTCGTCGCCGGTTTTGTCATCCCCACCGCATGCTGCAAGTGAAGCAACCATTGCAGCGGCGAGCAGTACGCTCAATAACTTTTTTTTCATATTTTCCTCTCTTTCTGCCGCTTAATGCGGCTTTTAATCAGGGGACAAACCTTTCCTGCCCCCTGATCAATTTTTGCTTTACTTCTTTATAGAAAGCTTTACACCACTATTGTGCCGTAAAGTCATCTATCACTGCCTGATACCGATCGATATCCTCCTGAGGAAGGACATCGTAACCGTTTGGTCCAAAGTAAGCTATCATAGCCTCAGCGTGATAATAATTTGCCTGCCGGGTAGCCTCCTCCACATAGTCAGCTGCCTTGGCTGTACCGCCATCAACCAGATCGTGAATACCAATCTTGTTGAAATACTGGTCACAGAAGTTCCAATAGCCTGCAATGTTGTACCAGCCGTACGGCACGGGTCTTGTTACGCTTGCAAAGAAATCATCCCAGTAATGCTTGTTCTGTTCATAGTGATAGAACAGCTGCTTATAACGGCTCCACACATTCTGATCCAGAGTCAGAGGCATAGGCATATTTGCATTCTTCAAAGCAGTACCCGCATCATTGGTGATGGTAGGATCCTCGTAAATACTCAGACGTGCATTCCAGCCATCCAGACCAAAGGTCATGAACTTTAACAGCAGATACGCCTCATAAGGATACAGACAAGAGCTGGAAACACCAGCCATGTACATCTGACCGATAACATTGTGCTCTTTTTCATCAACTACGTTTGGTGTTACATAGGGAACAATGTCCAGGCCGTATATATCCTGATAGTCCTGCGTCCCTTCCTCTTCATTACCTTCAACGCCCCAAAGGTTGGGGAATGTCCAGAAGCCCTCAGAGAACACAGCCACATGTCCGGTAGCGCCAAACCATGCCTCAAAATCGCCGGTCCAATTCTCCATCTCCAGAGTGTTCTGCTTTGGCGCAACATAGCCGGCTTTTTTCAGATCGGCAAACTCCTGCTCACCCACTGCCCAATAGGACAGGTCAAAGTCTGTTCCGTTGAAACCAAACTCACCCTTGATGGCGCGCTCGGCAGAAGAGCAAGCAGCAATTCCATACAGGGAATCCAGTCTGTTCCAGAAGCCAAGACCATAATACTGTATATCACCTGCTCCGCCAGGCTGGGTAGCGTCCTTAATAAGTTGAATCATCTCATCCCAGGTCCAGTCCGTTCTGGGCATTTCCAAATTTAGTTTTTTAATAACATTCTGGTCGATGAAAATTGCGCTGGGCGCATAGTTGGTAGGTACCGCATACCTAGCAACGGTGTCAAAACAGCCCAAGCCGTACTCATTGATGGTTGGCAGCAGATTCTTTGTCTCAGGATCTGCATCATAATACTCAGAAATATCAGCCCAGTACATGTTTGCCAGAGCAGTATCGGAATCGGTGCTTGAAAACACGTCAGGGAAATTACCAGCAGTTGCCGCTGCGGACAGATCTTGACTCATATCATCGATGAGACGAACCTCAACCTTGATATTGGGATAAATGTCCGTGAACTTCTCAGCCATCAGTTCCATTGTTTTCTGATCCTCAAAATGCCAGTAAGTGAGGGTGATTTCGTCGGTAGTTACGCCGTTCTCATCCACATTTCCAGACGGTCCCTTTGGTCCTCCCCCTCCGCAAGCAGCCAGAGACACCGTCATCACTAAAGCGAGCAGCGCACTAACAATTCTTTTTTTCATCTTTTTTCCTCCTTTTATATCACTAATCCAGCACCTTGCCGGAGTTAGATTCTATTGTTCAAACCATTTCCAGAAGAATGCCCGCTCTTGGCATTCTTCCGCGCTATTCTCCAGTAATACCAGTCCTGTCAATACTTTCCACAAAGTGTTTCTGCAGGAAGAAGTACATAATCATCAAAGGTAAGACACTCAGCATGGTAGCCGCCAGACGAATGGTCTCATTTAAATCTGTGGCCATGCCACTGGTTGAAGCTCTGGTATCATTGTAGTTGGTGGTAAAGTTCTTCAGCTGGATCACCAGGTTGGTCCAGTCGCTGTGAGTGGTAAGTCCCCTCACATATAGCTCTGTCAGATAGGACTCATTCCAGTACCACACGAAGGAGAACAGGAACACGGTAAGGATTGCGGGAGCTGCAGATGGAACTGCGATCCGCACAAAGGATTTGAAATATCCTGCACCGTCAATCTTTGCTGCCTCTATCAGTACTTTCGGCACCTGCTTGAAGAACTGATAGAAGATCAGGATAAAGATGGGAGCATTCAGTCCGTTACCAAAGAGCGCCGGCAGAACAAAGGCCCATATGGTTCCAAGAATCTTCGTGTTGTTGTACAGCACGTAAGTTGGGATCATTGTCACCTGGCTGGGCAGGATGTAAGAAAAGATCAGCAGGCCCATCAGGATATTCTTTCCCTTGAAATTAAAGCTTGCAAAGCCATAGCCAACTACCATGCAGATAGCCACATTGCAGAGAGTGGGCAGCCCGGCGATCAAAACGCCTTTGCCCAGAGACGCCCAGAAATCCATGCTCCTTGCAGCGTCAATATAGTTGCTGAGGAACAGAGTGCTGGGAATCCATTTAATAGAGGTATCCAGCAGATCCTCCCGGTTCATAAGACTGGTGCTTATCATGTAAAGGATTGGATAAAGGTAGATAAATCCGATACAAATTAACAGGGCATAAACCACAAACTGCTTGCCCGCACCTTCCTTTTCCTTTGTGCCGAACACAAAACGGTGCAACTTCTCTTTTGTAAATTTCTTACTTATAGTCGCCTTCACCGCTGTAAGTTTTGTATTTTCCTTTTTGCCTTGCACGCTCAAGCTTCTTGACATTGCGGATTCCCCTCCTTTCTATCTTCTTTACTCTTCTTTCTTCTCTCCTCATTTCGCGCTTTCTGCGCTTCACCTGTCTGTCGTAGATATCCTTCTTGGAACCCAGCAGCAGGAAGAACAGCAGTACCACCAGCGTTACGATCAGGGAGTACATCCAAGCCATCGCTGATGCGTATCCGTAGCCCTTCTCCTTTGTTCCGGAGAACATAGCTGACTGGATCATGGTGATCAGTGTGTTCTGTTCATTACTGGACAGGAAGATCACGGAGTAGACCGCATTCAGCAGGATCATAGGCTTAATAGTGGGCAATGTAATCTTCCAGAAGCATTCCCACTTGGAGCCGCCGTCAATCTTTGCCGCCTCATAAAGGGACGGATCAATCTTTTGCAGCGCCGACAGGAAGATCAAAATCTGCACTCCGGAGTACCAGAGGATCATGATCATGCTGGAAAAAAGGTCTCCAATGTTATTGGCCAAGCTGGTTGGCAGGAAAGTGTCAAGGGCCGATACAATGGACTGCACATTCATAGCTGGAATCGTGGCCGCACCTTCGTCCACCAGCATGTTCATCACGGGGCCGCTGACGATTATTACCGGGAGGAAGAACACCAGGCGGAAAAAGCCCTTCAGCTTGATCTTGCCGTTCAGCATCATGGCGATCATCAGAGCAAACACCACTATGATCGGAACCTCCAGGATGGTCTGCCACAGATATGTGACAATCTGCTGGGGAAACTCGGGGTTCTCCAGCCAAATCTGGGTGAAGTTGCCCGTGCCCACATAATTAAACTTTGTCTCCAGCGGCGTGATCCTGATATTGAACCACATGTAATAGAAGGACTGGCAGAGAGGATAGAGCATGAATGCCAACACGCCTATGATCCAGGGTAAGACAAAGAAATAACCTGCTATGGCGTCCTTCCTCTCAAGTTTTCCGATTTTTCCCTTTGGGTTTTTGGTTTTCTTTTCTTTACTCATTTACTCAACCACCTTATAGGACATTCCTTCGAGGGTGTGACCGTCCGCACTCTGCTTTGAGGAGCTGTAGTTAATGTAGATCGTCACACCGTTGTCATAAGTTACGACGGTAATGCCGTTATCCCTGATTTCATGTTTTGCAATAAACGCACCGGCCACCTTCTCGTTCACAGACTGGAGCTCCTTTGTATACTCGATAATGGTATCGCGGTATACGCTGTACTCAGAGCTGTAAATATTGCTGGAGTTGGTGTAAATCAGGTCAGCGGAACTTTCCTTTGTGATGTAGAAGGAGGGGTAAGTTCCTGTCTCCACCATCTTTAAGAAGAATTCCTGCTTATTGGCCTCAAAGTTCACATAGTCCGCATATACCGGAATCACGCCCTTCAATACCATTGACATAAAGGGAACGCTCTCATCCTCGTAGATGTAGCTGGAGGTGTAGAGGGGCATATCAAGGAATGCATCCGCATATTTCCACAGGTATGCATAGGGCTCTTCCAGCACCAGATTCGTGGAGCTGTCCAGAGAGCTGAACAGCTGGTCATAACTGTCTGCGCATTCATAGCGAGTGTAAGTAGTACCGCTGTAATTGTAACTGAACAGCGTGTTGGTGATTCCGGCAATAGCCAGGTTATTTACCTTCTTCTTGGCTGCATTGTTAGCAAACTTGGTAAGCAGGGTATTGGTCCTTGCAGGCGTCAGGAAATTAAATTCCTCATATACATCCTGGTAGGTGTCCTCCACATACTTTCTTTTATTGATCTGCTTGATCACATTAAAGGTAGCATTATTCTCGGAAGGATTAATGCGCAATGCATCCTCATACAGATAAAACTGAATGTTCTTTGCTGCAGCCTCCTGCATGAGTTTCGTCAAATCTGAGGTACCGCCGATTTTGCTATCCGCCTTGTAGGAGGTTACGGGCAGATTATAGAGACCGCCCTTCTGCCATCCCTTGTAAGCACTGAACAGATCCGTGACACCTACAGTCGCCAGATCTTCGTAAATCTCCCTGATATCGTCCACCTTTGTCATAACCACAGCACTGGTTCCGATAACCCAGGCTTCACGTTCCGTTCCCAGGAAGTCGATGCGGGTGCGGTAGGAATCCTCTTTCATAGTCAGCCCGCCGTTACCCAACAGATAATTTCTATATGCTGTAGCCATACCGCTGTAGTTGGCATTATTCCCTGAGAGGAAAAGATAGCGCACCTGGAGATCCGAGTGGCTTCTGTCCGTCTCTATGGCGTCAAATGAACCCACTGTTGTATTGTTGCTGGTAGGCTGCTTATACAGTCTCCTCTCAATAAATCTTGCATAGATTCGGTTGTAGTCAATGTTGGTTCCGTTGGGAGCTGCCTCAATGACTGCTCTCTGCGCACCCTTCTCCACCACCGCCAGGTATGCAATTCCATCGTCGGTATAGGCCATACCATACACGGGAGCCAGAACATTGTTAGCACTGTTCACCATCTTATAGCGGTCCCAGAAAAGAGTGGTGACGGAACTATCTACAAAACCCACATCTGTGCCGTAGATCATGCTGGAGTAGCCGCTCTTGAACCGTCCTTCCTTATCATTCAGGTAGATCAGCGCACCGTTTCCGTCAGGGATGAACATATAGCCTTCCTTGCTGTCCAAGTAGGAGGCACCCATAAAGGGGTACACGGAGATGGATGCAATGTAATAGGAATCAGCATCCTCCCGGATAGATTCGTCGGGGATCCGAGCCACCACACCGTCTTCGGTGAGCTCTACCTCCAGAGTCATTCCCAACTTATATTTGTTCCAATAAACGTCGGCAGAAAAGCCTTTGTCCGTGTAGGTAACAGTCTTTGTCACGTCATCATTGATCAGGTCCGCCTGCAAGCCGTCTGTTGTACCGGAGATCATCTGGAGTACCAGCGCAGACCGCATCTGACCGAGCCATAGCTCATTGTTCTTGCCGTCGTCATAGGAAACAGCGGATTCCATGTATTTGCCGGTAGCTTTATCCTGCACAATGATGGAGAGATGTTCTTCGTTCATGTACAGGGCATAGTTTCCATTCTCCGCAACCAGCTTATGCCCGTTCAGATCCTGGGCCGCCTGTGCTGTAATGGGTACGGAGAGCACGCCGGGCAGGGTCAGCAGACACGCAAACGTCAGCAGCAGTGCGATTTTCTTCTTCCACTTAGTTGCCAATCTTATACACCACCTCTCCAAATATTGACTGGATAAAGTCAAACACCTGAGACCACAAAACATAAATGATAAATGCCAATAACAACGCGATCAGGATGGTAAATATTGTCAGGAAAATGATCTTTACCGTCTCCTTGATGGTGTAGTTGTTGATCTCCCGTATGGAGATGAACACCAGTATCGCAATCCACACCAGCATGAAAAGCTGGGCAAAATCTATAAAGAACACCTCATTATAGGTCACTACATGAGAAAGTACAAAAATGATAGGCGTGAACACAATATAAGGTGCCAAACTGTAAACGAAGGAGCAGTAAATGTGCTTCAGCTTACCTTCACCGTCATTGATAGTACAGATCAGGTAGTTACAGCCTGTTACCAGTACCAGTGCAATCACGATCAGTCCAATGTCTGATACAATATCATAAGTGCCTTCTCTCACTGTCTTCATCAGGAATCCACAGAAGTACTTGTTAATAATGTAGAATAGCATGATGATGACCACCATAAGGTTTGCGCTTAATACGGACACACGCTCCTGGCGTTTAATACCGTAGCAGCCATCCAGAGGATGTCTCATAAAGTAGAACATGTAACGGAGCTGCTTTATGATCCTTACCTCTCCCACCTTGGAAAGCCCTGCCCTCACCGGCTTCAAAATGCCCTTCTTCTTATCAAGGACCTTGACGACCTTGGTTATGATCCAGACTGCAAGAACGATCAGTATTACTGCTACCAGATTCCTTTTCAGCCAGTTATTTCGGATCTCCCAGAACGCATCCGAGTAGCCGTCAAAATCCTTTGCCAACTTGGAGTAGACGATGGCATCGTCATAATTCTCCTCCTGAATCAACGCCCTGCCCATTGCCATGTTGGCGTAGTCGAACAGGTTGTTCATCTTCAGCACTTCTGTCAAAGGCACTTTACTCTCTGTATAACGGCCCTTGGAGAACAGATACAATGCCTCATGCAGCAGGGATGTAAACTCTGTGGGCTCATAAATCTGAATCCAGGCGTTATCGGAATCTAGTACGTAGATCTTGTCGTCATTGTCAATCTGAATGGCTTCCAGCTTTGTGGAAAGACCGATTCTTTGCTGGCCGTCGTCGCTGCCGCCGAACACAAAGAGCAGTTCGCCCTCGTTGGTGTATTCATAGATATAACCTTGTGAGGAGGCCACAAACACGTTGTCATGGTTACCCACTGCCACAGCCGCCGGCATATCCTCATAGGCATCCGCCGCACCGTTGATCATATCCGTACCTGCAATGTTCAGTCTCTTTAGAGTCTTTTCTTTCTCACCGCGGGTCACGGTGTAGATCAGGCCCTTCTCATCGATAGACATATTGTCCGGTGTGGAAGGAATATTGCCCTGGGACTTCGCTCTCTGGGCGTCAGTCTGGATAGCTCTCCAGACAATGTTCCACAGGGAAGGATTCGTGCCGTTGGTACCGAAATACCCAAGGAAGGTGCCGCCCTCCACCGGGCTGATCTGCACGATGCCGTTAGTGTTGGATTCGCAGATGATATACATTGTTCCCGACTCGTTTACCACAATCTTCAGAGGCAGGAAATCCTGTGTGCTGCCGTAAAGGGGATGGTCGGGCTTGCCATAGGTCTGGATCAGCTTACCGTCCTTGTCAAACAGGAAGATGCTTTTGGCATCCCTGTCGGCCACATAACAGGTGCCGTCGCCGGTCACATACAGGCCGCGGGGATTCACCAGAGTTCCTTCGCCGAAGGTCTTTACCAGTTCGCCCTCCATGTCGGACACCACCACTCTGGCATTACCGCTGTCCAGAATGTAGATATAGCCGTCATCCGTCAGCATGAAGTCCGTGGGACCCACCAGAGCTTCCTCACCCACCTTTGTGATGGTGGCGTAGGGCAGATATGCTGTCTGGGTTTCCGTCACATAGCCGTATCCGTCCACAGTGTAGGTGCGGTAAGGAGAATCAGCGTTGACCCCCACTGTCGGTATCACAGCCAATCCCACCACAAGGAGGACTGCCATCAATGATAATATTAGTTTTTTAGACGCCTTTTTCATTTATTTACCTCTCTGCCCACTTTATTGAGCACTCATTGCTACTACTTAATTCCGGAATGCGCCATAGTGTTCATCACGTTCTTCTGCAGGATACAGAACAGCACCAGGTTCGGCACGAACATGATCAGGGAAGCCGCCGCCGACATACCCTGTCCAGCCACGTTGTTAGTGGTGGATACACTGGTAAGCGTGTTCATATAAAATGCAAGTGTCTTTAATCCGTCGTCGTTTACATAGTAGTTGGAAGCCTCCATGTTGGTCCAAACCTGTTGGAACACCAGGATGGCCGCCGTCGCAATAGCGGGTTTGATCAGGGGCAGTATTACTTTGAAGTAGATATGTATCTCTTTCGCACCATCCATGTATGCAGCCTCAATCAGGGAATCGGGCACCTGATCCACAAACTGCTTCACAAGGAACAATGCTACGGGCAGTGGAATCAGGGGAAGGATCTGCGCCCAATAGGTATTGGTCAGCCCCAGCACATTCACTACCAGGTACCGGGGGATCATCACTGATACCGGTACGAACATCAGAGCCAGCTGGTTGATCTGCATTGCGGTATTGCGTCCCTTGTACTTCAGCTTGGAAAGAGAATAGGAAGCTGCCGTTGAAAATATCAGGGAGGAGAACACCACCGCAATAGTGATCATCAGGCTGTTGAACACATACTTGGAAAGCGGTATTCCTGCCGACCTTGACGCCTTGAACAAGTTACGGAAATTGTCCAGGGTGGGATGCGTGGTGATAAACTTCGGCGGGAATGCGAATAACTCCTGCATGGGTTTAAACGCATGGAATACGATAAATATGATCGGGAGTCCGGTCAGGATCACCAGCGGAAGCACTGCCAGAATGATCTTGATCTGGCCGGTCTCAAATTTGTTGGGATTGATCTTATGCCCTTTATATGCCATCTCTCTGCCTCCTTAATCCTCTCCGAACAGTCTTCTGGAAATCGTGGAGAATACCTGAACGATCAACAACAGTGCCACGGAAACGGCAGCTGCGTATCCCATTTCATATCGGATAAAACCGTAGTCCTCGATGTGGTTTACGATCAGCTGGGCCGCATATCCCGGCGTGGGGTTGCCGGCCAGCAGGGAAGCGATCTGTCCGTTCTGGAAAGCGCCTACGATCTGCATCACGGCTGCAAACAGCATCTGAGGTCTCATGCTGGGAATGGTGACGTAGAGCATCTCCTGAAAACGGTTCTTCACGCCGTCGATGGCGGCTGCTTCGTAAAGGGATTCGTCCGTGTTCAGGATTCCGGCCAGAATTGCCAGGAAGCCTACGCCCATGCTGCTCCAAAGTCCGATGATAATGACAATGGGGAGCAGATAGTTTGCATTTACCAGCCAGATAATAGGCTCGTTAATAACGCCGATGTCCATGAGCCAGCTGTTGAGATAACCGGTCTGGTCGCCTGTGAAGATGATCTTCCACAGCACTGTCATGGCGATACCGGTGGTCATGCTGGGCGAGTACAAGATCAGCGCGAACACCGTCCTCGGTACCTTTGGCAGATTCGCCAGCGCCCACGCCAGCAGAAACGCCAGCATATATCCGCCCACACCTACGATCAACGCATACTTCACAGTGTTTGGCAGGACGTATTGCATGAAGATCTCATCCGCCGTGATCAGATTTATGTAGTTTAAGAATCCCACAAGCTTGGGAAACTGTATGGCGTTGAAGTTCGTAAAGGAAAGAACTATTGCCAGCAACACCGGCGTCAGTATGAAAATGGTAAACAGCAGCGCATAGGGAAGCAGGAACAAATATCCCGCTCTGTTAGAACGCTCCCTTTTGCTGATCTTGGTCGTCTTACTCATTGCTACCTCTCATTCTTCTGCTTCTCGCAGTAGTTACCCTTTTCCCAATGCTTTATTGTTGTTTTCCTTTTTGCTGCATGATGCGGCGCACCACATCCACAGAGGGCACAAGGTATTCTTCAATCACGTTGCCTTCGCTGTCAATATAGCCGAATTCCTCCAGCTTTCTCTCAGTCTCGCGGTTCACAACCTTGACCAGATCGTCAATGCGGGATCTCAGGGTTTTACCTTGAACCACGATATCGTTGAAGGCATTGCTCAGCTCACGCTCCATCATGTAGCTTCCCAGAAGTCTGGGTGCCTCAAGGATGTTGGAGGCCTGCTCCATGATCACGTCCTTGTGGGCCGTTGGATACGGCAGGTTGCCAAAGGCTTCCAGGTTCGCCGTGGGCCAAATGTACTCATCACCGTACATGATCTGCAGCATCTGTCCGAACTCAGCCTGAACCTCCGTGCTGGACCACCAGTCCATGAACTCCCAGGCCATCTGTTCTCTCTCGTCGTCGGACTTGAACATTACCGTGCTCTCTGCGCCGCCGGAGCAATACCGCAGAATCTCTCCTGTTTCCTCGTCCACCAGTCCGGGGATCAGTGCGATCTCCCAGGAGTTCGCGATCTCAGGCGCAGCGTTCAGGATCAGGTTGTAAGAGTTAAAGTCCGCGATTCCGATGGGCAGGTCGCCGTTTCGGAAGTGCTGGTAGAAGTTGGGAACATCTACCGGCAGATCATATATGGTAAACAGTTCTGTCAGAGCTGTGATACCGTCGATGGATGCCTCCTCGTTTATGGTCACATCCAACGCCGTCTCTCCGTAGAGGGATCCACCGTACTGGAAGAGGATGGGCGTGGTGCCGTGGAAGTTACGCATTGCCATCATGGCAGCGGTGGGATAGAACACATTCAACCCTCTCATCTGAAGATCCGGCAGCATAGCAATCAGGTCGTCCAGGGTCTCCGGCGCTTCCAGTCCCAGTTTCTCCAGAATATCCGACCGATAGAACATGACATAGAAGTTCATGGTCTCGGGAAGGGAGTACAGGCCGTCTCCGATGACGGAAGACACCAGGATTCCTTCGCTGTATCTGCCAAACACTTCATCAAAGTTATCAAACTTGGTCAGATCCACCAGCGCGCCCCTGATACCAAGCTCAAAGGGAATGGCGTAGTTGATGCCGGTGGCAATGTCGGGCGTATCCCCGGAGGCGTTTGCCAGCACCAGCTTGTTGGCATCCGTCATGATCGACAGATCCACCTCTATTCCCGTCTGGGGGGTGAACTGCTCGTCAATCATCTTCTGCATGATCTCCACATACTGTCTGGGTCTGTTCACCCATACCTGGAGATGACTCTCATCCGTGTTGCTTGCGGAATAGGAGGTTCCAAAGAAGGAGTGGATGAAACGCTGTATGGATAGCCACAGCGCCTGGAAAAAATTCAACTTCTTTGGCAGCTTTGCACCCTCCTGATAAACATAAATCCTGTCTATGGAAAGGTTGTTTCTGTTAATAATATCAATAAAGTTCGCAATCTGGGTGTTGATGGAGTTCTGGCTGGTGGACAACTCATCCACACGGTAGATCAGCTCGTTGGGATCGTCACCCAGGGTCTTCAGCTGCTTCGCCGCAATGATCAGGTAAGCGAAGGCTGCTACATCCTCAGGATCGTCCTCATCCACAAACTGCGTTCCAATCTCAGCCAGCGCGTACAGCCTGTCGACCCAGTTATAAATTCTGGTCTGTACGTCAGGTATGTATCTTGTCAGGCGGAGATCCCGGTACTTATCCTTGTTTGTTCCCGCCACTTTTGTTACCTCAAGGGACAGGTCGTTGATGCCGTTCATGATCTCATCCACCTGCTCCAGCACATAACGCAGGTTATCCGTGCTGATGGTGACAGATATGGTGTGATAGCCCTTCTCCAGATAAACGCTTAAGTTATTGCCGTCGTCATCCTTCAGGGTAGTGGTGCGGTACTTGGTGGTGTATTCCGCCTCCCAGTTCTGGAATGCGGTGTTGGGAATTTCCCCGTCGATCCGCCAGTCCAGGAAAACGGGAAACTCATTTTTATCAGACTGCCTATAGTTCATGCCCAGGTAATAATATCCTGCGATGTCAACATTGAACAGCCAGCTAATGGTCTGGCCTGCGGTCTTAAAGGAAGCGCTGTCCACGGTGTTCAGTACAGTCTCCGTGGTACTCAGAGGATACAGGGAGGAGTCATATTCACCGGTGGCGTGGATGGAGGAATCGTTGCGCAGATAAAACTCTTCACCCTGAATGGTAATCAGCTCGCTGCCTTCCGCCTTCTGGGAACCGGTGTACTGTGCCACGGTCTCGGGCTTTACAAGGGAAATGTTGCCAAGCAGGAAACTGCCCTCGCTGACAGTGATCGTAAACTCGTGGGTACCCTGTGCAAGTTCCACGCTCAGGGGCTGGGCATACCGATAACTGGCATCAGATAACGCCTTGCTCTCCCACTGGATCAGCTTATCAGGCATTGTCACGATCTGGTTGCCATAACGGTCCAGGGAAAACTCGCTTTCCTGCACCCATGTGGTCTCAAAGGAAAGGTTTCTCGCCTCATAAAATGGATAGTCACCATCCACCATCAGGGAAAACTCGATGGGAAGGATGGACTGGTCATAGGAGAGGTAGTCAAAGCTTACCCAGTACCGGGCCGTCTGGGGAACGTTCACCGTCAGATGGAGCTCGTCACCCACTGTCACATTCGCCACAGGATTTGCATAATCATAATTGTCCTTAGTCAGGTAGGCTTGATCCGCCTGGGACAAAGCCTTGTCTATGGCAATAGTCACAGGCTCTCCCGTGTATGCAGCTGCCGTATAATCCGCGCTGACTATGGAATAATTTGAAGTCAGCCGTTCAATGCTGAAGGTTTCTCCAGACGTAGCCTGGGTCGTCCCTTTCTCTTGTTCCGTCTCAGCATGAACTACCGCATATTCTCCCAGAAACATCTGGGCTGTCAGCGCAAATGTCAGTCCTGCCGCCACTATTCTACGTATATGATTCTTTTTCCGCAGCATACGGAACCTCCTTATCTTCCTACATAAATCTTTAAAACACGAAAAGGCAGATCATATTTTTATTTTAAACAGTTACTTCAAGATGCAGCACGCTGCACTTGGGAATGGTAAATACCAGCTTATTGTCCTGAATCTTGCAGTCTGTAAAGCTCTCTGTGTGAACCTTATTGGGCTCATCAAAGGTGTTGTGATCCCTCATGGCGCCAGTAAGGATTGTGCCCTTCACATCCTTCAGGTCGGTCTCTGCAAATACACCTTCGATCTCGTAATCCTTCTCCACAGAAAGATTGTTGATGGTGATATGGATCTTACCATCCTTGCCAAGGGATACGGACTCTGTCAGGTTCGGCACCTTGTACTTATCCTCCAGACCGATCTTTTCGGTCTCCAGGTAGCTGTCAAGCAGCTTTGCATCCTGATGGTATTTGTACATATTGAACACATGGTAGGTGGGTGTCAGCAGCATCTTCTCGCCGTCGGTCAGGATCACTGCCTGGAGCACGTTTACCAGCTGTGCGATGTTGGCCATCTTTACCCTGTCGCAGTGCTTGTTGAAGATGTTTAAGTTGATTCCGGCCACCAGCGCGTCTCTCATGGTGTTCTGCTGATACAGGAAGCCGGGGTTTGTACCGGGCTCGACGTCGAACCAGGTTCCCCACTCATCCACGATCAGGCCGATCTTTTTATCCTTGTCGTACTGATCCATGATAGCGCCGTGCTGGTCAATCAGCTCCTCCATGAACAAGGTCTTTTTCAGGGTCTTATACCACATCTTCTCATCAAAATCAGTGGCGCTTCCCTTATGCTCCCAGCCATTGGGATGCGTGTAGTAATGAAGGGACAGGCCGTTCATGAATCCGTGGGCGTCCTTGCCGCCGCCCTTATGGGTGGTCTCCAAGACTCCCTTGGTCCAGTCGTAATCGTTTACGTTGGCACCGCAGGCAATCTTGTAAATGGGCTTCTTGGAATCGTAGGTGCGGACGTATGTCTGGTAATGGCGGTACAGGTTGCCGTAATATTCGGGATTCATATTGCCGCCGCAGCCCCAGTTCTCGTTGCCCACGCCGAAGTAGTCTACGCGGAAGGGCTCCTCGTGTCCGTTCTGTTTTCTCAACTCAGCCATGGGGGATACGCCCTCGAAGGTCATGTATTCCACCCATTCGCTCATCTCCCGGACGGTTCCGCTTCCCACATTGCCGTTTATGTATGTCTTACAGCCCAGCTGTCTGCACAGCTCCATGAATTCATGGGTGCCGAAGCTGTTGTCCTCCACCACGCCGCCCCAGTGGGTGTTGATCATCCTCTTTCGCTTCTCCTTGGGGCCGATGCCGTCCATCCAGTGGTACTCGTCGGCGAAGCAGCCGCCCGGCCAGCGCAGCACAGGAATCTGCATTTCTTTCAGCGCATTCACCACGTCGTTGCGCATGCCGTTGGTATTTGGAATAGGAGAATTCTCTCCCACATAAAGACCTTCATAGATACATCTTCCCAGATGCTCAGAAAAATGGCCCTGTAATTCTTTATTGATATGGCCTTTTTTGTTTTGTGGGTTTACATACAGCTTGAACATGATCTTGTGTCTCCTTATTATTGTATATTAATGTAAGTTTCATAACATACTTGTGAAGTTCATAACATACTTTGTAAATTTGTGAAAGTAAAAAACCATCTGTACATCTTGCTGTAAAAATTGTCGGTTTTTATTATTTTTTCATGCACATTACACAACTGTTTTAGTCTGTGATTTAAAATATGGTGAATTTATTCATTCCAAAGCATTTTTTAGGTCTTTTATTTAAGTTTTTACTTAAACTTTTTTAATTTGACTCAATTTTACTTTTAATTTACTATGTTTTTTTGATTCTGTCAACAAGCAATTTATCTTTCCATGCCAAAAATCACTGGATAAATTTGTACATATTGCACAAAAAATGACAACATTTTTACCGTTCGATCCTTATACCAAAATATTCACGTAAATCTTCACTATTTTATTATTGACTTAACCTTTTTTGTATGCATATAATTGTCTCAAATAGGACTGCTGCAAAACAAGTTGATATTCTCTTATTTCTGTACAATTCAACTAGTGAGTTCTGTCACTGTATTTGAACATGGAATATTTTGGTAAAAGATCAACCATGCAAGTTCAGCCCAGCCGCGCCAATGTTCTTCTGACAGACACACTCCCGCTCGGCTCCGCACGTTTGCGGACACAAGCTCTGTGTGGCGGAGCTGGCTCGAAGGTACCTCGCAGATAGGCAGAGCCTATCTTAGTGCCGATGTGTTTTTGGCGGTCTGCCAGAAGGACATTGACGCGGCTGGACTGAACTGTTACGCATCTTGTAATAGTCCTTTCATCATTCATTGACGCAGCCACAAATGACGAATCTATAAATGTATACAGATGGAAAACATGTACATAGACGTATAACAGATGTATATTAGATAAGGACAGATCTGTGGCAGAATGGGGGACGCTTTGCTGTATTTACAATCATTGAAAGACGCAGAAGAGGTTTTCAAGGCGCTGGGCACTCCTATGCGCCTGCGGATCATGGAACTGATCTATCAGGAAGAGCTGAGCATGAACGACCTGGCCAAAATGCTAAATGTGACCAACAGTGCCATTTCGCTCCATGTCAGCAAGCTGGAGAGCGCGGGACTTGTCACTATACGCACCACTTCCGGCAAGCGTGGCCTGATGAAGATCGTGCAGCCCGTTTATTCCCGGATGATGGTGGACATGATACCCCAATCCGCACCCAGGCACTGTTATCAGGATGACATCGCCATCGGGCATTACACCGCCTGTGATCCGCACCCTACCTGCGGCCTTGCGACCACCGCTAACATAATCGGCGAACTGGACGATCCCAGGGTGTTTTCCTATCCGGAACGTTTTAAGGCCGGCATCCTCTGGATGGGCTACGGCAATATCACCTACAGCCTGCCAAACCGGCTGAGCGCCGGGCAGACTGTGCAGGAGCTCCAGATTTCCTTTGAAATTTCCTCCGAATGTCCTGAAGTCAACGAGGATTACCCCAGCGATATTTATTTCGAGATCAACGGGATTCCCTTGGGAAACTGGGTAAGCCCCGGGGATTACGGCTCCCGGAAGGGTATGCTCTCCCCTTTCTGGTGGCCGGAACCTTTGAACCAGTATGGGCTTTTAAAGACTTTAATCATTAACTCAGAAGGTACTTTTATAGACGGCACACACCGGATATCAAAGACAAAGATAGGCGACCTGCATATCGATTACAACAGCTCTATCAATTTTACCCTGTCCGTGCCAAAGGACACCGCCAACTGCGGCGGCATAACGCTGTTCGGGGAGGATTTCGGGGACTATAAGCAGAATATCAGGGTGAAGATGTATTATGACAAGCATTGAGCTTGATTTCATAACTACTACATGATATACTTTGCAAGAACTGAATAGCATATGCTTCTGCGCCGGGAGGCGCCAATGCGAAAGCATTGAGGGAATCGACTGAAACTGTCGGGCTATCCCAGTAACCGTGAAGCTGACGAAAGGGCATACAAGTCACTGCCGCAAGGTGGGAAGGCGCCCCAGTAGGATGAAGCCAAGCCGGGAGACCTGTCTGCATATGATACACTTCTGGGGTTGGGTGGGAAACTGCACAGGTCTGTGTGAACCTGTGTTATTTGTGTTGCTCTCCAATCTGGGGGAGCATATTTTTTGCTCCTTCTCTATTCAGTCAGTATACAGAAAGGAGAATGGATTGATGAAACAATCAACCAAACACACACGTTCTTTGGCAGCGATCCTCGTTGCCGCAATGCTGTTGGCGCTTTCTGCCTGCGGTAATCAAAACGGAGGTCAGGACGGTAACGACGGTGCCTCCATCACCATCACTGACATGATGGGCAGGGAAATTACCCTGGACGAGCCCGCCACACGAGTGGTGGCCCTCACAGCCTCTGACTGTGAAATCCTTTATGCCATCGGCGCCGGGGATACCCTGGTAGGACGGGGCACATACTGCGATTATCCTGCAGAGGTACTGAATATCCCCACAGTGGACTCGGGTTCTGAGACCAATATTGAGCAGATCCTGGCTCTGGAGCCACAAGTGCTGCTGATGAGCGCCATGTCCCAAACCGAGGAACAGGCTAAACAGCTGGAGGATGCCGGTATCCATGTTGTGATCAGTGACGCTCAGGACATTGAGGGTGTTTACACCGCCATAGAGATGATCGGAGCGCTGATGGGTAAAGACACAGAGGCTGCCACTGTCATTGACAACATGAAATCCGTTTTTTCCGAAATCCAGGAAAAATCCACCGGCGACGGCACGGAAACCATCTATTTTGAGGTTTCTCCGCTGGAATGGGGTCTTTGGGCCGCCGGATCCAACACCTTTATGGATGAGATTGCCAACATGCTGGGCCTTACCAACTGCTTTGCCGATGTGGACGGCTGGGCTGCTATTTCTGAAGAACAGGTGCTGGAGCGTAATCCGGATTATATCCTGACCATCACAATGTACTTTGGTGAGGGTCCTCTTCCGGAGGAGGAGATCATGGCACGACCGGGCTGGGAAAATGTGACTGCTGTACAGAATAAAGCCATACTGAACCTCCAGAATAATGAACTGTCCAGGCCCGCTCCCCGTCTGGCCGATGGCGCACGAAAGCTTTTTGATTTTGTTTATGGCGGAGAATAATGCATTAGGTTGGGGAAAAACCCATGTTGCATTAAGGCGGGGAAAATCCCGTGTCGGATCGGGATGATCCGCGCCGTCATGGGGGGATCTTCCGTCCCCCCATTTTACAAAGGGAGGTGGCCAATGAAATCACATAAGGAACGCTTTTCTGCTGTGGAGTATCTGTTGTTTACTGCAGTAACTGCCGCCATATTGTGTCTCTGCGTCTGCATCGGCAGCGTCCACATCCCGCTGCGTGATACCGTGATGATCATCTGGAACGCGGTATACAGCCAGATCCACAACTGGATCTTTGGCACACAGCTTCCTCTGCCTTCCGGAGCGACAGCCTCCATTATTCTATCTGTAAGGCTTCCCAGGGTAATCTGTGTGGCCATGACGGGAGCTTCCCTTTCCCTGTCAGGCACTGTCATGCAGGGGCTTTTAAAAAATCCCCTGGCAGACGGCTCCACTCTGGGAGTTTCCTCCGGTGCGGCGCTGGGCGCGGTGATCGCCATTGCCTTCGGCGTCACTTTCCCTGCTTTGCCCTTTGCGGGAACCATGGTAATGGCCATCCTATTTGCATTTTTGTCCCTACTGATTATTCTGGGGCTTGCCTATAAGCTGGACTATTCCCTTTCTACCAACACCATCATTCTGATTGGCGTTATTTTTTCCATGTTCGTGTCAAGCCTTATGAGCATCGTGATCACCTTTGCCGCAGACCGGGTGCAGCACATCACCTTCTGGACCATGGGCAGTCTTCAGGGGAGGGGGTACACGGACGCTGTGATCCTCTTTGGTGCGTTATTGGTTTTTGGCACTGTCATCTTTCTGCATGCCCAGGAATTGAACGCTTTTGCTGTGGGCGAGGATAATGCCCGCCACATCGGTGTAAACGTGCGCAGGGTGAAACTGGTGTTGTTGATTGCAGTCTCAGCGCTGATCGGTATCTGCGTTTCCATCGGCGGAACCATCGGTTTCGTAGGATTGGTGACACCTCACATGCTTCGGATGCTTGTAGGTCCCAACCACCGACGGCTGCTGCCTGCTTCCCTCTTTGGCGGTGCGGTTTTCCTGATGCTGGCGGACCTGATAGCGCGAATCCTGCTAAATCCCAGAGAGCTGAACATTGGTATTGTCACCAGTCTGGTGGGTGCGGTGGTATTCGTATTGATTTTCTATCGTACAAGGAGGGACCGATGATGTTGGAAGTAAAGAATCTCTCCGTCCGCAACGGAGAAAAGACCATCCTTGACAGGATCAGCTTTTCTGTGGATGAGGGACAGTGGCTGATGATCGTGGGTCCCAACGGTGCGGGAAAGTCCACGGCTATCAATGCCATAACCCGGGGCGTTGATCACACAGGAGAAATATGGTTCGAGGGCGAGGACACCGAACGGAAAAAACCGGCAGAGCTGGCCCGCTGCATGGGCGTACTGATGCAAAACCATGCCGCATCCTATTCTTTCTCCGTAGAGGAAGTGGTGGCTCTGGGCCGGTATTCCCACTCCTCCGGTTTTCTGACCCAGCATGACGACAAACGCAAGGATGCAGTGGATTCCGCCCTTGCTCTCACCGGCCTGACGGAAAAACGCAGACAATCCATACTCACACTGTCCGGCGGCGAGCTCCAAAGAACCTTTCTGGCTCAGGTATTTGCCCAGGACCCCAAGCTCCTTCTGTTGGACGAGCCCACCAATCATCTTGACCTAATCTATCAAAAGCAGGTGTTTGAGCTGATTTCGGATTGGCTTAAAAAACCTGGGCGGGCGGTGATCTCCGTGACCCACGACCTCTCTCTGGCCAAGGCATACGGAACGAAGATACTTCTTATGAATCATGGAACTATCGTGGCCTATGGAGAGGCAAAGGAGGTACTGGCGCCGGAGTATCTGGAACAAGTCTACCAGATGGATGTATACGAGTGGATGAAAAAAATGCTTTCTCAGTGGACGGAAACGAGGTGATACCATGGACTTCATAGAATTGAATCAAAAAATACTGCCACCGGACAATAATGCAATGGTACGGGCTAAGTCCCATTGGAATTCCATTGCCAAGCCTCTGGACGGATTGGGGGAGCTGGAGACGATCTGTGTCCGGATCGCAGGCCTTTTGGGCAACGAGATCTTCTCTTTGAAAAAACGGATGGTTGTGGTGTTCTGCGCTGACAACGGAGTGGTGGTCGAGGGCGTGACGCAGACAGATGCATCCGTCACGGCAATTATGGCAGAAGCCATTGCCAGGGGCCAATCCTGTGTATGCAGAATGGCGGAGACGGCTGGCGCAGAGGTATTTCCGGTTGACGTTGGAATGTTCCACAGGGCAGCCGGGGTCAGGGATCTGCACATCGCTGACGGCACTGCAAATATTGCCGTGGGGCCCGCAATGACTAAGGACCAGGCGATCCGCGCCATTGAAACGGGAATTTCCATTGCCCGGGAACTAAAGGAAGAAGGCTATGAATTACTGTCCTGCGGTGAAATGGGGATCGGTAACACCACCACCTCCGGTGCCATAGCATCCATCCTATTACAAATGCCGATTGAAAAGGCCATTGGTCCCGGGGCAGGGTTGTCATATGAAGGGCTCGTCAGAAAGCGAAACACGGTTCGTCGGGCCATTGAAACAAATCGCCCCGAACCCAACGATGCCCTCGACGTATTGTGCAAGCTGGGCGGCTTTGACATTGCAGGTATGGCGGGATTGTATCTGGGCTGCTCCTTTTACCGAATACCAGTGATCATAGACGGTCTCATCAGCTCCGTGTCCGCGCTGATTGCGGCCATGCTCTGTCCCAATAGTACCTGCGCCATGATCGCCAGCCACTGCTCGGCAGAGCCGGCAGCAGAATCCATTATGGAAAGGCTGTCTTTACACCCGATTTTATGGGGCAGACTGAAGCTGGGGGAGGGAACAGGTGCTGTATGCATGATGCCGCTGTTGGATCTGGCACTTTCTGTATACAATAATGCCATGGCTTTTTCGGAAGCAGGCATTCCTCCTTATAAGCATGAGAAGAGGTAGCTGCAGGAAAGGTATTAATCCGAATATTTCACAAAAAGGATATGGTGTTTGACATGATGATCTTATTGACAGGCGGCTCCGGATGTGGGAAGAGCTTTTACGCCGAGTCCCTCTGTATGAAGCTGCCAAAGCCCCGATATTATATTGCTGCCATGCGCCCTTTTGGAGAGGAAAGTGAGAGGAAGATCGCCCGGCATCGTAAGATGCGCGATGGTAAGGGTTTTGAAACCGTTGAAAGATACACGGCGCTATCTTCCCTGGAACTTCCCGGCCGGGGAACTGCCCTGTTAGAATGTATCTGTAATCTGACCGCCAACGAGATGTTTGATGAGGAGGGGTCCTATGACGATCCCTTTGATAGGGTAATAAGCGGTGTGGAGGCCCTGTGTCTTCAGTGTAATGACTTGATCGTGGTGACCAATGACGTAGGCAGCGACGGACATATCTATGATGAGGGAACCAACGCTTATATTTCTGCACTTGGAAAAATAAATGCGGAGCTTGCAAAAAGGGCGGACGCAGTATATGAACTGGTGTGCGGAATCCCGGTGGTGCGAAAGGGGGCGCTTTTAGAATGACGGACATTTTTCGGTCGCTGATCATGGCGTTTTGTATGTTTTCCGTTATCCCCATGCCCAGGATTCAATGGAAAGAGGAAAATATGCGTTATATGCTGGCCTGGATGCCTCTTGTAGGCGTGATTGCCGGGGCTCTGCAGTGGGGATGGCTACTGCTGTGCAATTTCCTTTCCTTTGGCACAGCGCTCTTTGCGGTGGGTCTGACACTGCTGCCCATCATACTTACCGGTGGTATCCATATGGACGGCTTCTGTGATACGATTGATGCTCTATCCAGCCATGCCGAACCGGAGCGAAAGCGTCAAATACTCAAGGATCCCAACGCCGGTGCCTTCGCGGTGTTTTTTGCAGGAGGTTACTTGCTTTTGTTTACGGCTCTATGCGCAGAGCTCCCCCGAACGGAAACATCTGTACTTACTCTGGGACTTCATCAGGTGTTCGCCCGGGTTCTTGGCGCGCTTTGCAGCGTGTGTTTCCCTTCCTCCTCAGCAAAGGGACTCCAGCACACTTTCCGCGATGCCGCGTCGAATAAGGTCACACTGTTGTTGGGCGGATGGGCGGTTATTTGCACTGGAGCTCTATGTTGCCTGTCCACCGTCAGTGGGATTGTATGCGCTGTGGTGTTCCTGCTGTGCCTGCTATATCTTCACAGGATGTCAAGGCGCGAATTTGGCGGCATGTCCGGCGATCTGGCCGGTTATATTATCACATTGGCGGAGCTTCTAATGCTCCTGTCTTACATCGTGACAGAAAGAGTGGTGGCATTATGATTTTAATCGTGGGCGGCGAAGGTGCCGGAAAAAGAACCTTTGCAAAATCTTTGGGCTATAGGGATGAAGATATGGCGGATGCCTGTTTGGACAACCTCCCTGTGATCTTTCATGTGGAGCGGCTGGTCTTTGATTGCCCGGAGAAGGCGGATACCCTATATGATACCCTTCTGGCAAAGGAAATTGTGATCTGTAATGAGGTGGGAAGCGGCGTGATTCCTATTGAGCGCAGTGAACGTTTGGGCCGGGAAGCCGTGGGCAGACTGTGCGTGTGGCTGGCCAGCAGGGCTGACACAGTGGTAAGAATGGTATGCGGGATTCCTTCCGTGATTAAGGGCGAGCTGCAAATCTGATATCTAGTGTGCTGTATCACTCTCTTTCAGCTAAATTACGCTTGATGAGTTTTCAGTTGACAGGGCGGAGGAAAGAGACGATGCGATTCGAAGGGGAAAATTACTATGAAAATACTGTTTTTGCGTCACGGAGCCACGGCAGGAAATGAGATGCGAAGGTATATTGGCAGAACGGACGAACCCTTGAGTCCCCAGGGTATTCGGCAGGCTGAAGCCGCAGGGAAAATCCCCGTGCTGTCCCTGGTCTATGTGACTCCTCTTTTGCGCACCCGACAGACGGCTGAAATCATGTTTCCAAATGCCAGGCAGGTAACTGTTGAGGATCTGCGGGAAATGGATTTCGGCGATTTTGAGGGAAAAAACGCCCAGGAGATGGAATCTGACCGGCTTTACCGGGACTGGGTGGATGGGAATTGTATGGGACAATGTCCAGGCGGCGAGTCACGGGATGCTTTCGCGGACCGTGTACAGACTGCATTTGAGAGAACAGTAATCTTCCATATGTCTTCGGGAATGGACTCTACAGCAGTATTGGAAACTGACTCTCGAATAGGCTCCATTACAGTATTGGAAACGAACTCCCGGATAGGCTCTGAAGCAGTGGTGGCAACGGATTCCCGGATGGACATACTCGTCTTTGTGGTTCACGGGGGAACTATTATGGCTGTGCTGGAGAAATTTGCCCGTCCCACTATGACATTTTATGAGGGGCATGTGGGAAATTGTCAGGGCTTTCTCTGCACACTGTCCTCTCCGGCAGCAGGAGATGAGTTTCCTTTTGTTTTGACAGAGATTACGAAAATTGACAAGGTGATTTTATGATCTACCATCTGACGGCATTATGCACCGGATTTTTTGTGGATTTATTGCTGGGTGATCCCCTGGGGGGCTTTCACATTGTGGTATGGATTGGCAAGGGCATATCATTGCTTGAGAGGGCGTTCCGACGGATATTCCCCAAAAACATGCGGGGGGAATTCTGGGGCGGCATCCTTCTCGTCCTTCTAATCTGCATATGCTCTTTATCGCTTAGTATCGGTGTGCTGACCGTACTCTATCTGATCCATCCCGCTGCTGGCCTGGCTGCGGAGAGTTTTCTCTGCTGGCAGTGTCTCGCCATGCGTTCCCTGAAAAAGGAGAGCATGCGGGTGTATGAAAATCGCAACGATCTTGTGGGCGCAAGGGCTGCTGTCGGAAGGATCGTGGGACGCGATACCGACAAATTGGACTTTTCCGGCGTTTTTCGGGCCTGTGTGGAAACCGTGGCGGAAAACAGCTCCGATGGGGAGATAGCACCCATGTTGTATCTGGCACTGGGAGGCGCACCGCTGGGGGTATTATATAAAGCAATCAACACCATGGACAGTATGCTGGGCTACAAAAACGAACGGTATCTTTACTTTGGGCGGGCTGCTGCAAAACTGGACGATGCCGCCAATTTCATTCCAGCCAGGGTCACTGCCATACTGACAGTAGTTTCTGCTTGGGTCATGGGATTGGATGGCAGCAACGCGTTTCGCATCTTCCGCAGGGACCGATATCAACATGCCAGCCCAAACTCCGCGCAGACGGAGGCGGCATGCGCCGGAGCACTTCACATTCAGCTGGGCGGTACTGCCAGCTATTTTGGAAAACCAGTGGAAAAGCCTACCATTGGTGATAATGACCGACCTATAGAGGCCGAGGACATCATACGGGCAAACAGGCTATTATATGCCAGCGGTACAATTTGCTTCGTACTCTGCGCGCTGGTGAAGGGAGTGGTGATGCTGTTATGTTGAAGCATGGTGGGGACCGCATGGGCTTTTTGGAAGAATATGGACGGGAGCCCTTAGATTTTTCAGTTAACGTAAATCCCCTTGGGATGTCTCCAATGGCAGCTATGGCAGCTTCAGAGGCCTTGGCCTTAGGAGCATTGTACCCTGATATACACTACCGGCGCCTACGCCAGTCCGTGGGCCGGCATTATGGCATCCCGGCCGAATTTGTCATACCTGGAAACGGCGCCAGCGATCTAATTTGGAGAATTGCTGCCATCAAAAGAGGACAGCGGGTATTGCTTACAGCACCCACCTTCTCGGAATATGAAGGCGCTCTGTCCGCATTTGGATGTAAGGTAAGCTATCATATTCTCACCAGGGAAAACAATTTTGCACTAACCGGGGATGTGTTGGAAAAGATCACACCAGAGCTTGACATGTTCCTTCTCTGTAACCCCAATAATCCCACAGGCAAAACCGTGGAACAGGGACTCCTTATGAAAATCCTGGCACGGTGCAGGGAATGTGATGTTCTGTTATGGGTGGACGAATGCTTTAGTGGCTTTCTGGATAATCCCCAGGAACAGCTTAGCAGCTATGATAATCTTATCATTCTCCAAGCGGCCACCAAACTTTATGCCATGGCGGGACTGCGTCTGGGCTACGCCTTTTGCGCACATCAGAAGCTTCGGGATCAGCTTTGGACCTTTGGACAGAGCTGGCCTGTGTCTGTGGCAGCTCAGGAAGCTGGGATTGCTGCTCTGGAGGACACAGAATATCTTACACGTTCCCTCTCGCTTGTCTCTAGGGAGCGGGAACGTGTGAAGAAAGCGCTGGAATCCGTTTTCATAGAAGTGATAGGTGGCGAGGCCAACTATCTGTTTTTCCACACGGATATTCCTTCATTCCAAGAACAGCTGGCAGAAAAGGGATTCCTGATCCGCGGCTGCGATTCATATCTGGGTCTTGGGGACGGATATTACCGCATTTCCCTGCGGATGCCAGAGGACAATGATAAGCTGATTCGTGCAGTTGAGACGCTGTGTGGAGCATAAGTTGATTTCCTAAAAAGGTGCTCTTTCCGAACCATAGGATAATGAATGCTGTAGCTCAATAACTCGCTCCATCCACCGAAATAATATAAAGATACCAATATTCATCCGTGTGGGCCGTAATTGCCACTCTGTTATCATCGAACCATCCAAAAGTACTCTCAGGCCGGATATCATACCCTTCCCTGTCAAAAAGAACAAGGGAATGCTTCTCCAGGTCCAGAATACCGATGCTTGAAACCCCAAGTCCTTCCGCCGATGCGTCGGTTTTAAAAAACAGCATTTTATCTTCGGAGCCGTTTATGCCCACCATTTCGGCATCTTCATGATACTGAAATCCCTCTATGGCAGCCATCTCTCCCGTTTTGAAGTCATACACACTGACACCACCCGTTTCATCAACATACAGTCCATACCTGCGGCCGGTAAATAGGATCCCGTAATCCGACCAGCGGACGCCCGGCATATCGGAATAGAGCTCCCGGACTTCCCCTGTTGACAGGGAAAGAAGTCTGTGGGTACTCAAGCCTTCTTCATCCTCCCAGTAGCAGCAGACGGTGTCATCATTTATAAAGGTTGCACCCATCACCCTCGTTCCACTCAGTTCATCCAGGTCCTGCACAGTCCCATTCCCTATCTCATAATAATACACCCTGCTGCTGTTCTCATCATACCAAAAGGTAACTTCACCGCATGTGACCAGCATTGCGGACCGATCCGAAGAGAATTCCACATCAATGATATTCTGTGACTTTAACTCTTCACATCCGTCAAGAACATCTATCACCTCATGCGTCCGGATATTGTACAATAAAACATACATATGATAATCTATCTGCGAACCGGCAGACAGCCACACAAAAACCTTATCCTCCTTTATGCCACCGACTCCCCAGTCAGTGCCGGTATCCAGATCGTAATGTCTTCCCATGGCATGCAGCGCACCGTTTGCCTCATACCAGTCAAAGTTGATCCGGTATGTGAAACCGTTCCATGTGTACTCAAAGGACTCGAAATGTGCCTCTAAGGGACACAGCTGCCCATCTTCTACTGTATAGGCCTGTGTATACCTTTCAGTCTCTTCATCATACAGATAGATTATGCCGTCGTTGTAATCAAATTTTCCGTCAATGCGGATGTACTCGGTTTTTACTGCATTTTCTATACCCGTACTGCCGATGTTTTGTATTTGCCCCGACTGGTCGGGCTCCCCTTCCACGGGTAAATTGACATCGGGAGTGGAAATATGGAAAAACCGGAATACCGCATTTCGGAATTCCTCGTTTGCCGCCATTGCCACCGTAAAAGAGGAGACCAGCAGAAGGAAAACCGCAGCTGCAGAGAGGAGAAATCTGCGGGCAATACCTCGGCGGTTCATTCCGGTCTGTTCGGAATCGCCCTCAAGCCATTTTTCAGCAGAATGAATATATGTGTCATCAACCTCGCCTATAGCGTCCATCAGTTCATATGCCTTCATAACAGTCCCTCCTTCTCCAAATATGCATACAGCTTCTTTCTTGTCCGTGACAGCATGGATTTTACCTTGCTGGGACTATAGCCAAACCTGTTACAGATTTCTGAAAGGGATAAAAGAAAAAAGTACCGGCAGATAAAAATATCCCTCTCTTGCTCGTGAAGCTTGGATAAAAATTCATTCAGCTCCTTTACTAATTCCCGTTGCTCCACTTCCTTCTCCACATCGCTGGAGGAGGCAACACAGTCCTCCAACTCATCCAACGCCAGCGCGTATTCGCCGCCCCCGCGCTTTCCTGCCATTCGGCTCCGCCACCTGTCAATGGAAATTCTCCTTGTGATCTTCCCCAGAAAGGTTGAGAGAATGGCAGGCCGATGCGGAGGCATGCTGTTCCATGCGTCAAGATATGTATCATTCACACTTTCGTTGGCATCCTCAGTGCTTGAAAGAATGCTATAGGCAATGGCAAAACAATATTTTCCGTACTTTTTCATGGTTTCAGAGATTGCGCTCTCGGAGCGCGTCCAATATAATTCGATGATGCCGCTGTCTTCCATTTGTATACTCCTTTGTTTTAGATTGAGGCCTCTTATCTATCTACTCGGAAAATTTTACATTTGGTCGCTTATGTTTTCAAGTAATTTTATTGGTTTTTGTTTTTTTGGATTTCTGTTTCTTTCTTGGAGTCTGCGTTTACTTCTTGGAACTTTTGTTTACTTCTTGGAACTTCTGTTTTCTTCTTGGAACTTCTGTTTTCTTCTTGGAGCTTTCGTTTTCTTCTTGGAACTTTTGTTTTCTTTTTGGGGCCTGTTGGTGCTTGTGCTGCCTTCTTAAAGGTTTCGTTCCTTTTCAAAGAGGTTTCATTCCTTTTTGCCCACAAATGCTGATTCATCTGCTATACTGTAATGGAAAATAAATAAGTGCAAAAATATTTTTGACAGCATCCATCCGATTCCGTGATTTGAGGTGAAACATTTGATAGAGATAGCAGTATGTGATGATGAGGCGGTCATTCGGGAACAGCTTGAGCAGTTCCTGAAGCGAAATGTGTCCGACTGCCGTATAGAGGCCTATGCTGCCGGGGAAGAGCTGCTTGCGGCGAACAAAAGCTTTGACCTGGTCTTTCTGGATATCCAAATGCAGGGCCTAAGCGGCATGGAAACGGCCAGAGCGCTTCGGACAAGAAAAGAGGATATGATCCTCATTTTTGTCACAGGACTAAAAGAGTGCGTCTTTGAGGCCTTTGATGTGTCTGCATATCATTATTTGCTGAAGCCTCTTGAGGAAGAGAAGCTGGGAGAGGTGTTAGAGCGCGCTCTTGGAGAAGTGAGAAAAAGGAAAAGCCAGGAGAAAACGAAGCTCCTGATCCAGACCAGAAACCGCAGTGTGAATCTGGACCAGAGCGCCATCCTCTATCTGGAGAGCAGGGGAAAGAAGGTAGAGATTCACATCCCAGGGGAAACCATTGAGGTGTACGCTTCTATCAGCAAGCTGGAGGAGCAGCTGGGGAACAGTTTTTACCGCTGTCACAGAGGATATCTTGTAAACATGGCGTATATTATGGAGTACAGGACGGACCAGATCCGCCTGAACAATGGGGAGGAGGTCTATCTGGCAAAGGAAAAGTACCAGACGTTCGTAAAAACTTATATGCGGTATCTGCAGGACGGAGGCACGATTCATGAATGAACTTGTGATCTATGAAAGAATAAGCGAGGGAATCAATCTCCTTCTGTTTTTGTTCCAGGGATACTGTCTCCAATGTTTCAGCGAAAACTTTTTGGAGCGCCGACTGAAAAACAGACGAGGGAACAAGGCATTCGTAATGGTTCTGTTCCTTCTTCTGCGATCGGTGACTTGGATATGGAAACCTGAGGATTCGACAGTAAGAGCTGCAGTGCATTTGGTCTGGTTGATCGTTATCACCGCAATATTGGTTTTAGGATTTTATAGAGCTTCCTATGGAATTGCATCTTTTCTCATTGTCACCTTTGTCGCGGTAAACGAATGCAGCGCGTTGTTTGCCTATACTTTACTGCATGTGTCGATGAAGCTGTTAGGATTGTGGTTATGGTTTTTTGAACACGGATATTTCCTGTTTGAAGAATTTCTTGTAGCTGTGGAATTGACAGGGATAGCAGTCATCGCTTTGTACAGTGCCATCGAGGCGAGTCTCATGTATGTTTTTCTGAAAAAGGTGATAAGTACTTTTCGGGAAAAGGATCGAAAGCTCCACCGAACGGAACTATTGTTTCTTCTCACTCCGGGAATAACAGGACTGTTAATCTGTCTGCTCCTGCGAATTATTATTTTCACGGTGGAAAGCTCCGCATTGGAATTATTTTATGACAATTATCCCCTGCTGGTGTTGCTTGTTCCCATAATCATGCTGCTTTGTATGATGTCCATCTGCAATCGGGTGAAACTGTTTCAGGATATGATCCGGCTAAACCAGGAGAGAAACAGCAGGGTTATCCTGGAAAAGCAGATCGGAAGCATGCAGGAGCATATCACAGAGATAGAGCGCCTTTACTCCGGCATCCGGAACATAAAACATGATATGCGGAATACACTTTCCATAGTCATGCGTCTCGCCACCGAAAACGGGGGAGAGGAGAAAGGGGAACTGGATGCATATCTGACAGAGCTGAACATGACCCTGGACAAGCTGGAGCCCCGCTATCGGACGGGAAATGCCGTGGTGGATACACTTTTGAATATGAAATACCATGAGCTTCTGAACACGATGCCGGAATGTAGACTGGATGCGGAGCAGCTTATATTTCCCGCGGGCCTTGTGATCCAAAGCTATGACTTAGGCGTTATCCTGGGAAACGCCCTGGACAATGCCATGGAAGCCTGTAAAAGGCTGCATGAGCAGGGTTTGGGTGAGAAGCTGTTTATCCGTCTTTCTTCCTTCAGGAGGGGAAACCAGTTTTTCATTGAGGTTATAAACAGCTTTGACGGCAAGATATTTTTGGGAAAGGAAAAGGAATTCCCGGAGACCTGCAAGTCGGACAAGAAATTGCATGGCATGGGGCTTTATCATATAAAAAGTACAGTTGAAAAATACTATGGCGCGATGGAATGGTCTGCAGACAGCAAAGTGTTTACCCTGACCGTTATGCTGCAAAATCAAATATCCTCCAGCTCGGCTGTGTATTAAGCTTGATATGCAACAAAACTAATTTGCTAAAACATATAGATATTTGGTCTATGCCTACATCGGTTCGCACTGAGCAAGCATTATCGGAACTTAGCATTCTCGCTGCACGCGCCAAATATGCGCGCAGGTGCCCTACTTTGCTCATTGCCCGCGGAAACGAAAGGAGAAATGAAAATGAGTGTTGCATCGATCGTGGAAAATATGGGAACATACATGAATATGTCCGCACTTGGACTTTATAACAGTATGACGCCATTGGGGTATCTGGGAACATCCTTCCCAACATATAACCTCCCTTTTTCAAGCGTACTGTCAAATGTGCTGGGAACGCTGTCTGCCAATGGCCTGAATGCACAGAATATTGCCGGATTCAGAACCATTAATGTTGATTCCCCACTGCAGAAGGAGCTGAGCAAGCTTGGATATGGGAACATGATGATACTGGTTCCGGAAGAATATCAAAAGCAGGTGGAAGAAAATACGGAAAACACCCAAAAGATAGGGGAGACCTTTAAGAAATGGAAAACAAACTATGATACTGCAAATGCCGGGAGAAGCCGGGCACAGAGCAGCACAGGGAACCAGGGCAGAGCCATCACAGGCGCGTCCCACCATCACGCCCTGGGAACCTGCACCTTTGGCCGGAGAATATAGCATTACTGCTCATCCTCCTCATCCTCCAACACATCAAAGGCAGTCCCACATGCCCATGGACTGCCCACGTCACAGCGGCCGTGGTGGTACTGGCGGGAGAGCACTTCTCCCTGCCCCTCCACCACGTCTATTTTAAGCCTGCTGCCGCCGGCCTGGGTGTAGCCGTCCAGCAGCGCTATGATCTCGTCTATATTGGCGGCCTCATTCTCGTCGCCGATGGAAGCTATTTTTTCTGCATGTGTGTCCATATTACGCTTTCCTTCCACTTGTCAAATATACCAAACCAATTAAGCAAATCAATTTTTCATTCATTATACTATAACTATTAATATGGCTCAAGACCCGAAAACCTATTAATAAGGTTCAGGGTTCGAAAATCTTATACTTAACATCAGAAAAGCGCCGCAACCCGCTCAAAGCAAGTTGCGACGCTTATATATTCTCGTCAGTTCCATTCCTCCGCCAAAAGGAAATCCCTGATGTTTCTGTGCTTGATCCCGTCCCGGCTCATGTCAAACTCATCAAGAGAGACAACGTATTTCGGGAAATTGTCACGGATACCTTGATAGGCACCAAACTCACGTTTTACGGTATCCTCGGAGGCCAGCAGATAGCAGACCTGAACATAAATCGTTTCCCTCTGTTTCCGGCAGACAAAATCAATTTCCTTTTCGCCGGTCTTGCCGACCGTGACCGTGTAGCCCCGACGCAGCAGCTCCATATAAACAATATTTTCCAGCACCAAATTGATATCCCGCATGTTCCCGCCGAAAACCGCTTCCCGTACTCCGTGATCGGCAACATAGTATTTCTCGTTGACGGTGAGTATCCTTTTTCCCCGCAGATCCTGGCGCTTTACCTGGTAGAACAGGAAAGCGTCGGTACAGGCTTTGATATAACTGAGAACCGTATCCGGGGCAACGACGCGGCCTTCGCTTTTCAGATATTTGGAAATCGACGTGGATGAAAATGTCGTGCCAATGTTGGAGGTGATGTAGGCAATGATCCGTTCCAACATATCCACATCCCGGATTTTGTTGCGTTTTACAATGTCCTTCAGCTCCACGGAGTTGTAAAGGTCTTGCAAATACTGTCGTCCGGCAGTTTCATCATACATGAGGTTGGAAAGGTAGGGCATCCCTCCTGCGGTCAGATATTTTGTGAAACAGCTTTCCACGCTGGCATCCGGGAACACAGTTCGGTACAGTTCCATAAATTCTGCAAAGGAGAAGGGATAGATAACAAATTCCACATATCGTCCGGCCAAATAGGTTGCAAGCTCGCCGGAAAGCAGTTTGGCATTGGAGCCGGTAATGTAAATATCGCAATCCAATTCAACCCGGAAAGAGTTGACACATTTTTCCCAGGCATCGACTTCTTGGATTTCATCAAAAAAGAGATAGACCTTGCCCTTGATCTCCGAAGCCAGACGGATGACCTCATCATGCAGTGCGTCAGCAGTACAAAGATGAGCATTGCTCATGTTCTCAAAGTTAATGGAGATAAACTGTGCGCTGCTGACGCCTGAGCCGCACAACTCCTCTTTTAACAGCTCCAGCATGACGGACTTTCCGCTGCGGCGGATACCTGTTAGGACTTTGATCAGTTCATTTCCGATAAATGGTCGAATGCGGTTCATGTAAATTTCTCGTTTAATCACTTTGACCAGCCACCTTTCTGAGACTGCTAATATGATATCACGAGTATATCCGATTTTCAAGATGGATTATTAATATTTAACGACTAGATTCGATAAATTACAAAGTTCGACATATTTTGTTAATTATAAATTAAACTTTCAAAAATCAAAGGAAAGAGATATTAAGTAATGGTAGTATTCCGCATCGAAAAACCATGATTACAGCAAATCAAAAGCGGAACAAAGCAAAAGATGTCTGAATGGTAATTAATAGAAATGTATGGAAACAGTAAAATGAACGCTGCTTCTCAATAAGAATAATAATTGGATATTTAAAAGCGCCGCAGCTCACCCAAAGTAAGCCACAGCGCTTTCACGTTCCCGAGCGGATTCGAACCGCTGGCCTTTCGCTTAGGAGGCGAACGCTCTATCCTGCTGAGCTACGGGAACATCTATACAAAAGCTGCCAGAGTCATACACCTTGCTGTATACAGCAGGATTTCCAACTCTCAAAAAGGCATCTCTGTATATCTTAAATTATCTCCTCGGGGAAATTGATCTGCCCCTGGAGCCAGATCACGCCTTTGAAACGTCTGCCTACCTGAGGTTCCCCAAACAAGTCTATTATATTGATACAAACGTCAAATGTCAATTCATTACAGCAAATTGTCAGGATATAAATTTTTTCACCTGTGATGTTGTTGGTGGAAAGGCGCATTCCCACTATTTCCCCCAGAATGGAATACTGATCACATTCCACGCCGTAGGGCATGAAACAAGTATCCACCAGGCTAAATAAATCCTCCTTCTGAATTCTCCGGGAAATGGTGGTGTACATATCCATATCTTCCAGCGTCAGCGTTTCGATGGCTTCTTCGTCTCCCTTTCTGGCAGCAGCCATCAGGTTATTCCTGGTAGCGGAGGCCTGCTTTACCCGCTGCAGCTGCTCCTCGTCCTTCTGGATGGGAAGCAGTACAGAACCGCTGACAGACAACGCGGACAATGTCAGCGTTGTGCCCCGGATGGGCAGCTTGCCCATCGCCTGTGCCTTCACATAGGGCAACCTGTTTTTCAGGTAAAAAATCAGGGAAATTCCTACCTTCACGTCGTCGCATACGCCGGCGTAGGATTCCTTGTCCGCATGGCGCTCCACCGATACATCCTCGTAGGAGGTAACACCGGCTCCGGTAAGGTAGGGAAAATAGTATTCGTAGGTAAATTTCTCTTCTTCGTCGAACTCTCCACAAACTGCAATGCCAAGATCCGTGGCGAAATCCTTGCAAAATTCGCCTAAAAGCGTATCTTCCTGACTCACTGTGATCGCTCGTCTGTCTGAATTGATAACGACCTCTGTCAAAAGCTCCTGGAGCTTTCGCTTGCTCTCAAATCGGCTGAAGCCGATGGCGCGCATGTATCTGTGCAAAAATTTCACCTTCTTTCCATATCCGGAGCTATCCTCACCCCGGTTTTTCAATTTTATCTGCAGCGTTCTCCAAAGTCAATCCTACTATGGTTATTGTTCACAAGTCAACCATGCAAGTGACGGCCAGCCCTGCCAATATCCTTCCTGCAGACGCGATCCTGCTCGGCTCCGCATGTAACGGACCCAACCCCTGCTCTGTAGAGGTGGCTCGAAAGTACCTCGCCAAGTGCCGACGTGCTTAGGCGGTCTGCCGGAAGGATATTGGCAGAGCTAGCCTGAATTATGCATGATATAAACAGGAACTTACTTTTCGATAGGCAGAATCTTCTCCTTACCGCCCATATAGGGACGCAGCGCCTCCGGGATACTGATGCTTCCGTCCGCATTCACATTGTTCTCCAGAAAAGCGATCAGTCCTCTCGGGGAAGCCAGCACCGTATTGTTCAGCGTATGCACATAGTAGGTACCGTTTTCACCCTTGGTGCGGATGCCGAGACGTCTCGCCTGAGCATCGCCCAGGGTCGAACAGGAGCCTACCTCGAAATACTTCTGCTGCCTGGGGCTCCATGCCTCCACGTCACAGGATTTTACCTTCAGGTCAGCCAGATCGCCGCTGCAGCACTCCAGCGTGCGCACGGGAATGTCCAGGCTCCGGAAAAACTCCACAGTATAGCTCCACATCTTGTCATACCACTCCATGGAATCCTCGGGCTTACAGAGCACGATCATCTCCTGCTTCTCAAACTGGTGCACCCTGTACACGCCTCTCTCTTCGATTCCATGGGAGCCCACCTCCTTCCGGAAGCAGGGCGAATAAGAGGTCATTGTTACGGGAAGGCTCTTCTCATTCACAATCTGACCCTTGAATTTACCGATCATGGAATGTTCAGAGGTGCCGATCAGGAACAGGTCCTCTCCCTCAATCTTATACATCATGGCATCCATCTCCGCAAAGCTCATGACGCCGTTCACCACGCTGCTGCGGATCATAAAGGGCGGAATACAGTAGGTAAAGCCCTTGTCAATCATGAAATCCCTGGCATAGCTGATCATAGCGGAATGAATCCTTGCTGCATCGCCCATCAGGTAGTAGAAGCCATTACCGCTGGTGCGCCCAGCGCTTTCCTTGTCCAGGCCGCTGATGCTGTCCAGGATATCTGCGTGATAGGGAACTTCAAAATCCGGCACCACCGGCTCGCCGTATTTCTGGATTTCCACGTTTTCGCTGTCGTCCTTGCCGATGGGAACGGAAGGATCGATAATATTGGGAATGGACATCATGATCTTCGTGATCTTCTCCTGAAGCTCTGCCTCAAGGGTCTCAAGCTCATCCAGCCTCTTGGCTCCGGCTGCAACCTCAGCCTTCTTTTCCTCAGCTTCCTCCTTTTTTCCCTGACCCATCAGAGCGCCAATCTCTTTTGATATCCGGTTTTTGGCTGCACGAAGGTCGTCACCCTCCTGCTTCGCCTTTCTGCTCTCCGCATCCAGGGTTATTACCTCATCTACCAAAGGAAGCTTATCCTCTTGGAATTTTTTCCGGATATTTTCCTTTACGATATCAGGATTCTCCCTTAAAAACTTAATGTCGATCATGGTATTTTCATCCTTTCCCTGTGGAATTTATTTCTTATTGTTTCGCCAAATATCCGTACAAGTACGGCTGCTTGGCTCAGCGCTGGCGTGAATAAAGTTACATTCCAGCACTTAATATCACTTAGTCCAGCGCCCTCTCAATAAAGATATGATGAATCTTCACAAGGTCCTTAATAACCTTGCCTTTCACGTCCTTCCCATCCCTGTCCTTCAGAATCCTTATGACCGGCCGCTCCGAAAAATCCTTATTCTGGGACAGCACTACAGCCATTTCCCCTTCATTGGTCAATACATGGGTGCCCGCAGGATATACTGCTGTGAAGCCGAGGAACACATCCACTATTTTATCATCAAACAATATATTTTTAAAGCTTTTTAAAAATTCAAGTGCCTCGTAGACTCTGACTTGCTGACAGGAAATGCCGCAGATCATTTCGTCAAAGATATCGCACACATTCACGATCCTGCACTCAAAGGGAATTTCTCTGGTGCGCAGCGGAAATCCGGAGCCGTCCATGCGCTCATGATGATACAGGATGACTGCCTTGCTCAGATCAGAAATCCAGGCTTCATCCTTCAGAGAAGTATATCCATATATCGGATGCTTTTTATATTCCGCGAGCTCCTGCCTGTTCAGTGTACCCACATCCTGATTGTTATAATCAATGGCCATATACCTCATTCCAATATCGTGAAGCAAGCAGCCAACCCCAATATCGTGGATTTTCTCCATATCAACGCCCAGCTTCAGCGCCGTCAGTATGGCGAGGGAACAGATGCTGATAGAATGCTGATAAATATCGGCACTCCTTTCTTTTATATCAAACACTCTGTCCACTACTTGTTTTTCTTCTAATATTGTGGCAATGATATCATCGGCGGCTTCCCCCAGCTCCGCAAGCTCCTGGTTATTATGATAGGTATGGCGCTCCAATATATCCTTCACTGTCTCCCTGATAGCAGCCTCCGTCTCAGACTTCAGTATCGCAATCTCGCTGGCATTTGCTTCCTCATCTTTTACATACACCTCCGCAATACCCAGCTCATTTAGTTTGCGTATATAGTCCCTTCGGATTTTTGCTCCCTGTGGCAGAATAACCTGATAATCCTCATTTATGATATCCCTGGCCAAAACTTCATTACCCGTTAATTCATGCAGCCATTTCCGCAGCATACTTTATTCCCACTCTCACTATCATTCTCCCATGGCAATCGCCAGCGCTTCCGCTTCTTCTTTGCCAAGCTCAATAGCACATTCACCGTTCCTTATTTCTTTTGTGTAGGAATAACTGCCTTCCGTACTGTGCACGGAATTCAAGATAAAGCCGTTGTTATTCTCATCCAGCAATGCCAGGCTGAAGCTCAACTGACCGCCCATCTGATTGAAAGCGTCATACTTTATGAGACCCATCTTCTGATAAGCGGTCTCCAGCTGCTTGTATAGGGTACGGATATCCTTTTTGTTCTTTTCCGCGCTGGTCTTCAGGAATTTGTTGTCCTCAAAAAGACTTGCTATCTCTTCTTCCAGACTTTCGGCGTCTTTTCCGTTGAAAAACCGATCCAGCCGCTTATTCAATTTCCCAATCTTGCTCATCTGCACGATCAGCAAAATGATCAGTATCAGCACCAGCGCCGCTAATGCCGCCAGAATATACCCAATATCAACAGAGCCCAGACCTATTCGATTCAAAAAGTTACTGTTATTATATGTGTTCATATCGCTCCTATGTATGTCAATCAATACCTATCTGTCAGTTGTTCCCGATCATATCCAGCAGCCTGTCCAAATCGTCATGGTTGTAAAATTCGATCTCAATCTTTCCGGCGCCCTCGCCCTTGGAGGTGACAGTGACCTTTGTGCTCAGTTTCTGCTTCAGCTTCTCCTCAATATCAAGGTAAATGGCCTGCATGGTTTTGTCATCCAGCTTTTTGGGCTTTGCAGGCTTGTGAAGATTCTTCACCAGCTTCTCCACGTCCCTGACGCTGAGTTTCTCATCAAAAATCTGCTGTGCCAGATTGTACTGCTCCTCCGGATCCTCCACCGCCAGCAACGCCCGGGCATGTCCGGTGCTGATCATATCGTCAATGACCATCTGCTGGACTTCGTCACTGAGCTTCAGAAGCCGGATGGAGTTTGTGACAGCCGCACGGCTCTTGGAGACACGCTCCGCCACCTCGTCCTGTTTCAGGTTGAACTCCGTCAGCAGGCGCTTATAAGCCTGGGCTTCTTCGATGGGATTTAAGTCCTCGCGCTGTATATTCTCGATCAGGGAGATCTCCATGATCTCCTGTTCGGTATAATCCCGGATAATCACAGGAATTTCCTTTAAGCCCGCCATTTTCGCGGCACGCCATCTCCGCTCACCGGCGATGATCTCATAATGGTCCTTTCTGTCCTGAACCAAAATGGGCTGCAGCAGACCGAACTGCTTGATGGAATCGGCCAGCTCCTGCAGGGCATCTTCGTCAAAATTCTTCCGGGGCTGTTTTCTGTTGGGCTCCACGGAGGTAATTTTAACCAGCGTTTCTTTTTCGCTTTTTTCCTCAATATCCTGCTTTACTTCTTTTGTCTCCTTTTTTGCCTTAGCCTCCCCCATTGCATTGGGGATCAGAGAGTCAAGGCCTTTTCCCAATCCTCTTGCCGCCATGTTTCCTCTTTTCTGCTGCCATGCGGCAGCCATATCATCTACGATTTATGTGTACCTCTATTTCTTTCAAGCCTTTTAATCTTCCTTCATCTCCCAATATTCGGTCCAGGAAGCTATTACCAGCTTTTTTGCCGCATTGCGAAATACATCCATCTTTGCAGAAACAATCCGTTCATCCGACATTTCATAATCATCCAAATCAGGTATTCTTACCTGAAACCCTAGGATTTCCGTAAGAAAATCCACCTGCCACAATTCAAGAGGATATTCTCTGGTTTGTCCATCCTTCAAACGGACAATAATTCCAACACTTTCTACCCTGTCTATTGTTTCTGTTTTTCTCTTTCGGTTCTTCCTGCCCATCTAACTGTTACCTGCTTAATATAGCATATGTTCTACAATCATTTACGCATTTCAAGACTCACTTCCCACTGCCGGCAATGATCTCATCAGCCAACTGCATATATGCCTCCGCACCTGCAGACTTTGCGTCGTATTTATTGATGGGCTGTCCGTAGCTGGGCGCCTCTGCCAGTCGGATATTCCTGGGGATTAGGGTATTATAAACCTTCTGCTTTAGATTCTGTTTTACATTATCCACCACCTGCATGGACAGATTGGTCCTGGAGTCGTACATGGTGAACACCACGCCCTCCATATCCAGTTCCGGATTCAGTCTCTCCTTCACAAGGTTCACCGTATGGATCAGCTGGCTCAATCCCTCCAATGCGTAGTACTCACACTGAATGGGCACCAGTACGCTGTCTGCGGTGGTCATGGCGTTGATGGTCAGCATGTTCAGGGAGGGAGGGCAGTCTATGATGATAAAATCATACTCACCCTTCACATAGTCCACTTCGTTCTTTAATATGTATTCCTTCCTCTCCACGCCGATCAGCTCGATCTCTGCTGCCGCAAGATTAACATTGGAAGGCAGAACGGATACATTCTCGATCACATTCTTGATAATGCAGTCGCGGATGGAACACTCGCCCAATATCAGCTCATAGATGGTATTTTCCAGGTCATTCTTTTCAATGCCAAAGCCGCTGGTGGTATTTCCCTGAGGATCCGTGTCGATTACCAGGACTTTTTTTCCTTTTTCTGCCAGACAGGCGGAGAGATTGATAGAGGTAGTGGTCTTGCCCACACCGCCCTTTTGGTTTGCAATCGCTATGATTTTTCCCATATTGTTCACCTTTCGTTGGTTTTGCCTTTCAATTATATCACTAAATATCCTATATATCTACATGAAAGTTATTGAAATATGTTATTTCATTTATTCCTTTCTTTCTATAGGAAACAACTGTTCCCAAAACATCTTCACATGCGTCATAATGTGCCCGATGTTCCCCTCGCCCGCATACTTCTCCATATCAAAAAAGTCACAGTCCGTCTCCGACCAATAGAGTTCGTTTTCATCTCCATGAATGGAAACTGCCATGTTCAATCTTCCCACATACACTTCAACATAACAGTCCGATAAATGATATGTAAAGTCAATAAAATGTGTCAGGGTGATATCTTGAGGCGTGATGGCAGTCTCCTCCTCCAGCTCCCGGTATGCGGCAGCAAGACCGTCTTCGCCAGGCTCTATTTTTCCGCCTACAAAATTTGAAAGGCCCTTGTAAGGCTCATGACTCCGCCTGCACATTAAAAGCTTGTCCGATGTCTGATTGTACACTACGATTACATTGTATCCCTGCATGTTTTTCCTCCTGATTTAAGTGTCTGACAATGAAACTGCTGTAAGAACATTTCAATAAAAACAATCGAACAAATCGGCATTTAATCATTTCTTATGTATAAATTATTAAATATACTACCTCTTGGGTTACAAATAGTATAAAATATCCTGGATATGATCTACCATGATGCTGGGCATGTGGCTGATCAAATTTGGATTGCCATAGGCATAAATGCCTTGCCTCACCCAAATTGTCAGCATACCAAGCTGTGCAGCCGGTTCTATGTCGTTATCCAGTCTGTCGCCGATCATATACGCTTCCTGCGGTGAGCAGTCAGCCTTTTGAAGCGCTGACTGAAAAATTTTCAGATCAGGCTTGGAAACTCCTGTTTCTGCCGAAGCAAGGATGACATCAAAATAGCAACGAATTCTATATTGAATCAGTCGTTCCTCTGTTCCCAGACTTTGGTTGGCAATAATTCCCAATTGATATTTGCCATGTAGTTTTTGCAAGATTTCCGCCACACCGGGATATAGTTTTTCCAAATGCTTGGGCCATTCTGTTATTTCCAGGCCCAGGTCTTTGGCGATATCTTTATAGGAAAGAAGGTTTCTTTCAGCGTTTTCCTTTATCTTTTTTACTAACTCTTCTTTTTTAGGCGCATTTTTCTGATTGAGCATATGATTCAGACGATATTCGATACATTGGCTTTCATCTATCAAGGTTGATCCCAGATCAAAGAACAACCATCTCACCATATGCACACCTCCCTTACGTCTATAGCAATTATACGATATTTCTGATTTCTCCTTTTAAGAAATTGTGTTTTGCACCTAATAACACTACCAAATTGTATCATACTCTTGCTTCTAAAAACAACTTATTTAGAGATGTAAAAAATTAAGGTTTTCTTAAAGAATTTTTTCCTAAATTGTTACTTTTCCATGTTATTGTAGGAATATCTATCGGATTGTTTTTTGAATTGATTTTCCCATTATTGTTTTTTTAAAATGATTTTGCAGATTTATTAAGGGTATACTTTGCCGACCTTGACAAAGGGATAAGGAGTAAAAAAGTAAAATGAAAAAGTCAACAAAAATAATTTGTATCATAAGTTGTCTTTTATTTGAGCTGGCCGCTCTGTATCTGACAGGCGTTATCGTTTTGCCGGGCATGGGGCTGCAATATCGGTTTTGGGTGAGCAGCATCGGAAAAATCCTCTTGATGATAGTAATTCCCCTTTGGCTGATCGGTTTGGTATTCTGGAAATTATTCCGGATTTATAAGGCAAATACCAAAAAAGGGGGAATTGTCAGATTCTTTAGCGCCATCGCGGCTGTTTTGTATTTGTGCTGGTGCTGGCTGGCATTTATATTCATTGTTTTCACCACCCCCGAAGACATCTATCTGGGAGGCGGTCTCTTGTCCGTGGTGGTAGAAAGCTTTCCAAAACCCACCAGTTATGATCTTTACGAAATCGTAGGTCCTTTTTTCAGGAGGGACTCCTCTCTGACCCACGAAACAGCAATCCGCTTTTTGGCGGATAAATATAAAAGAGATTTTTATCCCGTCGAGGGAGACGGAGCAATACTCTGTGCAGATATGGAAAGACCGAATGTCACGGTGGAGATAAGATTTATCAACGGCAGAATACAGGATGACTACCCACAAGCCCTGGCGGATTATTATCTGCAGGAGGGATGGAATACTCTGGAACTGAACTGGAAATACAAATTTACTGAAACACAGGATAACACTGACCGAATGCGATTCTGCCTGATATTGACTGAGGAAAAGGATTGTGCTGCTTTTGCAGAAGATGCATATCAGCTTGTGCAGTATGCTTTAAAACAGGATTCTTTACTGGAGAATTATGATGTGCGTCTATTCTATTCTTCAGCTGAATACGAGGACGAGTACGGGTATCTGCGGTTCGGCAGATATAAAACGTGGGAATCGCTTTCCTACCAATTAAACGGAACGGATGTTGCCAAGATAACCCAATATCTTATCTTGGAATATAGCTCCATGCGGATCCGCGCGGCGGAAAATGCAAGGCAGGAAGCGCAGGGTTCTGACCCAAATGCATCAGCATTCCCGGAGACTGTACAACCTACACCGGAACTCACTCCCCAGCCTACGCCCCAGAAAACGGACCGGGAGATAGCAGAGGAGACTTACCCCGAACAATGCAAGGCGGCGGAAGCAATCTGGAATACGGAGCTAAAAGATCTTGGCTACGACTATGAGCCGGACCTTAACAATAGGGGAAATCTTGTCATCTGGCTCGGAAAGCTGCCGTCAGAAAATTTGCAGAATACTGAATCAGAAAGCAATTATTATTTGACCTATGACAGGGAATCCAAAAACGGGAACTGCTATCTTTTTGTACTGTCGGAGGTACCGGAAGGTAAAGGATTAAATGACGCTTACTTACGGGAATTTTATGCCTGTGAAAAAGCCACGCTAAAAGTAGTCGCCGGAAACAAGACCTCCTGGGGCCAGCCAGGCTGCGAGGCATATCGGGAGATTACAGGAGAATAGGCTCTGCAATTCCTATTCTACCCAAATCTATAAACGTAAATATGTCGTCATGAATGTAAACATTGAGCAGACAAAAATCGCCATGAGACATTACCAATTCTTCTGCAGGCCTATTCGCTGTCAACCATCGCAGTAGGTCTTTAGGATTCTTGAGTCATAAGCAAGTAACTTTTCCATCCTTTTTTCATGGGCAATAATCCCTGGAACCGACAAACGTCCATCAAGCCATTGCATAGCTTGTTTTTCATTATCCGCTTCCTCGCGCACATCTTGGATTTTTAATACCTTGTCCAAAAACAGCATATTGTTGCTTGAGGACGTCCCCACATTGTCAATCTAATATTCTTATTTTTTATTTCACTTTTTATGCTGTTCGGTATATTCAGCATCGATCATGCTTTTTTCATATGTTTTCTTTATGTTTCCTTAATAATTGCTACTCTTTCATGGGCATTTCCCTTCTAAACGATCATCAAATTGCACTACGATCCAATATGGTCAAATTATCTAAGCATGCCAGCAGATGCATCATATGGTGATTGGTCAAAGGCGTCAAAATCATACCACCTCTCGTCAATCTTCCCCAAAATACCAACAACCATACAGAACGAAAATCAGTAGTTACACCGCCTTCTTCTAATATCCTCATCACCCATTCTTCTGGCACCATAGATTGTATCTGCTCATGGGTGAGATTTTCTATGATACAGCGTGTGTTCTTACCCACTGTAAGCATATATTCCCGGAGTGCTTCCACATGAATTCCTTTTCCAAACGCTACTGCCTCGTCATACTCCAGTGCATTTCCAGTATCTGTAATAGAAGAGCCAATTTTTTTCTGCCACTCTGAATTAAAAATCTGGTTCTGATTCGACATCAGTATGTTGCTCACCAAATCTTCAATGCGATATGTATGCCACAACTGCCAACACATAGGAACTGTTTTAGTTCCTGCATAATGAAGATCCGTATCGTGATTCTCTCTGGGTACTATTACATTTTGATTGCCACACAGCATATAATCCAAAACAAAATCTGCAATGGTCTTTTCGCTTCTTCCAGAAATCTCAGCAGGATGTACCATAGCATGAACTTCTAACGTCAACTCCTTTATCTTTTTTAAATCAGTACCTTTCAATGCCTGCTTCAATTCTTTATATCTATCATTGAATGATATATATAATTCTTGTTTTGTCATAGAATAGTCTGCCTCCATTCGATCTTGAATTTTTAGTTCTCTCAATCTTTTGACATCAACATCCTTTTTCACAATTAAACTACTTCTTCCTGTATGCCTATATTTCAAAGTCTGGAAAAACTCCATTTTTAATACAATTTACAATGTTAAAAACTTCATCCCTTGCCCTTTTTATCCCAACATCCGTGCTCATCCACGTATCTCTCCGGGTTTTCATATCGTCTGCAGGACATGCATGAATCTCTATATGGCTTGGAAAAAGATATCTAGCGATATGAAGACTTCTTCGCATATGATATGCTGTAGTAACCAAAAGAATCTTACTGACATTATTCAACCACATGAAACGCTGCAATTCCACCAGGGCATATAAAATATTTTCTATTGTATTTTGCGAATTATTCTCCAGTATAATGCTATCCTGCGGCACGCCCAATTTCAGCATATAATAACGCATATGCTCGGCTTCTGACATCGGACCTTCAGAAAACTCCCGAATCGAGCCCCCGCATAACATCACTTTCTTTGACCGTCCAGACAAATAAGCCTTCGCCGCCACAGGAATACGGTACTTATAAGCCTTAATACTGCCCAGAACAATGATACAGTCCACATTCGTCCCATCATCTTCTATTTCATTAAATAAAAGGCGGTCAATCATTTCATTTGTCAGATTCTCAGTTGTTATCTCTGATACCCACATGACCAATACCCTCTCATTATTTCCATTTGTATTTTCATTGTTGGCTTTTGCCTGCGTAGGTCTTTTGCTGCGTAAGTCTTTTAAATTAAAATAAAATTAAGACATTATATCCACAGCTTTTTAAAAAAAGCAATTCCATAATATTTGGGCATACAAGACATAATGGTATACAATTTCTTCCCCATATGCATCTGCAATTTTCTCTGTTTTTCTTTAAATTGTTGATTTCCTTTTTTTCACAAATCCGCTACCATAAACCGCTACGTTTTCCTTTGTTTATTCTTAAGGAATACTACTCCTGCTATTCACTTTATTTTCCTCTCCAGTAGCCGATCCTCCGGCAGATCTGCAATCAGGGAGAGTAATTCACAAATTTCTTTTTTGAGTGACCCCTCTTTTATCGCATGCTTAAAAAAACAGAAGTTTGGCCATTGTGCCACCATAACAATCCACGCATACCAAATCAATGCCTGCTGTTCTTTTTCAGTCGTATGATATACCTGCAGCATATGGCTAATGTGATCTTGAAAATAGCGAATTGCAAACTCAAGCCGAACTTCGGCGCCTTCTGGATTTGTTTGCTTCTCGTCATAATCAAAACCGGCCAAATTGACCAGCTGATTTACAATTACTTCCGTCCCTGCCAAATTAAAATCAATAAACCCAGCAAATTTCTGTTCATCGTCAACAAGCACATTTGAGAAGTTCTCATCTCCCTGGAATACACAACGAGGCAGTTCGCGGTAAACTGCTTTGAGTTTATGACGAATGTCTTCGTGTCGGGTCTCTAGCCTATTTGCCAAATCATTTTCTTCCTCATTCCGAAGAAGACTGATCAGTTGATTGAAATTATCCTGTTTTTCATCTACTCCGTTAGGAATGTCAAAGGGGGACAGGTCAAACAGACTATACATCCCCATCGTATCAGACAAGTCAACATTTCGATATGTTTCAGCAAACCGTGCTACATACTCTTCCACTTGAAAAATCAATTGATCTTCATCATTCAATTCTATATCGTCTGCGAGAGGAAGGTCAATAAATTCGGACAAATAGCATAGTAATTGCTTCCAGGGATGAAGATATTTACCATTATCATCAGCAATAAACGCTGGGCATTTAAATCCCATTGCCCGATACCTTTCAATCAAACGACTAAGATCCCACATACGTTTTTCTGTCATATCCGGTGCATTACAAAACCGTAATACCCATTTTTTATCAATTAATTATATAATTGAGACGTACATCCATCGTATCATGGGTGGAATCAATCAGTTTGATTGTGTTTGCAACATCAATATCAAATTTTGAAAGTTCGATCAAAATATCTGAAAGTTCGGGAGGCTCCATTTCTTTTGGAAACCGTTCACTCGGTTTCAGCATATACTGATTTTCTACCATATATCAGTTCTCCTTTTCTTTTTATCCTAACATCACAAATTTTTTAGAATAGAGTCAATGATGCCGTAAAAAAGAGGCAGCCAGGTTGAACAACCTTTTCGTCTACAAGCATTTTAGATTTAAACTGATTAGACAGATCGAGTGCCCTCATAGCTGGTTCCTAACTTTCAATCTTTTTCTTCAGCCATGATTATACAAGACTCATGTTACAAAAACAATACATCTTTTCTAAAATATGTGAAAAACAAGCAACCAGACGTGGGACTGTCTCTGGGCATAAAGCTGCAGATTGCAATTTTTCTTATCAGCTGGTTAAGTTTCATGGAAGCGCGAATACGATGTTCGTTCTAACAAGAGCTGAGGTATAGATACCGAACCTTCCGCGCTTATGTCACTCGTCCCAAACCCTGTCTCGCCTATTAGAAAAATGAAGTCTTAAACCTTTCCACAAATATGTGGAAATACAGGTGACCAAGTGTGGAGTTGTCTCCAAACATAATAGTCGTAAAATTGCAATTTTTCTTATAGGACGGTTTAATGACAGGGAGGCGCGAACATCGTGTTCGCGACAGCGGGAGCTGAGGCATGGATGCCGAATCTCC
>JAFLRN010000001.1:96720-101322 GCA_022511385.1 Acetatifactor sp.
TGTTCGCGACAGCGGGAGCTGAGGCATGGATGCCGAATCTCCCGCGTTCCCGTCACTCGTCCTAATCCCTGCCCGGCCTATTAGAAAAATGCAATCCGCAGACCTATGCCCGGAGACAACCCCACGCCTGGCCGCCGTCACTCGCATACCCCCTCCATCCTAGCAACCACAACATCTAGTCTCCTTTCATCCCCTCCTCCCCTCTCCCTCCCAATGTTTCACACTCCCCTACCCCAATGTTTCACACTCCCCACCCCAACATCTAGTACTCCAATGTTTCACGTGAAACATTATCTAGCCAACTACCTCAATAAAAAAAGAGAATGTTTCACGTGAAACATTCTCCCAATTACTCAAACCACCCCACAACATCTAGTTAACCCATAAACTCACATCCCTTAAAACAACTTAATTAAATCATTCTTAATGGCAAATACCGCCGCCTGCGTCCTATCCGAAACCTCAATCTTCTTAAAAATATTAGAAATATGATTCTTAACAGTCCGCTCGCTAATACACAAAGAAGTAGCAATCTCTTTATTAATCATTCCATTCGCAACCTGAGTCAAAACCTCCAACTCTCTCTGCGTCAATAATTCAACCTTATCCTTATCAGAATCTCTAGCCATCAAACGATTATTCAACAGTGGTATCAACTTAGGTTGAATATAACTCTCCCCATTCACTACCATATTAATAGCTTTCTTCAATACCGCCGACTCAGACTCCTTCAAAATGTACCCGTCTACTCCAATATCAACAGCCTTCAATAAATATTCCACTTCGTTATGTACTGTTAAAATCAAAACTTTGACATCCAACTTCTGTCTTTTTATTTCCTCCAACACCTCAATTCCATTCATCTTTGGCATATTTATATCCAACAAAAGAACTTGAGGATTGCAAGCATTCATCTTTCTCAAACATTCTTCACCATCACTCGCCTCAGCAACCACCTCAATACTTCCGTCAAATTCCAAAAGCTGCTTAATACCTTCCCTCATCAAAACATGATCATCCGCCAACATTACACTTATACTCATTATTTCTGTACTCCTTTTGATTTTCCTCTTTACAAAAGTTTTCTTTCGACAGCTTTCAATTTATTTAAACGTGTACATCTTTTCTACTCTATTTTACTTCCATAGTCTTTTATTTTGAGTTACCCAAGAAACCATCATTCCGCCAAAGGAATTTCAATGTGGATTTTTGTCCCGTTTCCTTCAGAAGAAGAGATTTCAATGATTCCATTCAGCAATTCGATTCTCTCACGCATCGAAGAAAGGCCAAAATGCTTGTCTCCTCTTTCTTCTTCCAACTCTTCACAAAATCCCTTTCCATCATCTTCCATATCAATCACGCAAAGATCATCAATCATTTTACAACGGAAAATTATTTTTTCCGCTTCCGCATGTTTTAAAATATTATTTAATCCCTCCTGCACAGTCCTATAAATATAAACAAGAATAAAATTGTTTTCACATGAAACATCATCAATATCTGAAATGATTTCATATTTTTTATTCTCATTGATTCTTTCCAATAAACGTTCTAAACCTGCCTTCAAACCCAAATCATCAAAGCTCATAGGACGAAGATCAAAAATTGTATTTCTAATCTCATTCAAAACTTCCTTCAAACCCTTACTAACAAGAGAAAGTTCCAGCTTTGCCTTTAAAGGATCCTGGTCAATATACAAATGACAAAGCTCCAGTTTATGAACCAAATGCACTAAATTCTGTAAAGATGCGTCATGCAAATCCCTTGCAATACGTTGTCGGTCATCTTCCTGAAAATTGATAGCAGTGATATTATAACTTTCATATTTTAAAATTTTTTCCAGTTTCTTAATTCTTTCTTCCAAAATAGCCTTTGTTTTATTTAATTTACCATTCAATTCTTCATAATCAGCTTTCCGGCTATTGGACTTCTCTATCTCATCCTTTTGAAGAGGAGTATTGTCCTTCCTGGGATAAAACACCTGAAAATCATCCGTATTCTCAAGAGCTTTTACACATGCCACTTCTTCCTTAATAAATAGATCATTTTCATGAATCCTGGCATTAATATCTGAAAGCTCTTGATGAAAAGATGATAACATCTCAGTTAAAATTCTATAATTATCCTGTATCATATAAACCTCAATAAACATATTATCTATATTTATTTAACACCTAATTGTATAATATACTATAAAATAAAAAAAGTAAAATTGAAATCCTACAGCGGTTCCTTCCCAGGAATTCCTGCTTTCCTTGGATATTTCACAGGAGTTTCTTTCTTCTTCCTGATCAATACCAGATTTCTATAAGAATCAGAATCCGGAAGCATAAATTCTACCTGCTTTTCAATATATCCGCCTAAAACTGATACAGCTCCTTTAGCTGCTGCAAGCTCTTCTGATATTTTTTCAGATTTATAAGAAACAAACAGGCCGTCAATTTTTACAAAAGGCAGACAGTATTCACACAAAGTAGAAAGATTTGCCACCGCCCTTGATACACACAGATCATATTGTTCCCTCAGCTTCCCAGGCTTTGCATAATCCTCCGCCCTTCCATGAACGGTCTCCACACCATCCACACCAAGCTCCTCAATCACCTCATTTAAAAAATGAATCCTCTTATTCAACGAATCCAAAAGCGTCATCTTCAACTCAGGAAAAGCCAGCTTCAACGCCAAGCCGGGAAAACCTGCCCCCGTTCCGACGTCAATAACAGACATACCACCTGAAAAATCCATCGCTTTCACAATGGATACACTATCCACAAAATGTTTCTTCAACACATCTTCATATTCTGTGATAGCAGTCAGATTCATTACTTTATTCTTTTCTATCAGTATCTCATAATATCTTAAAAACTGCTCAATCTGTTTCCCAGTCAAGGATACTCCCAAGGCGTCCAAATCTTTCTCAAATTGTGCGGTATTATATTCCTTCACCTAATTCTCCCTCTTTCTTTCCTGTTAAAATGTTCCAGATAAACCAGGAGTACCGAAACATCCGCAGGAGAAACCCCGGAAATTCTGGAAGCCTGTCCTATAGAAACAGGCAAAAACATTTTTAGTTTCTGTCTTGCTTCCAAACGAAGAGAAGGAACCTCATCATAATTAATATCGGCCGGAATCAATTTTTTCTCCATTTTTCTATATTGTTCCACCTGACGAAGTTGTCTTGCAATATATCCTTCATATTTTATCTCTATTTGCACTTGTTCAGTCACATTTTCAGGTAAAATGACTCTTTTTCCGTCAATTTCAGACAATAATTCGTAAGAAAGCTCAGGACGGCACATGAGCTCAGCTAAACTTGCTGCTGTCTTCAAAGGAGAACTTCCCTTAGAAATCAAAAAATCCTGAATCTCCTGATTTGCACCTACAAAAGTAGTCTTAAGTCTTTCAATCTCTTCTTTTATCATCTGTTCCTTTTTTAAAAGATTTTGATATTCTTCTTCAGAAATCAGACCAACCTTATAACCTTTCTTCCTGAGACGCAGGTCTGCATTATCCTGACGGAGCAACAGCCTGTACTCTGCCCTTGAAGTCATCATCCGATAAGGCTCTCTGTTATCCTTTGTCACAAGATCATCAATCAATACTCCAATATAACTTTCTGACCGATCTAAAAGTAAGGGCTCTTTTCCAAGGATAGACATTGCAGCATTAATACCGGCAATCAAACCTTGGGCCGCTGCCTCCTCATAACCGCTGCTGCCATTAAACTGACCGCCGCTGAAAAGTCCCTGAACAGACTTAAATTCCAGAGTAGGATACAATTGCCTGGCATTGATGCAATCATATTCAATGGCATAAGCATTTTTTACTATCTTACAATTCTCCAGCCCCGGAACAGTGCGGTACATGGCAAGCTGCACGTCCTCCGGCAGAGAAGAAGACATTCCACTGATATACATTTCATTTGTGTGAAGTCCCTCCGGCTCAATAAAAACCTGATGCCTCTCCTTTTCCGAAAACTTCACCACCTTATCCTCAATAGAGGGACAATACCTGGGCCCGGTGCCCTCAATAATTCCAGCATAAATAGGGGATCTATCCAAATTTGCACGGATGATCTCATGAGTCTTTTCATTTGTGTAAGTCAACCAACATGATACCTGTTCCTTATGAACAGATTCCGGATTCGTGGAAAAAGAGAAAGGCACAATCTTCTCATCACCAAATTGTTCTTCCATCTTGGAATAATCAATGCTACGCCCATCCATCCTGGCAGGAGTACCGGTCTTAAATCTGCGAAGCTCTATTCCCATCTTTTCAAGAGATTCCGTCAGGTGATTGGCAGCCTGTAATCCATTGGGTCCGGTATAAGTGATGGTCTCCCCACACAGACAGCGGGCCCGGAGATAAGTTCCAGTACAAAGAATCACAGCCTTACATTTATAGACCGCACCCGTAAAAGTTTTGATACCTGTCACTCTCTTTTTTCTATTATCATCATACATTCCTGATTGATCTTTCAATTTTATGAAATCATCCATTCCATGCTGATCTGCCAACTCTTTGAAATCATCTCTTCCAGACTGACCTTTCAACTCTTTGGGATCATCCATTCCAGACCGATCTGCCAACTCTTTGGGATCATCC
>JAFLRN010000001.1:101422-114252 GCA_022511385.1 Acetatifactor sp.
GGATCATCCATTCCAGACCGATCTGCCAACTCTTTGGGATCATCCATTCCAGACCAATCAGCCAACTCTTTAGAATCATCCATTCCAAACTGGCCTGTTGATTTTTGAGAAACTTCATCCCACAAAATCTCACAGACTTCTGCCTGTTTTATAGTCAGATGCTCCTGATTCTCCAAAACCTTCCGCATTTCCCTGGAATAATCCGCCTTGTCAGCCTGGGCCCGGAGAGAATGTACTGCAGGTCCCTTAGACACATTCAACATCTTAGACTGAATAAAGGTCTTGTCAATATTTTTTCCCATCTCTCCGCCCAGAGCATCCAGTTCCCTCACAAGATGTCCTTTGGAGGATCCCCCAATATTGGGATTGCATGGCATCAGCGCAACACTGTCCACACTAACCGTAAAGATCACAGTCTCCAGACCAAGTCTCGCACAAGCCAAAGCCGCCTCACACCCCGCGTGTCCGGCACCTATCACACAAACATCAACCTTTTCAGCTAAATAACTCTTCTTTTCCAACATAAGTAAACCTCTTATGCAGTTATTGCATGTTAATCTCTGAATGAATAAAACAATATCTCATTCTAAACCAATACATAACAAGTGCGCAAATTGATAAAACAACTGATATGAAGAGAAATATAGTGAACATATTATATATACCACGCAAAGTCATAATATAAGTAACTGAGTATCCATTATCTAAATTTGACGACACCCCAATTCGTTGAAATACTGACCCAAAAATATTTGGAATAACACAATATAAAAGTAAATCAAATATTCCTATCAAACAACTCACTAAGGAAGAAATTTTTTTATCACCTTTTATTTCATATTTTAAGAAAAAATATATTAAAAAATAAATAACTGCAATCAAAACGCTGCCAATTAAATACATAGGATTAAAATCAAATTCAATATCACTTGTATTATATGTAAAAATATCAACAATGAAATAAGGAAAAAAACTTACAAAACAAATAGTTAAGAAGTGTAATAATTGAAATACTAAACTGATATTCAAAAAATTTAATATCATTTTTTTACCATAATCTTTTTCCATAACTATTATGTTTTCCTTTCTTTTGTTATATTTATTATTCTATGAAAAATTATCTGTTCCAAATCCTTTGATCTTATTTTCCCATACAAAATTTAGAGAAAATTTCCTCCACCACATCATCATCCACTTCCTCGCCAATAATCTTTCCAAGCTCCTTGTAAGCATTCATCAAATCTATAGAATAAAAATCTTCTTCCATTCCATTCTTAATACTCTGTTTTACCAACAACAAACTATCATGAGAATTCTGAAGCGCTTCCTTGTGTCGTAAACTTGTAATAACAATCTCACTATTATGAGAAAGCTCACCCTGAAAAAACATTTCCTTGACAGCATTCTCAAATTCTTCAATCCCAGTATATTCTCTAGTAGAGGTTTTCAAAATGGATATGCTTTTTCTCTCAGGCAGAACTTCATCCACCAGTTTTCTAAGTATTTCCTCTGATACAGCGTTGTCAAGGTCTGATTTATTCAATAAAATCACTACATTTTTATCCCCAATCAAAGACAATATCTCTCTGTCATTTTCATCCAGAGGAATCGAACTATCCACCATATATACTATCAAATCAGCATTCTCTGCGTATTGCCTTGCCCTTTCCACACCGATTTTTTCAACAATATCCTTTGTGTTTCGGATTCCTGCCGTATCAACAATATTCAAGCTGACACCATGAAGATTAATATGCTCTTCAAGAACATCTCTGGTGGTACCGGCAATATCCGTCACAATAGCTCTCTCCTCGCCAACCAGGAGATTCAGCAGGGAAGATTTTCCCACATTTGGCTTTCCAAGAATTACTGTAGAAATACCTTCTTTCATAAGCCTTCCACTATCAGCAGAATTCAACAGCTTTTCCAATCCGTCAAGCAAACCCATCACTTTTTGATTCAATTTTTCTGGGTATCCTTCCAGACTGATGTGCTCCGGATCATCCAGCGCAGCTTCAATAAAAGCAATTTCATAAAGAATCTGACCCCGAAGCTGTTTAACAGCTTCAAAAAGATTTCCTCTTAACTGTTTCACTGAAGAAGAAAGTGCATACTCATTCCGGGACTGGATCACATCCATAACAGCTTCCGCTCTGGACAGATCAATTCTTCCATTCAAAAATGCTCTCTTTGTAAATTCTCCCGGTTCCGCCAATCTGGCGCCATATTTCAGAGAAGTCTCAAGAATTTTCTGCATTACAAGCACACCGCCGTGGCATTGAATTTCAACGGTATCTTCACCGGTAAAGCTCCTGGGAGATTTCATGACAACAGCCATCACTTCATCCAAAACAGTATCTGTTTCATCTACCACAAAACCATACTGTAACATATGACTCGCTGCATTCATCAAGGAAGCTTTTCCGGAGACAGTGCGAAACAAACGATTCCCCACAAAAATCGCATCCGGTCCGCTTATTCTGATAATTCCAATTCCGGAATCAGTCATTCCGGTAGCGATAGCAGCAATCGTACTCTCCTGAAACAAATAGATGCACCTCCAAACAGATACATTTTATCATGCTATAACAAAACCCGCCACACTTTCCAATATGTTTTCGGAAAAAGTGTGGCGGTATCTCACTACTTACACCAATTTATTTCTTTAATGAAACAACAACTCTTCTGAAAGGTTCCTCGCCTTCGCTGTGGGTGACAACATATTTATCATTCTGAAGAGCTGAGTGAATAATACGTCTCTCATAAGGATTCATAGGCTCCAAGGAAACTGGTCTTCTCGTCTTCTTTACTTTGAAAGATATATTTTTCGCCAGATTTTCCAACGTTTCTTTCCTTCTCTGACGATAATTCTCAGTATCAACCTTTACCCTGATATAGTCATTCACATCTTTATTAACCACAAGAGAAACAAGATACTGGAGAGAATCAAGGGTCTGTCCCCTCTTACCGATCAGGACACCCATTTCATCTCCGCTCAGATCAATATCCATGTTTTTCTCATTTTCATCATAAGAAACTTCAACTACAACAGCCATATTCATGGCAGTAAATACATCATTAAGAAAAACCTTTGCTTTATCTTCCAGAGAAACATCTACCATCTTTACAGCTGCCTTAATGACAGCAGGCTTTGAACCAATTCCAAGAAATCCACTGGATCCTTCTTCAATAACTTCATATTCAAGCTTATCACTGGTTACACCAAGTTTTTGACAAGCTTCTGTAATAGCTTCATCCACTGTCTTTGCAGATATTTCAATATAATTCATAATTCCTCCTTGCTCTGCCGCATATGTGCAGTCCTTATAAGTTATGAAACACTATTTGCTGTTGTTTCTTTCATTATATTGCTTTACCAAATTTGCTTTTGCAGTAATACTTTTCGGATTTATATTTTCCGTTTTTTTACTATCTGTACTACTTGAAGAGGAAGAAGATTCAGAAGATTCACTTCCACCTGTATCGCTGGCAGGATTGTTGTAGCTGTTAGCCCGGCTCTGAATATTTCTGGTATTCATATTAGCGTAATTATTAAGCATTTCCTGCTGTTTCTTTAGCTTTTCCATCTTCTTAGCGCTCTTAACAGAATTTTGTTTAATGATCTCATCAAAGTCCATTTTGTCAAAATGCTTATTAATCACAACCTGCTGAATACATCTCACAACACTACCGGCTACCCAGTAAAGGCCAAGTCCTGAAGGGAAAGAAAAACACAGCCATGCAGAAAACAAAGGCATGATAGTGTTCATCATCTTCATGGAAGAAGCCATAGAAGAAGCATTGTCACCGTTTCCATTGTTTGCAGCCTGTGGCATCAGCTTTACATTGATCCACTGAGTAAGAGCAGAAAGTATAGGAATTAATAAAGCTCCAATAATTATACCCCATACCTTTGGATCAGATCCCCATGCAGATTGGATCAGATTGCTTGGAGAATCACCCATATTCAGACCAAGAAAATTGTTGTAAGTATTAATAAGTCCATCCGAACCTAAAATTAGTTTTCCACCGACTTCCGGATAAGTGAGCTGCGTCAGTTTATAATGATCAGCAACAGCTGCAAGATCCGTAGATGACAACTTATTTAACACATCGATGATACCCTCTTTGAGAGTATCTGCATTGTTCATAGAACTTCCATATGTCCTCACAACACTCTGAATAGTTCCAACGTCTGAATTTTTCAAAAATGCAGCGCCATCTTGAGCAATAACCTTAGCTAATTCTCCAAAAACATTACCTATTTTATTTACATAAGCAGGTATGGATTGAATCACTCTGTAAAGTGCGAACAAAATAGGCATCTGAATCAAAAGCTGCAAACAGCTGCCGCCGGCCGATACACCATATTTTGCATAAATAGCCTGAATTTCCTGTTGTTGAGCCATTCTGGATTCATTGTCTGTTTTATTCTTGTATTTTGCATTGATGGCTTGAATCTCTGGATTCATTTTTGCAGATAATTTTGAAAATTTCTGTTGCTTGATAGTCAATGGCAGCATCAGAAGATTTACAACAATAGTAAAAAGAATGATAGCAAGGCCAATGTTTGGAATATTTAATAAATCAAGTAAACTGAATATTCCATCCATGATAAAGCCAAGTAATCTTGCGATCCAGCCTATAATAGGGGTTGAATTTTTTGTTAATAAAATAAGATACATTTTTACTCCCATCCGCCCATTTCGTAAGAAAGTGTGTAAATATCTTTCTTTAAATTCTTAAATCAAATAAATGAAAAAATATTTGTTTTAACTATTTTCTTGTCTGATGAAGTGGGCATAAGATAAATATTTGAAAGGGATTTACAGTACAAATTAAGGAACAGGATCATATCCACCCTTTGAAAAGGGATTGCATCTGAGTATTCTCCAAATAGCAAGAGCACTCCCCTTTAAAGCCCCATATTTTTCAACAGCTTCCAGTCCGTACTGGGAACATGTTGGAATATAAGGACATTTTGTTCTTTTCATGGGTGATATATATTTCTGATAAAATCTAATGCCAATAATCAAAATTTTTTTCATAGCACAATATGATGAAGCTTTCCAAGGTGAAGCAGGGCATTTTCTATTTCATAATAACCTACCGAAGCTGCATTCGGCCTTGCTACGATCACAATGTCCAAACCACTATTGAACACCGCTTCCTGTAATCGGTAACTTTCCCGCACCAGTCTCGTTACTCGGTGCCTTACGACACTGTTGCCAACCTTCTTACTCACACTTATTCCAATTCGATTACTGTCGGTGCCATTTTCCTTCACATACATGACCAGATACTTGTTTGCATAAGACTTACCGGACTTATAAACGGAGTGGAATTGGTGATTTTTCTTTAAACTTTCAGAAAATTTCATTCAATTCTCCTGATAAAGAAGAAAAAGGTCACATTTCTGTGACCTATGCGGACAATCTCTTTCTTCCTTTTGCACGCCTTGCAGCCAAAACCTTTCTTCCGCCGGGAGTACTCATTCTGGCTCTAAATCCGTGAACCCTTGCATGAGAACGCTTTTTAGGCTGATATGTCATTTTCATGGTAAAGCACCTCCTTTTCTTGAACCTTCATATATAATAAAGGTAACGATTTATTTTTATTAGGCCAGTTTTTAGGAAAATAGCATATTGATTGTATAAGAAAAAAGCTGCAATGTCAAGAAAAATCAGGTAAAAATCATATTTTTAATGCATTTAAATTTTGTAAAAAAAGTTATACACATAAATATCCACAAAAAAATATGTTAATTAAGTTTTCCACATATTGTTGATTTCATGTGGATAATTCACCAAAAAAATAATATACACTGTGTAATAAATGTGTAAAAATATAAATTTATAAGAAAAATAAGCATTTTTAACTTTTTAATACTTATCCACTTATTCACAATAATATCCACAAACAGTTGTGAATCACAAAAATATAAACATAGTTATCAACATTGTGTGGATAACTTTATCCATATCATGTTGATAACTAACATTTGAAATATTAGCTAATCTATATTAGAATGAATACATATATCGCTTATTATTTCGTTCTGTCAAAAAACAGGAATGGAAGGAACAAGACATGGATGCTATCAAAGAAAACTGGTCAGCTATCAAAGAATCCATAAGAATAGAACATGAACTGACTCCTATCGCTTATAATTTATGGATTGAACCTCTTGAATTTTATGATGTGGTAGATGATACTGTCAGGATCATTGTGCCCTCTGACAAGGCCAACGCCATGAAATATCTTACTTTAAAATACAAAATTTTCTTTCAATTTGCTATTTCAGAGATGTTTGATCATAACTATGATGTCAAATTTATCTCTGAGAAAGATATTAAGCTGATGGAGTCTTCTGAAAGTGAAGCATCCGGCCAAAAGCCTGTTTACAATATTAACTTTGAGATTGCAAATCTTAATCCTAAGTATAATTTCAACACATTTGTGGTAGGCAGTAACAACAAGATCGCACATTCTGCCTCCGTTGCAGTGGCAGAATTTCCTGGAGAAGTTTACAATCCCCTCTATATATATGGAAAGCCTGGATTAGGAAAAACCCATCTGATGCATTCCATAGGACATTATACCTTAGAACAAAATCCTGAAAAAAAGGTTCTATACGTCACCAGTGAAGAATTTACGAATGAAGTTGTCGAATCTATTCGAAGCGGTAATGCCGCATCCATGACAAAACTGCGTGAGAAGTATAGAACCGTAGATGTGCTGATGGTAGACGACGTACAATTTATCATAGGAAAAGAAAGTACACAGGAAGAATTTTTCCATACCTTTAACGCTCTACATATGGCAGGAAAACAAATTGTTCTTTCCTCAGACAAGCATCCAAAGGAATTGGAAACCCTGGATGAACGCTTTCGTTCCCGTTTTGAATGGGGTTTGATCGTTGATATTCAACCGCCTGACTATGAGACAAGAATGGCTATTCTGCGCAAAAATGCCGAATCCTATGAACAACAGATAGATGAAGAAATCATCAAATATATTGCAACAAATGTAAAATCAAACATCAGGGAACTGGAAGGCGCTTTTAATAAGATTATAGCGTTTGCAAAACTGAATAAGGTGGATCTTACTCTCGATCTTGCTGAAGAAGCCTTGAAGGATGTGATTAATCCAAGCAAAAGCAACATTACCCCCACCCTGATCATCAATGTCGTAGCAGAACATTTCGGCGTGAAACCTGAGGACATTACCTCAAAAAAGAGAAATTCTGAATTTGTACTGCCAAGGCATGTTGTCATGTATCTATGCCGAAAGCTTACTGAAACTTCTTTGACCAGTGTTGCAAAAATCCTTGGAAAAAAGGATCACACCACTGTTATCAATGGGGTTGATAAGATTTCAGCCGAAATTGAGAGAAACGAAGAGCTGCGAAATAAGATTGACGTTATAATAAAGAAGATAAATCCTTCTTAGAAGATAAAATTTTTTTATACTCTTCATAAAATTAATAAACATATTTAACCACATTTCTTTGTATACAATGTTGATAATTTTTTAATTAAGTAAAAATGTAAATGGACCATGTGAATAACCTGAGACTTAATATAAGGTTAATATGAAATAATTCACCACTTTTCCATTTCCTTTTTCCTCGAAAAATAGTATAATAGAAATGGTTATGCACAAATAAACATCCATTACTATATATATTACGAATTTATTTATATTTATATTATAAGCCTGCGCGCAGGCAATACACTCAAATTGCGAAGGGAGTTATTCACATGAAGCTTGTATGTTCAAAAACTAATCTGTTGAATGGGGTACAGATCGTGTCAAAGGCTGTATCCAACAAAACTACCATGTCTATATTAGAGTGCATCATGGTTGACGCATCCAAAGGAGTCATTACACTGACAGCAAATGACATGGATCTTGGAATAGAGACAATCATAGATGGAGAAATCCTTGAAAAAGGCGTTATAGCACTGGATGCTAAGATTTTTCTGGAAATTGTGAGAAAACTTCCTGACAGTGATATTACCATAGAGACAGATTCATCCTATAAAACAGTTATTACGTGTGAAAAAGCAAAATTTACTATTATTGGTAAATCAGGAGAGGATTTCTCCTATCTTCCCATTGTGGAAAAAGAAGACAGCATCATCATCAGCCAGTTCACTTTGAAGGAAATAGTGAGACAAACTATTTTCTCTATTTCAGATAATGACAATAACAAGCTGATGACAGGTGAGCTTTTCGAAATCAATGGAGATGAGTTGAAGGTGGTATCCTTGGACGGACATAGGATATCAATTCGCAAGATTCAGTTAAAAGAGAGCTATGAGGCAAAGAAGGTAGTGGTTCCCGGGAAGACTTTGAATGAAGTCAGCAAGATTCTTCCAGGTGGAGCAGAGAGTGATGTGACAATTTCCTTTACCTCAAAGCATATTGTATTTGAATTTGACAATACCACTGTGGTATCAAGGTTGATTGAAGGTGAGTATTTCAAGATTGACCAGATGCTTTCCAGCGATTATGAGACAAAAGTCAAAATAAACAAAAAGGAATTTTTGAATTGTATTGACAGAGCTACTCTATTGGTGAAGGAAGGTGACAAAAAGCCCATCATCATCAATATTTTGGATGGCAGCATGGAATTAAAGATCAATTCTATCCTTGGCAGCATGAATGAGGATATCGACATTGAGAAGCAGGGTAAGGATCTGATGATCGGATTTAATCCTAAATTCCTGATTGATGCTCTTCGGGTCATAGATGATGAGGAAGTTGAATTGTATATGGTGAATCCGAAAGCTCCCTGCTTCATCAAAAACCCTGAGGAAAGCTATATTTACCTGATCCTTCCTGTGAACTTTACCACTGTCAGCTAGGAGTATAAAAATGCAGACAATTCATTTGAGAGAGGATTTTATTAAGCTTGGACAGGCGCTTAAAGCTGCTGGGCTGGCAGAGTCAGGGGTAGATGCAAAATTTGCCATTCAGGATGGACTTGTGAAGGTAAATGGCCAAATTGAAATCCAGCGAGGAAAGAAATTAAAAGCTGGAGATGTGATTGAATTTAATGGAGAGACTATCGTAATAAAGTAAATTCTATATTAAATAAAATGCTAACAACATAAAGACGGTATAAAACATGGTTATCAAGTCAATAGAATTGGCGGATTACAGAAATTATGAATCTCTTACCATGCAGTTTGACAGGGGCACAAATATTCTTTACGGAGACAATGCCCAGGGAAAGACAAATATCCTGGAAGCTATCTTTGTGGCAGCTACCACAAAATCACACAGGGGAAGCAAGGATAGAGAAATAATCAATTTTGATAAAGAAGAAGCCCATATTCGTACTTATTTGGAAAAAGAGGATGTTGTAACAAGAGTTGACATGCATCTGAGAAAGAATAAGTCAAAAGGCATTGCAATCGACGGCCAAAAAATAAAAAAGGCCGCCGATTTACTGGGATTGTGTAATGTTGTTTTTTTCTCTCCGGAGGATCTTGGAATCATTAAAAACGGACCCTCAGAGAGAAGAAGATTTGTAGATATGGAGCTTTGTCAATTGGACAGCTTTTATCTGTATAATCTAAATCATTATAATAAGATCATAAATCAAAGAAATAAGCTCTTAAAGGATATGTATATGAACCCAGATTTAAAAGAAACTCTTAATATCTGGGATATGCAGCTTGTGTCTTTTGGCAGTAAGGTAATAGAGCGTCGCAGATTGTTTGTAAATCAGCTGAATGAGATCATCCATGAGATACATAAAAAACTTTCCGGCGGAAAAGAAGAGCTTTTGATCAAATATGAGCCGGATGTGGATATTGATGAATTTGAAAAAAAGCTTAGATTCAGTCAGGACAGAGATATCAAAGCAAAAATGACATCAGTAGGTCCTCACAGAGATGATTTTTCTTTTCTTGTGGGAGATATCGATATCAGAAAATACGGTTCCCAGGGTCAGCAGCGCACGGCGGCTTTATCTTTAAAGCTTTCGGAAATAGAACTGGTAAAAAAAATTGCCAAGGATACTCCTGTTTTATTACTGGATGATGTATTATCGGAATTGGATTCCAACAGACAAAATTATCTTCTGAACAGTATTGGTGAGATACAGACCATTATCACCTGCACGGGTTTGGAAGAATTTGTGAATAACAGATTTGAAATAAATAAGGTTTTTCAAGTTTCAGAAGGAACTGTAACTTGTATGAGTAGTGAAGAAAAAGAAGCGAAAATTTGATGCATGAATTCAACGTGTGAAAATCAGCCGCTTCGCGGCAGAAAGAGGATAGAATGAGTGAAGAAACCATGAACAACACTGCTGTGGACCATGAATATGGCGCTGACGAAATCCAGATTTTGGAGGGTCTTGAAGCTGTCAGAAAACGTCCCGGAATGTATATTGGAACCACAGCCAGCAGAGGCCTCCACCATCTTGTCTATGAAATTGTTGACAATTCAGTGGATGAGGCTCTTGCCGGCTTTTGTGATACCATAGAAGTCACCATCAATGAGGGAAATTCCGTCACTGTCGTCGACAATGGCCGTGGAATTCCCGTAGGAATCAATCACAAAGCAGGAATACCCGCTGTGGAAGTAGTGTTTACCATTCTTCATGCCGGCGGTAAATTTGGCGGTGGGGGATACAAAGTATCAGGCGGCCTTCACGGTGTGGGCGCATCCGTTGTAAACGCTCTGTCAAACTGGCTGGAAGTTGAAATCTATCAGGACGGTAAGATTTACAAACAGCGTTACGAACGGGGTCATGTATGTTATCCTTTGAAGGAAATCGGAACCTGTGATATGGAAAAAACTGGTACAAAGGTTACTTTCCTGCCGGATGACACCATCTTTACGGAAACCACTGTCTTTGAATTTGATGTGTTAAAGAGAAGGCTCAGAGAGATGGCCTTTTTGACCAAGGGTCTTCGGATTATTTTGAAGGATGAGAGAAAAGAGGAGGTTATTGTTGCCAATAACGAAAATCAACAGATTAACGAACTGTTGATGCGGGCTGAAGCAGATAAAAATGAAACAGAAGCTGTATCTTCTGCACCTGTAGAGAAAAAGCCGAAAATGCTGGAATTCTATTATGAAGGCGGCATTAAACAGTTTGTTGCTTACCTGAATAAAAGCAAAACTCCCCTCTATGAAAATATCCTTTATTTTGAGGGTGAAAAGAATAATGTTTATGTTGAGGTTGCCTTTCAGCACAATGATTCTTACAATGAAAGCGTCTTCAGTTTTGTAAACAATATCAACACTCCGGAGGGCGGTACCCATCTGATGGGATTCCGTAATGCTATTACCAAAACTTTTAATGACTATGCAAGAAATGCAAAGCTTTTGAAGGAAAACGAACCAAATCTTTCAGGTGAAGATATCAGAGAGGGATTGACAGCTATTGTCAGTGTGAAGATAGAAGATCCTCAGTTTGAAGGCCAGACAAAACAGAAGTTGGGCAACAGTGAGGCAAGGGGCGCTGTGGACAGTATTGTCACTGAACAGCTTACTATTTTCCTGGAGATGAATCCCACGGTGGCAAAGTCCATCTGTGAAAAATCCATTTTAGCTCAACGAGCCAGAGAAGCCGCAAGAAAGGCGAGGGATCTGACCAGGAGAAAGACTGCTCTGGAAGGATTATCTCTTCCCGGAAAACTGGCGGACTGCTCCGACAGAGATTCCAAGAATTGTGAGATTTATATTGTTGAGGGAGATTCCGCAGGCGGCAGCGCAAAAACTGCCCGTTCCAGGGCTACTCAGGCCATCCTTCCTCTGCGTGGAAAAATTTTGAATGTGGAAAAGGCCCGGCTTGACAAGATTTATGCCAATGCGGAGATCAAAGCCATGATCACGGCCTTCGGTACAGGAATTCACGAGGATTTTGATATCACGAAGCTGCGTTATGACAAAATTATCCTGATGACGGATGCGGACGTGGATGGCGCTCATATCAGTACTCTGCTTTTGACCTTTATTTATCGGTTTATGCCGGATCTTATTAAGGAGGGTCATGTTTACCTGGCGAAGCCTCCTTTGTATAAACTTGAGAAGAACAAGAAGATATGGTATGCATACAGCGATGAAGAGCTGGATAAAATTCTTCTTGAAGTAGGCAGGGACCAGAATAATAAGATTCAGCGATACAAGGGTCTTGGAGAAATGGACGCGGATCAGCTTTGGGAAACCACCATGGATCCTGAGCGCAGAATATTGCTTCGGGTAAATTATGACAAAGAGATGGAGTCAGAACTCGATCTTACATTTACTACCCTAATGGGAGACAAGGTTGAGCCGAGACGTGATTTTATTGTAGAAAACGCAAAATATGTGAAGAATCTTGATATCAACAGTCTATGATGTAAGTGTTATAGGAACCGTTATTGTAAAACAGATATAGTTTATGTTATGGCACTATTATAGCAGATTGTGAGGTAAAATGAACGACGATATTTTTGATAAGGTCCCTGAGTTTGATAAGGTTCAGGAAGTGGATCTGAAGGAACGGATGGAAACCTTTTACATTGATTACGCCATGAGCGTTATCGCATCCAGAGCGCTCCCTGACGTGAGAGATGGTTTGAAGCCTGTTCAGCGTCGTGTGCTCTATTCCATGGTGGAACTGAATAATGGGCCTGACAAGCCTCACCGTAAAAGTGCCCGTATTGTAGGTGACACCATGGGTAAATATCACCCCCATGGCGATAGCTCAATTTACGGTGCGTTAGTAAATATGGCACAGGACTGGTCCATCCGCTATCCCCTTGTAGACGGTCACGGAAACTTCGGCTCCATGGACGGAGACGGAGCTGCTGCCATGCGTT
>JAFLRN010000010.1:0-14398 GCA_022511385.1 Acetatifactor sp.
CGCTCGGGTGAACTTGTTCACCCTCTGAACATAACTGCCAACTTCGACTAAGGTGTGAAAGGGTATCACACCTTAGTCTACGTAGGCAGTGGATTTCCTGCCCACTAAAGCGGGCATGTCCGCATAAGCGGCGCCTTTCAATGGTTTGATTAGAGTACACCCACCACACGATGCCTGTTACTCACATATGATTACAAGTTATGAAACATTTTCACAATTAATAAATACTTATAGATTGTTACAAACACTTACAAATATTTGCAATATAAGTAGCTAGCAACACAAAAAACAACAAACAATCTGTGCTGTATTTTACCCGTACTAAGGTACTTATGCTACCAGGAAGAACTTCACAAGGAAGATCAGGGACAGAATGTAGGTCAGCACGGATATATCTTTTGCCTTGCCGGTGAACAGCTTGATCACAGTGTAGGCGATCAGGCCGATGCCGATAGCATGTCCGATGGAGCCGGACACGGGCATTGCGATGAGCATCAGGGCCACAGGTACGGTTTCGCTGAGATCATCAAAGTTCACATTCTTGAGGCCGGTGATCATCAGGACGCCCACGTAGATCAGCGCTGATGAGGTTGCAGCTGCAGGTATCACGGCAGCAATCGGTGAAATGAATGTGCAGAGCAGGAAGATAATACCGGTGGTCAGAGCGGTCAGGCCGGTGCGTCCGCCTGCCTCTACGCCAGATGCGGACTCCACGAAGGTGGTGACTGTGGAGGTACCGGTGGCGGACCCGACTACTGTGCCGACTGCATCAGCGAGCAGCGCCTCCTTCATCTTAGGCATCTTGCCGTCCTTGTCCAGCATGCCCGCACGGCTTGCGGTACCAACCAGGGTTCCGATGGTGTCAAACATGTCGATGATGCAGAAGGTAACGACCAGAGTCACAACGGTAAACCAGCCTATCTGGGCAAAGCCGCTGAAGTTGAACTTGAACAGTGTTGTCTCCGCCATATCCTTTACAGGAGGCACAAAGGATGAAGTTGTCAGTGCTTCAAAGGGATTTGTTTTCAGGAAGATTGCCTGTCCTGCCCAGTTGATCACACTGGCTGCCAGCATACCTAAAAGAACTGCCGCCTTTACACCCTTTTTAGCAAGGATCACGATCACAAACAAGCCGATAAACATGGTGGCAACCGTAAGCACCATGGCGGAATAGCCTGATCCCATGGTGTCCTTCGCCAGACCTGCTGTCAGGGAACCGAAGAAGTTGCCCATTACATAGAAAGGTCCGCCAGTCTCGGAATACACGCCGGCATTGGAGCCCAGACCGATATTCATCAGCATCATGCCAATGGCGGGAGCGATTCCCAGACGCACGCCCAGAGGAATGGCATCTACGATCTTCTCACGCACGTTCAGCACGGAGAGGATAATGAACACGATACCCTCGATCAGAATGATGCACAGTGCCGCCTGGAAGGCCACCACATAATCGTCCGTTTTGATAAGAACCATGATATTTGCTACCACAACGGCAAAGAAGCTGTTTAGCCCCATGCCGGGAGCCATTGCAAAAGGCTTGTTTGCCGCAAAGGCCATCACGAACATACCAATGGCGGACGCAATACAGGTCGCCATAAATACGCCGTTCCAGAGAGGGCTGCCCACATCAAAGCCGGTCAGCAGATTTGGATTCAGGGCGATGATGTAAGCCATCGTCATGAATGTTGTGAGACCTGCAACGAGCTCAGTTCTCACATTGGTTTTGTTTTCCTTCAGTTTGAAGAGTTTCTCTAACATTGTTTTTCTCCTTCCGTTAAAATGTTATGAGAGAATTTAATATATTGTCAGACGCCATTCTGATGTAATACATTAATCAGTCAGGCGCCGTACAATCCTGTCACACTCGGCATAGATGCGCTCTGGGCTCTCTCCCACGTTAAACTGCCCATTCCGATAAAGAATCCTGCCGTTTATCATAGTCATGGCCACGTTGGCCTTGCTGCCGCTGTACACGATATTCTTTGGGATATTGTGGATGGGCTGCATGTTGGGTTGATGCAGGTCGATGAGAATCATATCCGCATATTTCCCCTTTGCCAGCACATCGGCCTTGGACAGCCGCATAGCCTTTGCTCCCTGGACCGTGGCCATATTCAGCACCTGTCTGGCATCCATGCTGGCGGCATCGTTTTCCTTCAGTTTGCTCAAACCCGTCACAAGGAACATTTCCCTGAACATGTCCAGACAGTTGTTGCTGGCGGCACCGTCAGTGCCGATGGCAACGGGAATCCGCTTTCTCTCAAACTCCGCCACAGGTGCCATACCGCTGGCAAGCTTCATGTTGGATGCTGGATTGGTAATGGCATAGAGCCTGCGTCTGCGGAACACATCCATGTCCGCCTCCGTCATGTGTATACAGTGATATCCGCCGCCGCCAAATTCAAAGAGTCCCATGCTGTCCAGGAATACTGCCGGCGTCATGCCGTATCTCTCACGGCAATCTTCCACCTCACGCTTTGTCTCAGACAAGTGGGTATACACCGGAGCCCGGTACTTGTGGGACAGCTGCGCCAGCCTGTAGAGCAGATCTTTGGAACAGGTGTATTCCGCGTGAAACCCAAGCTGATAGCTGATCAGGGAATTCTTCTTGTTCCACTTTAAATATTCCTCTTCCGTCTGTTCAATGGAGGAAGTAAAATCGTTTAGCCCGCTGGTCAGCACACAGCGCATACCCATATCCAGACATGCCTGGGCAATGGTATCCGGTGTCAGATACATCTCAAAAATGGAGGTGATGCCAGAGGTCAGATACTCCAGTACCGCCAGCCGGGTCAGATGATAGATATCCTCTCCCTTAAGCTTTGCCTCCAGGGGAAATACCTTTTCATTCAGCCATTTCTGCAGGGGCACATCGTCCGCATACGATCTGAGAAAGACCATTGACGAATGGGTGTGAGCGTTCTTGAACCCCGGCATCAGAAGGTTGTCCTTACAGTCAATCTCCAGATCCCAGGAAATTCTGGGAAAATCCTGGCCAAGCTCCCGATCCAGTTCTTTCTTCTCTCCCACATAAGCTATCTTTTCATTTTTGATCCATACTTCACCGAAAAACACTGGCCTGTCCTTCTCCATAGTCAGGATCCGCGCATTGTACAGTCTGATATTCATTTGATAGAATCACCTCCAAAACTGCAGGGCAAAAGCTCGCTTAAGGAATACTCCTTATAGTCATCACAGCTCTTTGCAACAATCACTGTCAGGTCATCCCGGGCCGCAAACTCACTCAGCACCTGTCTGCAGATACCGCAGGGATATGCGTAATCCTCTGGTTCCCGGCCCTCCATGCCACCCACAATGGCAATGGACTGGAAATGTTTCTTTCCCTCACTCACCGCCTTGAAAACAGCGGTCCGTTCAGCACAGCATGTAGCCCCATAGGTAGCATTTTCCACATTGCAGCCGGTGACGATCTCTCCGTCATCTGTGAACAGCGCCGCTCCCACCTGATAATGGGAATAGGGGGCATAGGCGCTCTCACGGGCATTCAGCGCCATTTGTATCAGTGTTCTTTTCATGAGCTTCCATCCTCTTATTTCCGTCCACTTATTTTCATTCTCTTTTTTATTTCCTTTTTATATTCTCTTTTTTCATTCATCTATTTCATTCACTTACTTTCATTCACTAATCAAAATCCTCTAATTTACACCTTCTCAGCTCTCTCAGAACATTCCTCTGACAGACTCCGTCACCAGCTTTTTAAAGTTGGGGGCCGCCATGTCCGCAGCTTCCTGCACCTCCTTGTGATTCAGGGGATTTGCCGTCATCCCTGCCGCCAGATTGCTGATGCAGGAGATACCGCAGATTCTCATTCCCATATGATTTGCCGCAATGGCCTCCACTACAGTGCTCATGCCCACGGCGTCACAGCCCAGCACGCGCAGCATGCGTATATCTGCAGGCGATTCATAGGAAGGGCCTGTCAGCTGGGCGTAAACACCCTCCTGCAGATAAATATGGTTAGCCTTTGCCGCTTTGCGTATCACATTCTGCAGATCCTTATCGTATACGGCGCTCATATCCGGGAAACGGGTGCCAAGCTCATCGATGTTAGGACCGATTAAAGGGTTGGGGGCAAATGCTGAAATATGGTCCCTGATCAACATCAGATCCCCTGCGTGGAAGGAGGTATTCACACCGCCTGCAGCGTTGGTCAGGAACAAGATTTCCGCTCCCAGAAGGTGCATCAGCCTTACTGGCAGCACAACATCGCTTATGGGATATCCCTCGTAATAATGGACGCGGCCTTTCATGCAGACCACAGGTACGTTTTCGATATAGCCAAAGATAAATTTTCCGGCATGTCCCGGAACGGTTGAAACAGGAAAGCCTTCAATCTCACCATAGGGAACCTCGCATTCAATTTTGATGCTTTCCGCGTAATCTCCCAGACCGGAACCCAGCACTATGGCTGCCTTGGGGATGAAATCCGTCTTTTTCCTGACACAATCAAGGCAATTGATAAGCTTCTGATATACTTCGTTCATGGCATTATATCCCTTCTGTAAAACTGGATAAAAATCTCACTTTCAGTTTATCTTGCGTTTTGGGCATTGTCAATTACTTTTCGGTTTGCTTTGTGTGGTAATCGTGATTTGTTTTGTCGTTTTGGTATTATGGGGATGAGTTTGGTTTTTGTGTGGCGAATCCTGGAGGGAGAGAAAATCTGAGGGAAAGGGTTGCTTTGCGAGTTACAGCCATGCCATTCATAATCCGGCGGGATATTAGTTTATGATTCTAGTGTGGGTTGGGGCCGCCGGATTATTCATGTCGGGCGTGCGCCCTATAAAAAGCCGGAGACCTCATGCGCTTTGTGAGCAAGCTCCCACGCGCCCGAGGCCTCCGTCTTTTTGCATGGCTTTACGTAAGCGTTATATGATTATACACACCATTCCGCCATTACTATCATTTACAATCTTTTGCATAGTATCTTGCAACTTCAGCTGGCTTTCCTCTCCTATTACGGCCACTTTTGCAGTAATTCCGTCATTTACCAGCTGTTCCACTGTCTTTCCGAAGATATTGGTATCCCAGATGCCTTTTTCGGAGTCTGTCTGATTGATGTAGGTAATGAGATCGTCGGCCTGCTGCTGGGAGCCCACAATGGGAGCGATCTCGGTCTCTATATTGGCCCGGATCATATGAATGGAGGGACTTGAGGCTCTAATCTTCACTCCGTACTTGTTGCCGTGCTTGATGAGCTCCGGTTTCTCAAGAACGATTTCGTCCTTGTCAGGAGTCACAACGCCATAGCCCTTGATGCGCACCATGTTTACTGCATCCAGGACCTTGGAATACTCATGCTTCATGGCAGCAAAACTCTTCAGTTTGTTGATGAGCTGGTACTCATCCCGGATGGGCTCTCCCACCATCTCTGTCAGCATCTCATAATAATAAGCTTCTTCCACGTCCAGCATAATGCGGATCACACCGTCGGAAAGGCTGACTGCATCCGTCTTGCAGCGTTTTATGTACTCACTCTCAAGTCCCACCGGCTTCTCCAGCACATCGCGGATGGTGCTGTAATCCTTCATTAACGCCTTGACACCTGCAATGATATCCTGCTTCATGCGGTTGTCGCCGGGAAGCATCTCCACCCACTTTGGCATATAAAATTCCATGGATGCAATCGGAAATTCATACAACACATTCTCCAGCAGCATATTGATATCATCCTTCTTCAGCTGCTCGCAGTTTACCGTAACGGCCGATACGCCGTATTTCTCTCCGATTTCCGCCGCCGTGTTTTTGGCATCCTCCGAATATGGCTTCTGGCTGTTCACCAGCACCAGGAAGGGCTTGTGGAGTTTTTTTAAGGCAGTGATGGTCTTCTCCTCCGCCTCCAGGTAATTTGTCCGGGGTATCTCGCCGAAGCTGCCGTCCGTAGTGATGACAAGGCCGATGGTGGAATGATCATTCATCACCTTGTCAGTGCCAAGCTCCGCCGCCTGGGTAAAGGGGATTTCATAGTCGAACCATGGCGTGTTCACCATCCGCTCCACATCCTCCTCCATGTGCCCGGCAGCACCGTCCACCATATAGCCCACACAGTCGATGAGGCGTACGGATACGTCCACGTCGCCATTCAGAGTCACCTTTGCCGCTTCGTTGGGAATGAACTTTGGCTCCGTTGTGGTGATGGTCTTCCCACCTGCGCTCTGGGGCAGTTCATCCTGGGCCCTTACCTTTGCATGCTCATCCTCCATGTAGGGAAGCACAAGCTCCTCCATGAAACGCTTGATAAAAGTGGATTTGCCGGTGCGCACCGGGCCCAGCACTCCTATGTATATCTCTCCCCCAGTACGGTGCTTGATATCGTTGTACAGGTCATAGGTATTTAAAGCAAAATTTTCCATAGAAAAACCTCCTGCATATACTGTTATATGTATATGTAGGAGGTCTCAAGGCTATGACTGGGTCATTGTACCTCTTCCGGTTCCTTTTTCTTCAGGAACTTTTCAATCAGAGTGATCAGGATAACACTCATAACAATAACTGTGATGGCAATGATACCGATACGCACCAATAGAATCACGAAACTGTGTCCTTCATTCCAGGCATCATCGATACAGTAAAATACACCGCTTGTATCAACATCATACTCTTCGCATAAATCCTCAATATAAGGCAGGATCTGCATACTCACAGGCGCTTTTCTTCCAACCGGAAGGGTAATTTCCTTCCCTGCCTTGATCTTTCTGGCATCACTCGTCGATAACTGTGCAAGGATATAGGATTCATCGGGAAGCTGCAACAAATAATACTCTCCGTATTCGTCCAAAACATCAAACGCCGTAAGTCTGACATCGGGGCGTCTTCTGGTACCACCCCGCCTGCCGGCCCTGGTATAAGCATCGACCCAGGGATGGCGGCTGCCATATCCGGTAGATACGATTCCAATCGGTTCAATTGTCACATATCGGGTCTGCCAGAGATCTTCCCATGTTTCAGCATCCTCGATTCTGGGGATATCATCATCTGCAGGCTTTCCAATATAATCCTCCGGAAGCCCTTTTTCCGTCATTGCTATAGTCACCGGCTCCTGCTTTCCCTTCAGGATCGGTTCGACGGGAAGATTTATTACTACAAAAATACCGATGAAAATCGCTATAATGACGGCTGCGTAATCTAATATCTTTTCAATCTTTACCTTCATATTGACTCATTACCCACATATCAAAATCAAAATTGGTTTTCCCAGGCCTCCAGCAGCGTGCGAAATGATTCATAAGCGAACACATAGCTTCCCCTGGTATACTCTTCTCCGCGAACCTGAAGAAAATCTATAATCCCTACCTGATCCTTACCACATTGCGGACATCTGTAAACCTCTGCCTTACAGGCGCGCTGCCCTGTAGGAATCTGATCTTTACCCATAATCGGCTTCATATGACTGCGCAAATAGCTCTCAGGATTGTCATACTGGTCACTAAAAGAAACCGGAATCAGAAAAAGATATTCTCTTTGAGAACTCTTAGGAACCGCCGCCTTGCAGGATATGCAAGTGATCTCTCCTCGTTTTGCCCGGAGAACATCCCTGACAATATCAGCTCCCCAGATAATCGCAGCAATTACGACCACCGCGAAAATAATGAAGGGAAGATAATAAGTAAAACTCATTCTTATTTCGCCTCCGCCTGACGTTTGGCAGCCAGCAAAAGTTCAACATATGTATCTGCCTTAGATACAGCCTCTGCGCCGATCCCTGAGGTAGTGCTGACTATCCTGTTGGTGATCAGAGTGGGCATGGTGATCTTTGTTCCGTCCAGGTAAAAAACAAATCTGATACCGGTTGCACCCGAGGCAATCGTCTCTGCCTTGGTGATGCGGGCCGCGTTGAAGATCTGGATCTTCATGGGATTGTAAGAAGAAATAAATCCGATCATTCCACCTTCCACATCAATGTACAGGATGCCGCTCCTGCTCTGGAAAGAGCTGTTAAAGCAATAGGGAAGGGAATCAATTTCCTTAGCTTTGCGCTTCATAAAAACAGTGGTCAACTTGCCGTACCCAAGCAGTGAAACGATGAATATCCATGCCATAAACGCCCAAACCAGAGTCATCGGCAAAAGAACATCCAAACGGATCTCTCCACTGGGAATACATGTCGCAAAGGCAATCACAAAAGGCAGAACCACGCCGACTCCAAGTAACAACAGATAGAAAAAACTTCCATATTTTTCAAATTTTTCAGATTCATGTTCCTCCATAGTCATTCTCTCCTAACTTTCATGTTTGTTATAAGTCAACTTATATTATCCCCCCTAATTGATTGTCAAGCATTTTTAGGGGACACGTCCGCCGTTAGCTGCCTTCGTCTCATCCTGGAAGGCCTTGTTGCGGATGCTGCCACCAGCACCTTACCGTTCATTTATTTCAATATAACCCTCTTGAAACTCTTCTTTCCGCGCTTTACAACAATACCTTCGCCGGCAAACTGAGCAGGCTCATAAACAGCCTTAATATCAGTCACTTTCTCATTATCCACCATCACACCGCCCTGCTCCACAGCGCGCCTAGCCTCGGAACGGGAAGCGGTGAGTCCGGCTTTCACCAGCACTGCCAGGATATCGATCTTACCGTCCTGGAAATCAGCCTCCTCCAGCTCACAGGTGGGCATATCCGCTGCGTTTCCGCCGCCTGCAAACAATGCTCTTGCGCTCTCCTGAGCTTTGTCGGCTTCTTCTGTGCCATGAACCAGCTGGGTCAGCTCGTAAGCCAGGATTTCCTTTGCCTTGTTCAGCTGGCTGCCCTCCCAGGCTTCCATCTCCTTGATCTGCTCCAAAGGAAGGAATGTCAACATCTTCATACACTTGATCACATCCGCGTCCGCCACATTTCTCCAGTACTGGTAGAACTCGTAGGGAGAAGTCTTTTCCGGATCAAGCCACACAGCGCCCTTCTGGGTCTTTCCCATCTTGTTACCCTCGGAGTTTAAGAGCAGTGTGATGGTCATAGCGTATGCGTCCTTGCCCAGCTTTCTGCGGATCAGCTCCGTGCCGCCCAGCATATTGCTCCACTGGTCGTCGCCGCCGAACTGCATGTTACAGCCGTACTTCTCGTATAACATCATAAAGTCATAGCTCTGCATGATCATGTAGTTGAACTCCAGGAAGCTTAAGCCCTTCTCCATGCGCTGCTTGTAGCATTCCGCCGTCAGCATGCGGTTTACGGAAAAATGAACGCCGATGTCACGGATGAACTCAATGTAATTCAAGTCCCGCAGCCAGTCCGCATTGTTCACCATCATGGCCTTTCCTTCACCGAACTCGATGAATCGGCTCATCTGCTTCTTAAAGCACTCGCAGTTATGATCGATCATCTCCGTGGTCATCATGGTACGCAGGTCGCTTCTGCCGGAGGGATCGCCGATCATGCCTGTGCCGCCGCCGATCAATGCAATGGGGCGGTTTCCCGCCATCTGCAGGCGCTTCATCAGGCACAGCGCCATAAAGTGACCAACATGCAGGCTGTCTGCGGTGGGGTCAAAGCCGATGTAGAAGGTAGCCTTGCCGTTGTTGATCAGTTCCTTAATCTCTTCCTCGTCGGTGAGCTGCGCCAGCAGCCCTCTCTCTTTCAATTCCTCAAATACTGTCATTTCCGTTTTCTCCTTTTCTTTCCTTCTCTTTTCTTTCCTTCTCTTTTCTTTCCTTTTCATTCATGACCAGTAACTAATGCTGCTTCGTATGACCCGCATATGAATAGCAGCCTTTTTCAGAGAAATAAAAAAACCCGTCCTTATCTCTAAGGACGAGCTTTACTCGCGTTACCACCTTAATTCCCGCATGGCTCGCGCCCTGCGGCTCAGCAGGTATCCAACAATACCCCGGCAGATATCGGTGCCACCGGCAGAGCCTACTCTGTGTGTATCTCCGCGGAAGATATCACATTTTGGTCTGCTGCTCCGAGATGTATTTCTCCTTGTCCTTCTTGCGCCTCTCACCACCCGGCAGCTCTCTGTCAGCCTGTAGACAAAGGTACTTCTTCTCATCATCGCGTTCTCTGATATATGATTAACCATTATACAAACTGTTTTGGGGATTGTCAACAGGCAAAAATTATTTATTAACCATCAAAAATTATTTATTGACCATCAGTTTCGTCATAGCCTGATTAAGCCCGTCAACAGTAAGCTTATACATGGGAAACAGCTCCTTCACCGCTGTTTCCGCTTCTCTCCAAGGTGCACGGCCCGGGGCCATCTTAGGATTCAGCCAGACTACCTTCTTATACTTCTTTTTCACAAGCTTCAGCCACTCGTAACCGGACAGACCGCCGTTGGGTCCCCGGTAGTTACCGGTGTCGGAGTAGAGCTCCTCCGGTGCCATTGCCGCATCACCCACAATGATCACCTTATAATCGCTGTCCACATTGCGGAACATCCACTCCGTATCCACCCAGTCGCCGTTCTCGCACTCCGGGGTCTTGTACAGCTTACTGTAAATACAGTTGTGAAAATAATAGGTCTTTACATCCTTATAATGATTGGACTTGTGTATGGCCTGAAATAAATCGTTCAACAGGCTGCTGAAGGGAATCATGGTGCCGCCGGAGTCCATGAGCAGTAAAAGCTTCACCGCATTCTTCCGCGGCTTCTGCATGACAATCTGGAGACAACCGCCGTTGTTGCAGGTCTTATCCACAGTACCATTGATGTCAAGCTCCGTCTCCGGAATATCCAGCCTGCTGGAAAATTGCCGCAGCTTCCGAAAGGCCATCTGAAACTGCCGGTTATCCAGTACTCTGTCATCTCTAAAGTCCCTGTATTTCCTGGCACCCACTACGGAAAATGCCGACTGATACCCCGTCTGGCCTCCCACGCGAACACCGCCCACATTACCACCCATATTTCCAAAGGAGGTCTTTCCCATAGTCCCAATCCAGAAACTGCCGCCGTTGTGCTCCTCGTTTTGGTCCTTCAGCCGTTGCTTGAAGGTCTCCTCCACATCCTCCTTGTCGATCTGGAGGTCCTCCGTCTGGTTCAGATGACTCCGTGCCTCCTCATGAGCCAACTCCATCATATCCGACTTATCCAGCCACCGAAGCATCTCCTTACCCACCTCGGTCTCCCGCTGCGCCGGCTTAAAACACTCCTCAAAAGCCATATCAAATTTATCAAAATCCGTCTCGCTCTTCACCAGGATCATACGAGCCACATAGTAAAATTGCGTCAGGGAACTGCCGCACAGCCCTTGATCTAGGGCATCCTGTAATGTCAGAAACTCCCCTAATGTCACCCGCAGACCTTTCTCACGAAGAGCAGTAAAAAACTTTGTAAACATGAACATCCTTTCTATCCATAGTAAACGTATTGCGCTTTAACATTTATTTATTTTTGCAAGCATATATCAATGATATATTAAAACATGTTATTATATCAGATTATCAAAATGATGCCAACTGTCTGCTATTGCTGCAAAGATATTGAATTAACTCTTTGCTGTCCCACATTAACCTATTAGGTATATCATTTCGGTTGCTTAATACTGCCATCACCCCCGGATTATTCTGAAATATAAACTCAGGCTGTTTCACACCCATTGCTGCAATCAACTGTTCTATAAAGTACTGGTAGCTTATCACATCCGAAGTTCCAACATGGAAGCTCCCATCCTTATTCTCTCTGATTATCCAATGAATCATTTGAGCAATTTGTACATCTGATACATGATTGCTAAAAAAATCAGTATAAACTCTCAGCTGCCCGTTTTTACATCCGGCCTTCACTTCTTGAAGTCTCGGTGAACTTCTTCCCCAGACAAAAGGGAGCCTGAGCAGTATTACCCGGTTGCCCATCCGATTTCGTAATAAATCCTCACACTGTATTTTAAACTGCCCATAATCACTATTTGAGTTTCGAGCATCATCTTCATAATGCGGCTGATCCCAACTGCTATCATATACATTCGCAGTAGAGAGATATATCAATCTTCCATTGTTAGCCATTAAATATTTTGCTACATACTCGTGAGTAATTAACTGTTTTTCAAAGTCCCCACGAAGAGAAGATATAACAATATCAGGATGAACCTGTTTTAAAAGGGAAGAAACATCATTAGGATATTCAACCGAAAAACGCATTAAGTGGAAATTATCTTCCTGCATGGCTGAAAAAAAGGTACCAACAGTTCTCAAATTCTCGTCGCAAGAAAGCTGTTTAAATACTGCAGCGCCAACGGTTCCACTTGCACCTAATATTAAAATATGCTTAATCATATTCCTTCTTTCCATCGTATTTAAACAATAATTTCCTGTTTGTCATGTAATGTATAAACATATTATTTTCAAGCAACAGGCATCGTGCGCTGCAAATCAAATCATAAGTTTGTTTCATGCTTCACCAGCTCTAAATCTTCATCTTTCTTCACCACCACACCTACAAACGGCAGCTTAGCCCTGATGGTATCCGCAGAAATCCCTCCAACCTGCAACGCATTCACCCAATCAATCAACTCCGAAGTGCTGGGCTTTTTCCGAATATCCCTGATAGCCCTGATATTGTAGAACACCTCCATGGCATTCTTCAACAGGTTGTCCTCCACATTCGGAAAATGCACTCGCACGATCTCCTCCATCAGCTCCGGCGTAGGGAAATCAATATAGTGGAAAATGCACCGGCGCAGAAACGCATCCGGCAGCTCCTTCTCCGCGTTGGACGTAATGATCACGATAGGACGCTGCTTAGCCTTCACCGTCCGCTTTGTCTCATTGATATAAAACTCCATCTGATCCAGCTCCCAGAGCAGGTCGTTTGGAAACTCCAGATCCGCCTTATCGATCTCATCGATCAAAAGCACCACCTGCTCGTCGCTGTCAAAAGCCTCTCCCAGCTTACCAAGCTTAATATACCGGGCAATATCGTTCACACCCTCCTCGCCGAACTGGCCATCATAAAGCCGCTGGATGGTATCGTATACATACAGACCCTCCTGGGCCTTTGTGGTAGATTTAATATTCCATATGATTAGCTTTTTTCCCAGGGCTCTGGCAACTGCCTCCGCCAGCATGGTCTTTCCCGTGCCGGGCTCCCCTTTGATCAAGAGCGGTTTCTTCAAAGCAATCGCAATATTTACACTGGCCATAAGCTCTTCACTGGCTACATATTCCTGTGTTCCCTGGAATGTTGTTTCCTGTAACTGCTGCTCCTGAATCCTTTGCTGAGCCATAATCCTTCACACACCTTTCCCTTGAAATCCATTTCTTTTTATGTTACGATATTCCTGTTTTAAAATCAAGGAAATTATTATATTTACCAAGCTTGACCGGCACACTTCAAAGTGTTACTTTTCACCCCCCTAACTGAATCCAGCCTAGCCATGACAATGAAAAGTAACCTCAAAGCCTTAACATTACATATGGGAAAGGATATAATTCATCATGACAAATCTTACACAAAACAAAAAATCTCTCTCCTTTGAGGTTTTTCCTCCCAAAAAAGATGGGGAATTCGAAAAAGCTTTTGAGGTACTGGACGCATTGGGTCAGCTGAAACCCGACTATATCAGCGTCACTTATGGTGCTGGCGGAAGCCGGGCTGGAAAGACTGTGGAAATTGCCTCCTACATTCAAAATACTCTGCATATCGACGCAGTGGCTCATATGACCTGCGTGGGCAGTAAGCGTGAACAGCTTCTGGATGTATACCGGGAACTGAAAGCCCACAATGTGAACCATGTACTGGCGCTTCGCGGCGACCGTCCCAAGGACATGAGCGACGAACAGTATGCGGCAAGGGATTTTGAACATGCCAGTGATATGATGGCATTTTTGAAGGAAAACACGGATCTTCATCTTTCCGGTGCATGCTACCCGGAAAAACATTACGAGTGCTTCAGCATGGAATCCGATTTGAGCAACCTTAAGAAAAAACAGGATGCAGGGGCAGAATATTTTATTAGCCAGCTGTTTTTGGACAATGATTTTTATTACACATTTCTGGAAAGGGCAGAAAGAAAGGGAATTACCATTCCTATCTGCGCTGGAATTATGCCCATTACATCGGTAAAGCAGATTGGTACCTCCATCACCCTCTCCGGCTCCAGCGTGCCTAAGGCTATGGCGGACATTCTCGCAACCTATGGGGACAACCCTGACGAAATGCGCAAGGCCGGCGTGGATTATGCCATCCGCCAGATCCGGGACCTGCACGAAAACGGTGTACAGCATATTCATTTATATTCCATGAACCGACCAAAAACCACAGCAGAAATTGTGTCCGGAATCCGCAGTTAAAAGCATTACACATTGCATTTTACAAAAATGCTTCCATGATCTGTGTAAGATAAGAGCCCGTCCGTTTTCTTGAAGTGAACACGGACAGGCTTTCTTATTTACTTATTTACTTATTTACTTATTTACTTATTTACTTATTTACTTATTT
>JAFLRN010000010.1:14498-59723 GCA_022511385.1 Acetatifactor sp.
TATTTACTTATTTACTTATTTACTTATTTACTTATTTACTTATTTACTTATTTACCACTGTGTCTCAGACACCTCGATTTTCTTATCCCTTAGCATCAATTCCTTCACCGCCTGCTCTGCGCTCCTACCCTCAAACAGAACTTTGTTTACCTGCTCAATAATGGGGAGCTGCACGTGATACTTTTCCGCCAGTGCCATGGCTGCTTTTGCAGAGTACACACCCTCTACCACCATCTGTACCTCATCCATGGCTTCCTCATAGGTCTTTCCCTGGCCGATCAGAATACCGGCTCTTCTGTTTCTGGAGTGCATGCTGGCACAGGTCACGATCAGGTCGCCGATACCGGTCAGCCCGCAGAAGGTCTCAAATTTTCCACCCATGGCGGTTCCAAGTCTTGCAATCTCTGTGATGCCTCTGGTGATCAGCGCCGCCTTTGTGTTGTCACCGTAGCCCAGTCCGTCGGCAATGCCCGCCGCCAGCGCAACCACATTCTTTAAGGAGCCGCCCAGCTCCATACCCAGGATATCAGGACTTACATACACCCGGAACACCTCATTCATAAACAGGCTCTGGATATATTCCGCCGTAGCCTTGCTCTTTGCACCCACCACGATGGTTGTGGGGATTCCCCTGCCGACCTCCTCCGCATGGGAAGGCCCCGACATAACAGCCACATCCGCCTGGGGTATCTCCTGCTCTATGATCTCAGAGAGGGTCATCAGCGTCCCCTCCTCAATTCCCTTTGCCACGTTCAGGATTTTCTGTCCCTCCGCCACCAAACTGCTTATTCTGTTAGCGGTCCTTCTGGTGAAGGAGCTGGCCACTGCCATCACCAACAGGTCCTTTCCCTCCACAGCAATCCTGTTATCACCGGTGCATAGAATATCCTCAGGAAGGATCACGCCGGGCATCAGTTTATGCTCCCTGTTCACCCGCAGCATCTCCACCTCGGCTTCCAGTGCCGACCACAAGGTTACTTCATGTCCGTTTTTATGGAGCAGCACTGCCAGCGCAATTCCCCAGCTGCCGCCTCCGAGAATACCTACCTTTGCCATAACTCCTCTTTTCTGCAGAAGATTTCTCTCCTGCTTTCTTTTTGTTGCCTTTTCTTTACTGCTTTTCTTGTTTGTTTATTGCTGTTATCTATTCTTTATTTTCAGAATCACACAGAGAATATAAGGTCATTTGGGTTGATCTGCATCTTCCTCAGATGCCTCCGCCACTGAGGTTTCCACATTCGCTTTATTCTTTTTTAACAGATAAGTCTTTCTCTCATTTCCGTGTATCAGCCGCACAATATTCTCCCGGTGTCTCCAATAAGCCATGACCATCAGAAAAAAAGTAATGGCGTACATTTCATACAGCTGCATCTGTGTCAGTTCACCGAATACTCCCAGCTGTCCGCAGATCACCATTTCTATCATGAAACCGGCATACACCATGAGCGAACCCAGAGATACCATGTGGGTGGTCAGAAAAATCCCAAAGAAGACCACTACCCCCATGATAATAAAATATGGGTGAAAGGACAGGATCATTCCCGCCGTTGCAGCAATTCCCTTGCCGCCCTTGAAATTCATATAAAACGGAAAATTGTGTCCCAGAATGGCTCCCGCTCCCGTATAGAGGCAGAGCAGATAAATGGTATCCGGATGGCTCTCTCCGAAGATCAGCCGTACGATCACCACCGCTATAATGCATTTCAGGCAGTCTCCCGCAAGGACGATCAGTCCCGCTTTGGTTCCCAGTACCCGCAGGGCGTTGGTGGTGCCGGAATTGCCGCTGCCGTGCTGCCGGATATCAATTCCATGGGCTTTCCCATAAAAGTATGCCGTCTGAAATAACCCGAACACATAGCCAATCAGTAAACATATTACCCTTTCCATCCGTTCTACTGCTCCTTTTCATTCCGTTCTCTGATGATGAACCGAAGAGGCGTTCCCCGGAAGCCGAAGGTCTCCCTGATCTGGTTCTCAATATATCTGGTGTAGGAAAAATGCATCAATTCCTTGTCATTCACAAAAATCACAAAGGTGGGGGGCTTTACGGACACCTGGGTGATATAGTACAGCCGGAGCCGTTTGCCCTTATCGGAAGGGGGCTGCTGCATGGCAACTGCCTCCGCCATGATCTCGTTGAGCACGCCGGTGGCCACCCGCATGGCATGGTTCTCACTGACCATATCGATGGTCTCAAAAAGTTTTGGCAGTCTCTGGCCTGTCACTGCAGAAATAAACAAAATCACTGCATAAGGCATGTAGGATAAGACATTCCGCACCTTTTCCGTAACCCGGTAGATGGTCTTGTCATCCTTCTCCACCGCATCCCATTTGTTTACGGCAATGATCACTGCTTTTCCCCGCTCGTGTGCAATGCCCGCTATCTTGGCATCCTGTTCCGTGACACCCTCCACCGCATCGATGACAAGCACAACGATATCCGCCCTCTCCACAGCGCTGACGGTGCGCACGATCATATATTTTTCAAGATCCTCTTTTATCTTATTCTTCCGGCGCAGTCCCGCCGTGTCGATAAAAACATACTCCCTGCCGTTATATGTGACCTCCGTATCCACCGCGTCCCTAGTGGTGCCTGCGATATCCGACACGATCAGCCTGTTCTCCCCCAGCAGCTTGTTGATCAGGGAAGATTTTCCCACGTTTGGCTTACCCACAATGGCAATCCTTGGCCGTTCATCCTCCTCATCCTCTCCGTCTTGCTCCGGGAAATGAGCCACGACCTCCTCCAGCATATCTCCCAGTCCCAGTCGGTTCACCGCGGATATGGGATGGGGATCCCCGATCCCAAGGTTATAAAACTCATACACATCCGCCATGTATTTGTCGTAATTATCTACCTTATTGACTACCAGCACCACGGGCTTATGGGAGCGGCGCAGCATGTCTGCGACCTTGGCATCAGCGTCCACCAACCCCTGACGCACATCCACAAGAAAGATAATAACGTCCGCCGTCTCCATGGCGATCTCCGCCTGAGCCCGCATCTGGGACAGTATCACGTCCTTGCTGTCCGGTTCAATACCGCCGGTATCCACCAGCGTAAAGGTCCGGTCCAGCCAGTTCACATCCGTATAGATCCGATCCCTTGTGATGCCGGGAGTGTCCTTCACAATCGATATATTTTCACCTGCCAACGCGTTGAACAGGGTGGATTTTCCCACATTGGGCCTCCCCACCACGGCAACAATGGGCTTGGCTGCTCTTCCTGACATTCTATCCTCCGTTTCACGGCCCCACTTACTTTGCATGATTTACTGCCTTTTCTTCGCGCAGGCCTTCTGTCCGGGCGTCTTTCTCCTATTGTTCCAGAATCGCCTGTACAAACTCACATCCGCTTGATTTTACTATATTAACGGGCACTTGTAAAGCTTTTTCCAACTCTCCTACAGTCATATCATCCAGAAAAACATCCTCGCCGCTTCGCAGCACATTCTCAGGCAGAAGCAGCCGCTCTCCCAGAGGCTTTCCACGCAGCTGTGCCTCCAGGTCCTGACCTGTGAGAAGTCCGGATACCGTGATGTTTTCTCCAAAAAAGCGATTGGTAATGGGATACACATGGATCTGCAGACCAACACATTCCTGCATGAGTTCCTCCGCCATCCGCTTGATGTAAGGAAAGGCAAGCAGTCCTGTGGCAATGGACAGTTCTCCTTTTATTCCTGGATTCGGGATTACACTCTGACTGCGCTTTTCCTCCATAGCCTCTTTGAATTCATCCAGCAGAAGCCGCAGCATACCAACGCCGTTCTCCAGTTGAAGATAACCGTCGTAGCGCTCCGCCTCCGGAAGCTCCCTGCCAGCCAGAATATACCACTCATCGCTGGCATGAACGAAATGGGTTCCATATTTATCATAGCATTGTTTCTGATAGCTTTCAATCAGATCAATGACCCGGGCGGCCTCCTGCCCGTCGAAAGGCTCCAGTGGGTATAAACCCTCCCGGAACCTTGTCAGCCCCACCGGCACCACAGAGATGCTCTCCAGGTTTGGAATGTATTTCATCAGCTCCTGAATACTGTACTCCAGTTCCGCTCCGTCATTTAAACCCTTACAGAGCACGATCTGACCGTTCATGCGGATGCCCGCCTGATTCAGGGTATCCACTTTTTTCAGCGCTTCCCCGGCAAAACGGTTATTCAGCATCCTGCAGCGAAGTTCAGGATTCATGGTCTGGAAGGAAATGTTGATGGGCGATAGATGATAGCGGCAGATCCTTTCCACATCATGGTCCGACATATTGGTCAGGGTCACATAGTTTCCCTGCAAAAAAGAGAGCCTGGAATCGTCATCCTTGAAATATAATGTCTCCCGCATGCCCGGCGGCATCTGGTCAATAAAGCAGAAAACGCACTTGTTGCAGCAATGTCTGTACTCGTCCATCAGGCCGCTTTCAAACTCGATGCCTAAGTCTTCGTCAACGTCCTTGTCCACCTCCAGGAGCCACTGTTCTCCGTCCAGTTTCTCTACAAGCACTTCGATATAGATGTCCTGAATCAGAAACTGATAGTCGAAAATATCCTCGATCTCTGTGGCGTTGATCGCAAGGAGCTTGTCCCCTGGCTCTATTTCCAGCTCCTCGGCGATGCTGCCGGGGAGGACTTTTTTAATGATATGTGTTTTTTGCATTGTAATATTTCTCCCCGTCGGATACTACCTTCCATTATAGAAGAATTTCCTTGACGTGTCACTACCGAAATGTTATAAATTAAATGTCAGATTTATCCCCCAACATTTACATATTTCAGGAATAATTACACCGGAGGGTCAATATGCCGAATTTACAAGAACTGGAAAACTCCATGCCCGTTGCACCGCTGAAGCTGGTGGCACTTCCCTCTGCAGAGCGTATGGCACGCAGGATCAATGATTATCTGGTGGAGTTCCGCAAGAGCATCCACAATGACAAGGTAAAGAATGATCCCGCCTTCCAGGGATACATTGAAAGTAATTACCTGACGTATGTCTCCACTCCCCGTTTTGGAACCGGCGAAGCTAAGGCCCAGTTCCGCGAATCTGTCCGGGGAAAGGATTTATTTATACTGGTTGATGTCTGTAATCACAGCATCACCTACAATATGAACGGCTATACAAACCACATGTCCCCCGACGACCACTATCAGGATCTAAAGCGGGTTATTGCCGCCTGCAACGGCAAGGCCCACCGCATCAACGTGATCATGCCCTTCCTCTATGAGGGCAGACAGCACAAGAGAAACGGCCGGGAGTCCCTGGACTGCGCTTTTGCATTAAGGGAACTTCGGGATATGGGCATCAGCAACTTTATCACCTTTGACGCCCACGATCCCAGAGTACAAAACTCTATTCCTTTGAGCGGTTTCGATAACTTCACGCCGCCATATCAATTCATAAAGGCTCTTTTGAATTCCGAGCAGGATCTCATCGTGGACAAGGAGCATCTTCTTGTCATCAGCCCCGATGAGGGTGCTTTGGACCGTGCAATCTATTTTGCCACAGTTTTGGGTGTAAATACGGGCATGTTTTATAAACGGCGGGATTATTCCACCATAGTCAATGGCAAGAATCCCATTGTGGCCCATGAATTCCTGGGCGAAAATGTGGATGGCAAGGATATCGTCATCATTGACGATATGATCTCTTCCGGCGGCAGCATGATCGACACAGCAAAGCAGTTGAAGGCTATGAATGCACGGCGTGTGTTCATCTGCTGCACCTTTGGCCTGTTTACTGAAGGACTTAAGGCATTTGACGCCGCTTATGAACAGGGTTATTTTGACAAGGTTGTCACCACTGACCTGACATACCTTCCGCCTGAGCTCTACTCAAGACCTTACTTTATTGAGGCGGACATGAGCAAGTTTATCGCCTCGGTGGTGGACTTTATGAACCACGATGCCTCCATGACAAACATTATGGCAACCACGGACAAGATTCACTATGTTCTGGATGCCTACAACAACCGCAGGGATGTTGAGCTGGATGTGGAATAATCCTTACTCCTGCCATAGATGTCCGATTGAAGAAATCCGGAAAGACAGCAAACAGACTCAGATGAACCTGCTGGGATTACCACTATACAAAATCGTCAGGCTGTGCATGGCTCTGGTACAGGCCACGTACAGTAATCCCCGTTCGTATTCAGTATTGTAATTATCATCATCCGCATCCACAATGATCACCTGATCAAACTCCAGTCCCTTGGATATGGCAACGCCCATGACCATGACACCCTCATAAAATTCCTGACTGTCCGTATCAAGCAGATGTAAGCGCTCCGCCGGTATCTGCTCTTTTTGTACCTTCTGCTCTCCCTGCAGCCGATGCAGACCGTCGACCTCTTTTTTCATTTTCACTGCCAGCCAATGAAACAGTTCCTCCGCCTGTGCTTTACTTTTGCACAAAATTCCCGTGTGTCCAAAGCTTTGTTCCTCACAAATTCTGGCTGTCAGCTCCAACACCTTCTCTTTCATCTTCTGACGGTTTTCAAACCCCACCACCGCCGGTGCTTCACCATGGCGCTGTACCGGCTCAATCTGAATATGACGGCCGCCCACATGTCTGGCAAACTCCATGATTTCCCATGTGGAGCGATAACTTTTCCGAATCTCCATGACCTGGGCCGACGGATACATTTCCCGCAGAAAATCCAGCGAGCTTCCCCCAAAGGGCGACACATTCTGGGCAAAATCTCCCAGAATGGTCTTTCTGCATGGATACAGTCTGTTCAACACTGCATACTGGACGGGAGCATGATCCTGCATTTCATCTATGAGCAGATACTGAATGTTTTCATCCGCTGCTCTCCCTTCCAGGTATAGCTTCACATAAATCAGCGGAAAAATATCTGCCGCCTCCAGCATTTTCCCTTCCTCATAGTAAAACATCTCCGGCTTTCCGATATGCCAATAGAAATTCCGATACAGAGCCATTGCGTCATAGTCCCTGAACCTTCCTTCCATCCAAACCAATATATCCCCCAAAGCTGCCCCCTGGGCCCGCATCCTGTTCTGAGCTCTGATTTCCTCCCTGACAGCCTCCGCCATCTCCCTGAGACGCTGTTTGACAGGCAGATTCTTCCGACCTTCATAGCATTTGCGGATAAATGTTTCTTTCACATAGCCGCCTTCAAAGAAATAGTCTGCAGACTGGAAATTACATCGGTCACAATGCTCCAGGTACTCGTTCAAAAGACTTAAAAACTCCGGCGCGGCCTTAAACGCACTTCTGGTAAGCCATCCCTCCTCAGGTATTGTCAAAAAACGTTCCACCTGATGAGACAGCGGCTCAAATTTCAATTCCTTTCCCAAAAAAGATACTGCTATTTCCTCCATCCCAATACTGCGGATGGAAGCCTCCCCCAGTTCCGGTAGTACCCCTGAAATATAATCCACAAAAATACCATTTGGGGAAATAATGAGAAAATTTTCTGCAGTGATCTCATTTTTAAATCGGTACAGAAAATATGCCGCTCTGTGCAAGGCTATGGAGGTCTTTCCCGACCCTGCCGCTCCCTGAATGATCAACACCTCAGCCGACTCGTTGCGGATCAGCCGGTTCTGTTCTTTCTGGATGGTTGCAACAATATCCTTCATCCTGTGGTCTGAGGTACGTGCCAGCTCCTGCCTGAGAATCTCATCGTCAATGTTGATACTGCTTTCCAATGCATACTCAAGCTGCCCCTTACTGATCCGGTACTGACGCTTGCAGGTAATTTCCCCCTTGATCCTGCCGGCTGGCGCATCATAAAAAGCAGGCCCGTCCTCAAACTCGTAATACATACCGGAAACCGGTGCCCGCCAGTCAAACACCTGATAATCTCCCCGCCCATCCCAGAAGGGAAACTTTCCGATGTAAACCTTCATGGGCTCCATATCACCCTCTGACAGAAAATCAATTCTTGCAAAATAGGGAGAGTCAAGCATTTTCAGTATTCGCCTAAGCTGCTCCCTGGACTGCTCACCTTTGTCCACTATTCCATCCAGCAGCATCTGGTTATAGACGCTCTCATATACATCAAACTCCCACTGGTTCTCCCATACATATCTGGCATGATCCCGGTACTCCCCTGAGGCATAGTCCATTATCTCCAATTGTTTGTCAGCCTCTGCCCGCAAGAGCTCCTTCAATCCTTCCAGAAATTCTTCTTCCTCCCTTAGATCAAGTTCCATTCCTGCACTCCCCTTCCCTGTTTTGGTTGCCTGCATTACATTGAGATACCTGTAAACTTTACCATTTTCATATCTGACGCACAAGTGCCAAACTCCACAAAAAATCGATTGAAATTTTGTGGAATATGGCACTTGTTTTTTTGCCTATATTCTGTTAATATAATAACAGGGAGACAGGTATAGATGTCTCCTGTCTTATTTTCCGAATATATGTCCAGCGGCTCCTCAGGAAGGGAGCGGCCTGCTTTACGTCTAACCGTTATGTCTAGCCAAAAACTCCTTCACATAGGCGCCCCAATAGGGTGTTGGCGCAAAATCGTCGAGATTCTCCACCAAACAGGGTCCCGCCTGATGATGGAAATCCCAGGCGGTGATATGATAGCCATTATCGTCCACCCATTTCAGGAACTTCGGCACCCAAATGCTGCTTATCTCCCTCTGAGGCCACTCATGTTCAACCGGCGCCTCACCGTAGTGGCCACACTCCCCGATGATGATAGGATACTGCTCCTTCGCTACCGTCACCAGGCGGTCCCAGTTATCAAGATCCTTGCAGGGATACAGATGGCTGTCCAAAATGATACCGTTTCCGCCGTGATCTACCACCGCATAGCCGTTGACGATGCCGTCCAGCTCATAGCTCCAGTCCAAACCGCCAACGACCAGCACATTATTGGCGCCGACGCCGCGGACGGTGTCCGCCAGCTTCTGCATGCCCGGAACCATGTAGGTCATGGACTGAAGGATTGCTGTGTCCGATTTTTCAAACATGATCTGCTGGCCGATATCCTTACTCTCGTAATAAACCGTGATCTCACCGCCGTCCCGCCAAGTCTTCCAGTCCACATGATATGGCTCGTTGTATAGATCAAACAGCACATTGGGGTGATTGGCATACCGGACAGCCACATCCTTCCAGAACACCAGACTGTTCATATCCGAGAGATTGCCACTGATATACTCGCCCCAGCGGTTGCTGTTGCTTCGGTGCAGATCCAGAATCACGTATTTTTGGCGGGAGGCTACCGATGCCACCACATCATCCACCAGCTGGCGGTATCGGTCCCCCGACTCATCCACGCCCCGCTGCCCTGATGAAAAGCCGAACCAGCTATCCTGTGACAGGGGCAGGCGGATGGTATTGGCCTTCCATTGGTCACAGGCCGTATTCACCGTGCGCAGCAACCCAGTGGGGTAACTCATCCACTCAAGTGATGAGCAGTTGACCCCTGCCAGACGGACTTGAGCCCCTTTGGCATTGAACACCTTATTTCCCTCTGTGTGCAGCATTTGCCAAGCGTTTTGACCGCGGTACAAATCAAACATTCTCATTAATCCTCCTCACTCCCTATACTCCGGGAATTCCACCACCACCTTGAACAAATCCCCATCCAGCAAAATCTCGAAGGTGCCACCTTGCACCTGAATCAGGTTCTTTGCAATGGAAAGCCCCAAGCCGCTGCCCTCGGTGGTGCGGGAGGAATCGCCGCGGATAAAGCGCTCTGTCAATTCCTCCGGGCTGATATTCATCTGCTGTCTGGATATATTTTTGAAAGCTACCGCTATCCTGCCCTCATTTTGTTCCATGTCAATATAGACTCTGGTGCCTTCCAGGGCGTACTTACAGATATTGTTGAACAAATTCTCCATCACACGCCACATTCTGCGGCTGTCCGCATAGATGCAGGCCGGAGTGCCACCGTCACTAAACACCACCTGCAGACTCTTCTCCTCCAGCTTCTCAGAGAACTCGCCCAGACTTTGATTGAGTAACTCCGTCAGGTTCAGCTTCTCCTTGTTCAGTTCAATATTGCCGGAGGAAATCTTGGAAGCCTCCACCAGATCGTCTGTCAGCTGCTTCAAACGCTGTGCCTTGCTATCCAGGATCTCAATATACCCTTTTGCGGGTTCCTCCTCTATTTTTAACCGTTTTAGCAAATCCACATAGTTGATGATGGAGGTCAGCGGTGTCTTGATATCATGGGAAACGTTGGTGATCAGATCCGTCTTCATCTGCTCATCCTTCATACTGGTCCGTACTGCAACACGGATGCCCTCGCCGATGTTGTTCACCGCATCCGCCAATTCCCTGCTGGAGCCATGAAGCGTTTCCGAATCCAACACAAAATCCACCTCGCCGTTCCGAATTCTGTTGATTCCGTCCACGATCTCATTCTGTTCTGCATTGCGTCTAAACAGCAGCACTCCCACGACACCGTCAAAGATAAGTACTACCGCTGCAAGCACTATTGGTACAATCGGATGATCCAGAAAGCGATATATAGCTATCAGGCCTGCCAGATTGATAAACAGATATATATTGTAGGGCAATATGGTACTGATCATGGAATTCCTGTGACGGAACACAAAACGGGCCGAATTGCCAAGCCGCTGCACCATCTGGTGCAGGAAACTGTCCTTCCAGAAATTCCAGGACTTTGCTCGCCTGATCAAACTGTACCACAACAGGCAAACTGACGCACTTACATAGACCCCATACAGACCAAACACGCTGTAATTGTACAGCCTGGTCAGCTGGATGCCCAGCATCTCCGTAGGCACCACACCGGCCGTTTCCGCCACTCCCGTCAGCAGCCTGTATCCCCACATTCCCGCATAAACCATACCCACTCCCAGCAGGACCAGTACTTCCGTCCAGATATGATCAAAGCGGTTCAGATACCAAACCTTATTGCCCTCCTTATCGTAAGCAGTGCCTGCAGTGACGGACATGTGAATTGCCAGTCCCAGCCAGCTCAGCGCAAGAAAAGCGATCAGAGCGATCATCCTGTTCACGTTGGGAATCACCTTCTCATATACCTGGTTGGCATTATAAAAGGAATCTCCCTCCACCGTGTAGCTTGTGTCCACTCCAAGCCAGATATGTGTGGTGTCCGGATATGCATAGTCATAGAGACTGATATAGTTATATATCTCCTCCTCACTCATGGTTGTGTTGCCCATGAACACCAAACTGTCAGGATAATAAATCAGGTGCCGCCTATGCTCCGAAAAATATTCCGTCACATCCTCGTCGCTCTTCTCCTTTAAATCCGGCACATTGGTGTATGTGGCAATACCTTCGTCCGTCATCAGGCGAACCATATATTTGACATTGCTATTTCCCTCACTGTAGGCAGGGTTGCAAACCTGATACCTTTCATAATCATATGTCAGGCTCTCGATGGCTACAGCAACGTTTTCCTGGAGCCGTATATAATCCACCCAGTTGTCAGCATAGTCCACAAGCTGGCGGATACCATCCGTTGTATCATATCGGCAGATCAGCATAGGCAGGGAGACCATAAGGCTGCCGTCGTCTTCTCTGGATAGATGGATCTGGTTCGGATCCTCCGCCACCAGATAAGAAAATACGATATCCTCAAGCTGATGCTGGGTAAACTGTGACATTCTTTCACTGAGTATTTCCAGCTCCTCCGCAGACTTGTTGCACCCACTCTGTGTCGCCTCCGTGGTCTCTCCGGATCCCACATTCTCCCCTTCACCGGTTCCCAATGCATCTTCCCAGGAGGGCTCGGCCGTTATCTTATAAAAGTCATCAAAAATAAGCTGGTCATATTCGTCCAGCGTAAAATTTTCCGGATAGATACAATAGCCAAAATAGCCTACAAAATCCGACATGCTCATGCTGCGGGCATTGTATTCTACTCCGCGCTTTCCCCATTTAATAAGATCATCCAGCTCATAGACTGCCGTGACTAAGCAGCCCTTATCAAGGCCAAGCTGACCGGCATATGCTGTGACATCAATGTGTTTCCCAGAGTCAAAGACATCATCGGTCTCCATCCGCCCCTTGATGACCACCAGCTGGGTGATATCGGAGACAGCGTTGCGGAACAGATCACTATAGATCGCCGAATCCTCAAATTCCTGTCCGGTGTCCACAGATAATATCCTGTAGACCTGCATGCCGCCTATGGAGTCCACCGCAATATAAGAATTTAACAGCAAAACTGCCAATGTAACCATCAGCATTGCAGCCAGCAGATGCTGGAACATCCCGATGGCGATTCGTTTGAATGTGGGCTTCTTCATTTCCTGACCATGCCTTTCCAAAGGTGTTACTGCTTGTCTATTTTATATCCCACGCCCCAGACAACCTTCAGATATTTAGGCTCCTTGGGATTGATCTCAATTTTTTCACGTATATGACGAATGTGCACTGCCACTGTATTATCTACGCCGATGGCATCCTCGTTCCAGATGCTCTCATAGATTTGATCAATGGAAAACACTCTGCCCTGATTTTTCATCAGAAGCAGAAGAATATTGTATTCAATGGGTGTAAGTTTCACCGGCTCGTCATCCACCGTCACCTGCTTTGTGTCGTCGTTGATCACCAGGCCCCCCACCTGATAGATGGACTTACTCTCTGAATTCAGGCTCCCCAGGGAAGTGTACCGCCGCAGGTTGGATTTTACCCTGGCTGCCAGTTCCAACGGATTAAAAGGCTTTGTAATATAGTCATCGGCGCCAATGTTCAACCCCAGTATCTTGTCGGCATCTTCGGACTTGGCACTGAGAATGATGATGGGGATGCTGCTGTATTCTCTGATCTTCAGGGTCGCCCTAATACCGTCCAGTCTCGGCATCATGATATCCATGATCAAGAGCTGGATATCCTCCTTCTTCAACGTTTCTATAGCCTGCTCCCCGTTATATGCCTTATAGATCTGATGCCCGTCCTGATTCAAATAGATCTCAATGGCATCCACAATCTCTTTATCGTCGTCACATACCAGTATATTTGCCATATCTTCCTCTTTTCCGCCGTCCGCAACGGCTTCTCTGTTCTCCTATGCTGTATATTGAATCAGAATATTTTTAAGTATTACCTGTCTTTTTTCTGAATAATTACTTAAGTTTACAGTTTAGAAATTTACCCCAGCATAATAAACGCCGCCATATTTCCTCTTTTCCCATGGCTGGCGCGATGTGAAAACAGATATGCACTGTTATGACAGGTACATATATCCGTGATGTCTATTTTTTTCATGAGAATTCCCGCTTGCCGCAGGATCAGGTAATTGGCAAGCCACAAATCCAACTGAAACTTATCCGGCCGCTTTCCCGGCTCTGCAATCTTTGGCAGACCCCCATCATAGCCAGTCCGATAACGTCCACTTAGCAAAAGTTCCCTCCTCAGTTCCTCCGTCTCCGCCTCCATTCCAAGAAACTCCTCCGACACATCCTCACTCACCTCATAACAGTCCTGACAGATGGACGGTCCAATAGCTGCATACAAATCCTCCGGCCGGGTGCCAAAGGCTTCTCCCATGGCTTTTACCATACACTGTCCCATCCTGCCAACAGTGCCCCGCCAGCCAGAATGGGCCGCGCCAATGGCTTTGTGAATGGGATCCACGAACAACAGCGGCACACAATCCGCATAATAAGTTACCAGAGCAATCCCCGATTCATCCGTCATCAGGCCGTCCACATCCTGATAGTCCAACGGCCTGGTTACACCCTTCCCCTTATCCTCTGACATCACCCGGCGGATATTGGTGGTGTGGGTCTGCTGGGAGGCTGTCATATTCTCCGGCAGACAGCCCAGAACACGGCCGATCCGCCGATAATTTTCCCGTACATTCTCCTCCCGGTCGCCTCTGGCAAAACTCAGATTCATTGAGGCATAATCGCCCTCGCTGACCCCTCCCAGCCTGGTGGTGATCAGATGGCGCACGATTCCCGTCTTCTCCAGGGAGGGATAAGTCAGATATTCCAGCTCTTCCCCGGACTCGAGAAGAATACTGTTCTGCCGGATCACTTTCCCTGCCGCCCTGTGGGCACGATCAACCTGATACATATGCTCTCCTCCATCCGGGTTCGATACGGTGTACTAGGCCCGAGTGTAAATGTGGGTAAATGCATTTCGGATCCAGTGTATCTCTTCACCCTGAATTGCCACAACATCATAGCGCACTCCAAAAGAATCACCAAGCCCGTGGCTGTACCTGTAATAGTCTGCCACCCGGCAGATCTTTCTCTGCTTCCGTCCGTCCACGGCCTCCATGGCATAGCCCTTATCCGTGTCCTTACGGTACTTTACCTCCACAAACACCAGGTATCCCTGGTGCCAGCCGACCAGGTCGATTTCACCCTGCCTGCTTCTGTAATTTCTCTCTATGATCTTCATTCCCTGGCGCTCCAGGTATTCCGCAGCCTGCCTTTCCCTGTCCGCCCCCGTCGCTCTGCTGCTCAAATGCTACCCCTTCATCTTTGCCTTGATCTTATCCATGGAATCAACAAATATAAGGATTTCCGCCACAACCTCGTACAACTCAGGAGGTATCATCTCTCCGATCTCCAGTCTGGAGAGTGTGTCCGCCAGCTTATCGTCACGATGGATGGGCACATCGCTCTCCTTCGCCTTCTCGATAATCTTCTCTGCAAGAATGCCGCGGCCGCTGGCAATCACCCTGGGGGCCTGGTCGTTTGGATCATATTCCAGCGCAATGGCTTGCTTTACTTTTGTTTTGTCTCTGTTTTCACTCACGCTGCCACCCCACCTCTCACGTTCTCACATCAAAGGCATACTGTGTGACAAGCACGCCTTTTTCCTGATCCAAAATCGGCCGAATACCGCTGTTTGCTGTCTGGTCCTGCTCTTCCCCACGGGCTGTCATGGAAAAGCTGCAATCGTATCCCCGCTCCGCCAGCCGCTCCGTCAATATATGCATATGCGCTGCCAGAAAATCCAGCATCTCCTCATCCTGCACATAGAATCTGGTGTTTACCTTGCTATGCTCCAGCATCACATAGACATCCACGGGACCCAGGTGCTCCATATCCAAATGTAGCAACGCGCTGATCTTTCCGCCATTGTCCGCAAGACTCTTCTTGTTGGCATAGACATAAAGCTCTCCGTGGGCATCTCCCTGGCTCAGATGCAAGGGAAGCTGTACATAGGCGTACATCTGGTTCAGCTGGTTCAGAAAATCAATATTTTGGGACATTGCAGTAGTAGCGCGAAAGGCAGTGCTCTCCGCCTGACCACCAGTCTCCAGCGCATTGGCAAGGCCCCTTAACTGTCGGTCCATGCGTTGATACAATTCCTCCACTTTTCCGCTTTTTGCCAGTTCCTCCGGTCGGACCGTCCAGAGATGCTTTAGTGATTCCGTGAGCAGATTCCGAAACTCTTCGCCGGAAAAGATCCGATGCAGATTTTGAATGCCGTCCTCCATAGTGCGGGCGGCATGGAGCATTCTCCCCGCCGTCGCAAAAAAATCTTCCGTGCTCAGTTGTCCCTGGCCAAACTGCCGAAGCTGCATAGCAAGCTGCTCCGCCTCCTGAGACTCCATAGGAAGCCCGGAAAGCATGGAAAGAAGCTGTTCCGAAAGCATTTGGCGGGAAGCGGCGGAGATCGTCTCTTCCTGTAAAGCTTCCGCTGCAATAGTGCCAGCGGAATCGCCTGTCTGAACAGCTCCTGTCTCCGCCTGAGCTGCTCCTGCTTCCGCCTCCCCGCCTGAGGTTACGCCTTCTCCCTTGCCCCCAAGCTCCTCCAGCAAAATCTCTGCAGCTGCAGCAGGCGTGTTCCCCACAGAAGCCTCCATATCCAAAAGAGCCGCCTCCTGCTGATTCATTTCGGCTTCCGCCATCTGTCCCGGCACAGCCTGCTCCTGGGTTAGCTCGGCCGTCTCCGGCAAAGTTTCTTCCGAAGTCAGCGCCAATTCTTCGACCGCACCCTCCTGGATCAGATCAAAAAGCTCCTGATACAGCCCCGTAAGCCCCTGAAGATTTCCCTCCTGAGCCATACCCTCCATGGCATCAGGCAGAGCTCCCAGCACACTCTCCATACCGTCCAGCAGCTGATGAGTCAGGTTTCGGTAGGAAATCATCTGATTCACATTCGCCTCATTCACCGGAAGTCCCAGTTTGTGAAGATTCACCACGTCAGAAATCTCCGCCTGAGGATAGGACATGACCTCCCGGTAAATCTGCTGCAGGGAATTCCTGTCCACGGACAGTCCGGCCTCCATCAACTGCTTGGTCATGGTTACGGAGGTCTCATTCACCGGAAGCCCTGCCATATCAAGGGCCTTCAGCACATTCACATCCGCAGACATATTTTCAAACAAAGGGCTTAAAGTGAGAGCGCTGCCATTGTTCCTGACCTCAAAGGTCATGTTTTTCCCGATCTCAAGGTTCATGTTCGGATCCACCTTGGCATGCATGATCATATCATCCGAAAGCTTGAGCTGCACGTCACTGCCATTGCGCGCCACAACTTCTCCACGAATGGTCTGTCCCGGCACCAGGGAGCGTATTTGTCTGTTTAAGCTGGCCGTGGAATCTCCTGTTGCAGGCCGCGATGTCTGTGCAGAGCTATTCGCGCGCTTGCTGCCTGCAGTCGTTCCCGACTGATCCACAATTCCCCATGGCATTCTAAGTTTCATGTTTGCTCCCATCCGCCCGCTTGAACGGGCATAATATTAATTTAAAAATTTCACGGATCCACAAAATTCTTTATGAAGCTTTTGCGGTGTATTGGGGTGGGTCCATACTTTTTTAAGGCCTGAATGTGGGCTGCACTGCCATACCCCTTGTTCCCTGCAAAATCATACTGAGGGAACACCTTGTCATACTCCACCATCAACCGGTCCCTGACCACCTTTGCCAGAATACTGGCGGCCCCGATGGTAATGCTCTTGGCATCTCCCTTGATGATAGGAACCTGACGGACTGACACCCCCGGGATGGTCACAGCATCGTTTAACAAAATGTCTGGCTGCGGTGTCAGCTTGTCGATGGCGTCGCGCATGGCCTCATAAGTCGCCTGCAGAATATTGATCTCGTCAATCCGCTCCGGCGTAGCGTACCCCACGGCACAAGCCAGGGCCTTTTCCTGAATCACCTGATAAAGCTCCTCTCTCTTTTTTTCGGACAGCTGCTTGGAATCATTTATATACAAAATGCGGCATCCCTTTGGCAGGATCACCGCCCCCGCCACCACCGGTCCGGCCAGAGGTCCTCTTCCCACCTCGTCAATGCCGCAGATATACTCACATTCGCCATACTGCTCCTCATAAAACCGCAGTTTTTCAATGCGTACCCGCTCCCGCTCCAAGGCCTCCAGTCGTTTTCTGGCGCCCTCTATCATCTTTTGCACGCCGGCCCTCTCGTCCTTCTCGTAGGCATCAATCAATTCAGGCAGCTCATCCTCACAAGCTGCCTGAAATCTCCCTCGTATCTCTCCGATGCTTCTAACGTCGCCCATAACTCTCCTCTCCTGTCAATGTACCTCGTCACTCCTGCGCCGGGTGCTTCAATGTTCCAAATCTTGACAGCGGCCATATTCGCAGCACGACCCGTCCTACGATGTCGTCTCTTTTGATGTTTCCGACAATCTCTAAACGGCTGTCAGAGCTGTTGTTCCGATTATCACCCATTACAAAGTATTCGTCTTCACCAAGCTGAATTGGCTCGCTGGCAATACCTCTGTTCTCCGGCCGGATCACCTCTTTACCATAGTTTTCCTCCAGAATCTCCCCGTTGATATAAATATTTCCCTGGCTGTCTATCTGTACAGTCTCACCGGGCAGTCCGATGATACGCTTGATATAAAATTTGTTATTTTCATATCGAAAGGGGAACACAATGATATCAAACCGTTCCGGATCCCGGAAGCGATAGGTGATCTTATCCACGATCAAATTGTCCCCGTCATACAGCGTGGCCTCCATGGATCCGCCCTCTACCTTGGTTCTCTGTCCGATAAAGGTGATCACAAGATAGGTCAGGCAAAGCACCCCCAACAGGTACAACAGGATATTGATCATTTCTTTCATAGTTTTATTCATATCAAACACCAAACCTTTCCAAGCAGGTTCCTTCCACTTTACACCTAAGGGTGTTCCAGCGTCATTCTGCCCAGCCTTCCTCCCCGAAAATCATCCAGCAGGATACCGGCGGCTTTTTTCATATCCAGAGTTTCACCTCGGGCAAGACAGCCTCTGCTCCGGGCAATGGCTTCCAGAGTTTCTGCCGGGATTTCTCCCCACTCTACGGCATAACGCACTTTTATATTTTCCGGGTACAGCTGCCTTATAACAGTCAGCAGATCGCAGGCCAGCTCTTCCAGAATAATAACTTCATCGTTCATAGAACCTATAAACGCAAGCCGCATGCCGGCTTCGGCATCCTCAAATTTTGGCCAGAGAATACCGGGTGTATCCAAAAGCTCCAAACTCTTGTTCAGCCGGATCCATTGTTTTCCCTTTGTGACACCCGGCTTATTTCCTGTCTTCGCACAGGCCTTTCCTGCAAAGGCGTTGATGAAGGTGGATTTTCCTACGTTGGGAATTCCTACCACCATTGCCCGGACCGGCCGGTTCACAATTCCGCGCTTTCTGTCACGCTCCAGCTTTTCCCTACAGGCTTCCTGCACCAGATTGTTAATAGCCTTCACTCCCGCGCCAGTCTTTGCGTTGATCTCCAGAACATGAGCACCCTGTCCCTGAAAATATGCAGCCCACTGTCTATTGTACTCCGGATCCGCCAGGTCCGATTTGTTCAGGAGCACGATCCTTGATTTTCCTGCCCCCAGCTTGTCAATGTCCGGATTGCGGCTGCTAAGTGGTATCCTGGCATCAACCAGCTCGATAATGAGGTCGATAAGTCCGATATTCTCCTGCATCATCCGGATTGCCTTCGTCATATGTCCAGGATACCAGTGATAACTGTTTCTGTCTTTTCTATCCTTCTCTTCCATCACTTTACAAATCCCATGCCCAACTGCTCGCAGGGTGCACGGAACCACACCTTTCCTATGATATCGGTTTCCTGTACCGGACCGATATTGGCGGATCGGCTGTCCTCACTGTTTCCCGGATTGTCCCCGATACAAAAATATTCGCCCACCCCCAGAGTCAACTCGTTTTCCACGATACCAGGATCCGATATGCGCTCCGTCACCCAAGGACTCTCCAGGCCATTCACATAGAGGATGCCGTTACTGACCAGAACACTGTCGCCTGGTACCGCCACCACCCGCTTTACATAGTAGTGGGCATTTTCATTGCCGTTTGGCAGAAACACCACTACATCTCCTCTGGCAGGAGAGGATACTACATACAGAAAACGGTTGATATAAATCTTCTGTTCGTTGTACAGAGAAGGCACCATGGACACTCCCACAACATTGGTGGTCATCCCCAAAAAATACACCAGCACACCTGCAATAAAGACAGCCACAAGGATGCCGAAAAGCCAGGTAAATATTTCCCTGACAATGGTCGGGCTTATTTTTTTCTTTTTCTTATAAAAACTTAACTCTTTGATTTTAGCCATGAAATGAGTATACCACATATTTTGAAAGAAGGAAATAGAAAAGGACAATCACATGCGTAATTGTCCTTTGGTTTTCTTATCTTACCAGCTCTTTTACCTTTGCCTTCTTGCCGACGCGGTCTCTCAGGTAGTTCAGCTTTGCACGTCTTACTTTACCTCTTCTGACAACCTCTATCTTTTCCACATTGGGAGAATGCAGGGGCCAGGTCTTCTCAACGCCGATACCGTTGGAGTTCTTTCTTACGGTGAAGGTCTCTCTGTTGCTGCCGCCCTGACGCTTTAAGACAACGCCTTCGAATACCTGGATTCTCTCGCGGTTTCCCTCCTTGATCTTACCGTACACTCTTACGGTGTCGCCGACTGCAAAATCGTCTACTTTTTCTTTCAGCTGCTCAGCTTCAATTTCCTTGATAATGTCACTCATAATGAGCCTCCTTTTACTTAAAATTGGATGTTCTTAATACTTGTATGGACGCTTGGTTATGAGCTCCATTGGTAACAGAGGACCATCTCGTTTTTCGCAACGTTTTAATTTTATCATATTGGTGGGGAAAATGCAATGTTTTTTTGCATTGTTTTTGAAATCACTGCTAGTGACGCTCAGTACTGGCAATGGTCCTCTGGCAGACACGCTTGTGGGGATTACTGCTAGTGACGCTCAGCCCTGGCAATGGTCCTCTGGCAGACATGCTTGTGGGGATCACTGCTAGTGACGCTCAACCCTGGCAATGGTCCTCCGGCAGACACGCTCCCGCTTGAAAAACACGTAGCGGTACTAGGCTCGACAGGACCTCGCCAAGTGCCGACGTGTTTTTAACAGTCTGCCGGAGGACCATTGCCAGGGCTGAGCTGTATCTGACAGGAATGTGAACCATGGCTTTTATTGTTTTTATCGTTTTTATAGTTTTTATAGTTTTTATAGTTTTTATAGTTTTGTTCGTTACTGTTATTGCTTTTCTATCCACCAGAAGGTGTCCTTTGCCTGGTAAAAGCCCAGTTTTTCTTGGAGCCGTACGGAAGTTTCATTTCCTACGATCACATGTCCATAAGGAATCCAGCCGCGTTCCAGCATGCGGTTTACGGTGTAAGCTTCAAGGGATGTGGCGATTCCGCGGCCTCTGTAAGGTTTTTCTACATAGAGCAGGCCTAGGCTGCCCTCGTCGTGCATGCCTATGAAACCCACAAGATGTTGATCCACAAAGGCGCCGTATATCACACCGGCCAGAAGTCTGTCCCTTATATACTCAGGAGTTTCCATGTCATAATGTGCGCAGATGTATTCCAGGCTTTCCAGTCCCAGCCTGCGGATGTCCTTATGCTGCACTGGGAGGGGTTCTCTCTGGGTGTATAGGAACTGGCGGCACTCACAGAACTCTTGACAGCCCTGCTCCAAAAGTAATGTTTTCATAAAGGCTTGGCTGACCACGTGCCATCTGGTTTCATCGGGGCAATATTTCAAGAGCATTCTGCCGCTCTCCGGCGACGCCGCTTTCAGCATGCAGGTGCTGCTGTCCCGGTTGTAAACGGCGATATCCTCTCCTTTGGCATACAGGATCTCCCCATGTCCCCTGGCCAGACATTCCATGATGTGGATGTTGTTCCGTTTATCCTTTGAGAGACGTTTGATCAGCTGTTGTCTGGCTTCATACCGCTCGTATAGGTCCGGGCGCACCCGCTCTGTCCGCTCTCTTGACTGTTCCAGCCGCCACTTATTTATCTCTCTGTGATTGCCCGATAGTAGGACTTTGGGTACGCTTTTCCCCTTCCATACCTCGGGTCTGGAGTACTGGGGGTATTCCAGCAGGTCGTTGTGGAAGCTTTCCTCCTGGGCAGAGGTTTCGTTTCCAAGCACTCCGGGAATCAGCCTTGCCACCGCATCGATGATCACCATGGCGGCCAATTCCCCGCCAGTGAGCACGTAATCGCCGATGGAAACGTAATCTGTGACTACCTCTTCCAGGACCCTCTCGTCAATGCCTTCGTAGTGGCCGCAGAGAAGGATCAGTTCCTCCTCTTTTGCAAGCTCCTTGGCTAAACTCTGGTCAAAGGGACGGCCCTGGGGCGTCACATAGACAGTGCGCAGTTTTCTGCCGCCGGAGACGGCTCTGTGGGCATCATAGACCGGCTGGGCCTGTATCAGCATCCCCGCCCCGCCGCCATAAGGAGTGTCGTCCACCTTTCCGTGACGCTCCTGTGTATAGTCCCGGATGTTCACTGGGTTTATGGCTATGATATTTTTCTCCGCCGCCTTACCGATGATACTGGGACTTAAGCCCTGTTTGATCATCTCCGGGAACAACGTCAACACATGAAACTTCATCATGTCTCGTCCAACAATCCTTCCAAAATATGAATTCTGATAAATCCGGCTTCCACATCCACCTCCAGCACACACTGTTTGATGGCGGGAAGAAGTAGTTCTCTTCCGTCGTTCATCTCAATGACATACACATCATTTGCCCCGGTCTCCATGACACTTTTCAGGACACCGATGGGCGTTCCGTCCTCATCCTTTACCTGAAGCCCCTCCAGGTCTGCGATAAAGTACTCATCCCGGCCCAGCCGCACAGCGTTCTCGCGGGGTACTAAAAGGGCGTGCTGGCGGAATTTTTCCACATCATTCATGCTATCCAGGTCTTTGAATTTCAGGATTACGAACTGCTTAAAAAATTTCACATGCTCAATTTCCAGACTCCTGTGCTCTTTTCCTGTATCCAGAATTACTTCCTTCAGGCGTTTAAATCGCCTGGGGTCGTCGGTGGTGGGAAAAACCTTTACCTCGCCGCTTACACCATGGGTTGTGGTGATAATGCCCACCTGAAAAAAATCTTCCATACTTCTTCCTCTTGCTTATTTCCTGCAAAATTTTAGTTATTTTAAGACCTTCCGCATGATGATCTGTCCATCCTGCCGTGCTGCCTCTTGAAATCCGGCTTTTTGGAATAATCTGACCGGACCCTGGAAATCATGATCATCACGTCCCTCATATATCCTGGGATAGCCTTCAACAGCCGCATAGCCCTTTCTCCTGGCATCATCACATACTCTGTCTATCAATGCCGATGCTATGCCTCTTCCCCGATACCCGGGCGCTATTTCAAAACATACAATGGATATGGTTTTTCCGCAAGTGTTCACACGGGCGAATTCCGGGACAAAGCCTGCATAGCTTTCCATATCCGCCGCGTTACACCATCCAACGGAAGTCTTGCCGTCGAATGCTAAATATCCATGGATTTTATTTTCATCGAGCATCCTTACGGCATATTTCCGGATTGTTTCCTTTACTCCATTTGTCTGAAATTCACTGACCATTTGTTTTATGGCAGTTTCATCCTGATTCGGTGAGGTACAATAACATGGGCCGTTTGGGTTTCCATCTGTGAATGCACGGTTATCAAAGAAATCCAGGTAGTCTGACTTATGTTCAGGAGATAAGGGTCTTATGATCATAAAGCTTCCCTCCAAATACGTAAGTAAGGAGGAACCGCTTGTGTTCCTCCCTTGCTAACTGAGTGACGCTCTGGCTGAGCTGGTGGGCTACATAATCTCCACATCTACCCGTTTATTATCTTTGGATGATGCGGCTTTTACTACGGCGCGGATTGCCTTGGCGATCCTGCCCTGTTTGCCGATCACCTTGCCCATATCGGATGGCGCTACATGAAGCTCAATGACGATATTTTTGCCCTCAGTTTTTTCGGTCACGACCACCTCGTCGGGATTGTCCACCAGAGCCTTCGCAACAACTTCCACTAATTCCTTCATTAGGTTACCTCCTAAGAATCAGAATCTTTATTTCTCAATACCAGCTGCCTTAAAGAGCTTGCCAACCACCTCAGTGGGCTGTGCGCCATTAGCCAGCCACTTCTTTGCCAGCTCCTCGTTGATCTTAAAGGTGCTGGGATCGGTACTGGGATCATAGGTGCCGATCTCCTCGATAAACCTTCCGTCTCTGGGGGAACGAGAATCAGCTACGATGATTCTATAAAAAGGAGCCTTCTTCTGTCCCATTCTCTTCAATCTGATCTTTACTGCCATTTTCTTACCTCTTTCCGCCGCTCTCTGCGACACTTTTGTTGTTATGTTTGTTGTGTTTTTATGAAAAGGATGCTGCGGCCGTGCCGCACCGCCATCCATATTCACCACCATTAGGGTTGCAGGTAATGCACGTGCTTTTACAATCACTGCTGACAGGCAAACTGAAAACAAAGCAGATCTAAGGACATGCATACCCAAAGACTTGCAGCTCTAAAAAGGGAACCTGCCGCCGCCCATGCCGGGAAATCCCCCGAACATGCCGCGGCCCTTCTTGCCACCGCCGCCAAACTGCTTCATCATCTTCTGGCTTTGCTCGAACTGTTTGATAAAGCGATTCACCACCGCGATATCCACACCGGCTCCCTTTGCAATACGGTGCTTTCTCTGGGGATTTAAAAGCTTGGGGCTGCGGCGTTCCTCCTTGGTCATAGAGAGAACAATGGCCTCCATGTGCTTCAACTGTTTCTCATCCACCATGGATTCCAGATCTGCGCCTTTGATTCCCAGTCCGGGCAGCATCCCAAGGATACTGGATAGGCCACCCATGTTCCGCATCTGCTTCATGCTCTCCAGATAGTCCTCAAAATCGAACTTACCCTTCTTCATGCGGCCGGCCATCTCGCGGCCCTTTTCCTCATCTATATCGATGCTCTCCTGGGCCTTCTCGATCAGCGTCAGAACATCGCCCATACCCAGAATCCTATTTGCCATTCTATCAGGATAGAACTGCTCCATGTCGGAGAGTTTTTCTCCCATGCCCACATAGAGAATGGGCCTTCCCGTAACAGCCTTGATAGAAAGCGCTGCACCGCCCCGGGTGTCGCCGTCCATCTTAGTCAGAACAACGCCGTCAATGCCAACCTTTTCGTCAAACTCCTTAGCCACATTCACGGCATCCTGACCGGTCATGGCATCCACCACAAGAAGGGTCTGGTGTACGGCTACACTACTCTTGATCTCCTGCAGCTCAGCCATCATGTCCTCGTCCACATGCAGGCGTCCTGCGGTATCAAGGATCACCACGTTATGGCCGTTCTTTTCCGCAAAAGCAATTGCCTCCCGGGCAATCTCCACAGGCTTGTGGTCCGTGCCCATCGAGAACACGTCCACCTCCTGCTTTTTTCCGTTGATCTGCAGCTGTTCAATAGCAGCCGGTCTGTAAATGTCGCAGGCCACAAGCAGGGATTTCTTGCCCTTTGTTTTCAGCTTTCCAGCAATCTTTGCCGTGGCCGTGGTCTTACCTGCACCCTGGAGACCTGCCATCATGATAACAGTGATGGCCTTGCCGGGCTGCATGGCAATCTCGGTGGTCTCACTGCCCATCAGGGAGATCATCTCTTCATTTACGATCTTGATGACCATCTGGCCGGGATTTAAGCCATTCATCACGTCCTGGCCGATGGCACGTTCCTCTACGGCCTTAACGAACTGCTTCACCACACGGAAGTTCACGTCTGCCTCCAGAAGCGCCATTTTCACTTCCTTCAGGGCGGCTTTTACATCCTCCTCCGTCAGGCGTCCCTTGCCTCTCAGACTTTTGAATACATTCTGTAATTTATCTGTTAAGCTCTCAAATGCCACCTGATACTCCTTATATCCTTATAACTCTTTCTATAATTCTTCCATCAACCCTTGCGCAAGATGAGCAATACGTTGCATCCGATCCACCATGTGGCTGAAAACCTCCCCACCGTCATTCCCTACGGGTTCTGCAGCGGCAGGATTCGCCCCAGGTTCCTGTCCATCCGGTTCTGTAATTTTTGTCAAATCGGCAATGCCCGTCTGGTCTGAATCACCTGTGGAATCCGCACTACCAGCCAGCCGCCTGATCTCCATGACAGTCTCTTTCGCCTTGGCGAACCGTTCCACCAGATGGAGCTTGCTCTCATATTCCTGAAGAATCCTGTCACAACGCCTGATCAGATCATGTACGCCCTGCCTGCTTATTCCGCGCTCCTCGGCAATCTCCCCCAGCGACATGTCATTGTATACCACATCCTCATAGATGCTCCGCTGATGGTCGGTCAGCAGTTCGCCGTAAAAATCATACAGCATTGTCTGTTCATAAATCTTTTCCATACTTTTCTCTTCAATGCCACAACTATCTCGCTTGTAGGCACCTTGTGTATCTTACTACAAAGAAAACCAGGTGTCAAGTATTTTTTCTTGACAGCCAACAAATCCCAAAAATCCATTAACGCTTGCCTTTTTACTCCCATTGCTGTAAAATAAAAGTGTTAGTTAGGTGGAAGGGGATTTCTAATGAATATAGCATTAACGCATGCTTCCGAAGAAGAACTTGATCGTATTCTTTCCAGTAATTTTACTCCTGCCATGGCAGCGGAATACCTTAGGGAAGAGCGGATAGCTTTGCGTAATTTCGGAGAAACCCTACGGGAAATCTACCCTGAACCGGATTTATCTTCCCGTCTTGCAGCAGCTTTTCTGACAAACAATCCCAAAGCTAACCCGGAGTCCGTCCAGCGCCGCATCCGTAACTGGCTGTCCGGAAGCAATCAGCCCTCCAACCGTGAGGACATCTTCCGAATCGCATTCGCTCTGGACCTTACAGAACAGCAATCCAGCTACCTATTGGGACTATGCACGGGCTATGGCATACATTATCGTGAGGGGCGGGACGTGATCTACTCCTGGTTTCTGAGAACGGACCGCGGATATAGCGAGGCTCAGGAATTCTTTGCATCCCTGCCGCCGATTCCCCGTTTTGATCAAGTGCCAAAGAATCCCTCCACCCATATCACGCGGGAGCTGCAGAACATATTCTCTCACGTTCAGACCCTGGATGAACTTCGGGAATGCTATCTGGAGAATCTGGAAAACTTTGGCGCACTGCACATGAGAGCCTATACCTATTTTGAAAAATATCTGGATCAGTTGATTCATCCCTCCTCAGCCCTTGGAAACACTATCGATCCGGATTATTCCATGGAAGCCGTTATGGAGCTTTATCTCTCTTTAAAGATGCCTTCCGGCAAGACCCGATCCGGATATACTGTGACACAAAAGCTGATCAAGCAGAACTGGCCTAATACCACAGCGCTTAAGAATATTCGAAATCACAAAGAAGATGTATCCCGCAAGCTGCTGCTTCTGCTCTATGTCATTACAGAAAATGTTCTGGATGAAAAATACAGTGAATTGGACGAAGAATACATTACTTTACAGGAAAAGGTTGAAGACCACTGGTGGACGCTGAACGCCATCCTGACAGACTGTGGAATGCCCTTACTGGATCCGCGCAATGCTACAGACTGGCTGGTATTATATGCCATCACAGCTACTGACCAGCCTATGAGCGAAAGAATGGAACAAGTGATAGAACACATTTTTGCAGATACATAACTCAATTCAAATATAACGCATCATGTAAATCCCTCATGGACTGAAAACGCCGTCTGGGCCGGATTCCCATTCCATATAAAAGTGCCTGTTCCTGCTCCACACCAAGTTCCACGCCCAATCTGCGGGGCAGAATCAATTCATCTTTACAAATCCGGTCTATGGAATGCTCCGGCACCTTCCCTGTGAGACAATAATAAATCGTGGCCGATAAAGCATAGACATCCGTCCAGGGTCCCTGCCCCTTATGCTGATACTGCTCAATGGGAGCAAATCCGTCTTTCAATGCAATGGTCATCGTTTCTGTGATGGTTCCCGCTTCCCTGGCACAGCCGAAATCCAACAGCCGTATCCGTCCTTTTTCCAGCATAAGGTTTTCGGGACTAATATCCCGATGGATCAAGCTCTGTGAATGCATTTCATCCAATTCCCCAAACAGCGGTTCCAACAGGGGAAGAAGTTCCCCCACCGGAATCCGGCCGCCCTTTTGCACCGTCAATTCCCGCAGGGTTGTCCCCTCAATATATTCCATAATGATATAAGCTGTATTATGCTCCTCAAAAAAATCTCTGACACCGACGACGGCATGCAGCTTCTCTAAGCGTGCCATGGTGCGGGCTTCTCTTAAAAACTTTTTTTTCCTCTCTTCAAAACGCTGGAATGCATTGCCCGTATAACAGGAAACATCCAGAGAAAGCTTGGACAGACGGGAGGCGTTGTCTGTGGGAAAGTATTCCTTGATCGCCACCTTTAAATCCAGCCTTTGGTCATAGCCAATATAAGTAATGCCAAAGCCGCCTCCGCCCAGCGCCCTGCCCACCTGATAACGCCCGGCAAGCATCGTTCCAGGTGGCAGATGATGTTCCTCCGGTACATAAGCTCCGCTCTTAAGCCCGCATACCGGACAAACACCGTCTTGGGAAACAGGGTTCATACAATAAAAACAATATTTCGTTTCCAGTTCTGCCACCTCCCTTCTGCTACAGTATCAACAGTTCATCTCCGGCTTTAATACTGCTCATAAATCACTTCATTTCCGGTAAACTCCCCATTCAGCGTGCGAATATAAGCTTCCGGATCTAAGTGCATTTCGCCTTGATTATTCATCCAGGCCGGATTTGCTGCTCCGACAGGAGCGTTTATCAAAAAGCCTGTAGGACCCGCAAGATAAAAATATCCATTATTTTCCAGATACCCCTGCAACTGGCTGTTATCTCCTCCAATAGCAAAACTGGCATATCCGTTGTTATAAAAAGAAAAATCATTTCCAAGAGTAATATAAAAACCTCCGGCTATAAATGCTCCACCGGGTGCCACATACAAGTTGCCTTTTTCGACAACTAGGCCGCCAGATTCATAAAATGTGCCATCCTTACTGATACCTATGGATAAATTCTGGCGCCAATCCTGCCGGACCATATTATGGAACTGACCTCTCCCTGAAATATCAATGATCCCTTCATCCCCCCATTGGATCTCGCCCATATTAAGAACACACGCATGCCCCAAAATTCGGATCGAAGTTTCTTCCAGGTATCCTTTCTGAATCATCAGTGCATTATCATAAAAGGTCATCTCACCGTAATGATGGATTTCTCCATTATCATTCATAATGCAGTCCGTGCCATTGTAATTACTTTCCCCTTGCGCATTCCCCAGCTTTATTATACTTTCCGGAGTGTTCATTTCTATTGTACCAAACATGTTTTGTAAGCTGGAACCGTGAGTCAAAGTGAGATTATCCACTTTTAAATAACCACTATTCAGCAAAAAGCAGCCATCTAATATCAGCTCGGATCCTTCTGTCATAATCAATTCTGCATGCCCTGAAATCTCCATTTCTTTCGTTAGGATAAGCGGTTCCTTAACGTTCCACGAGACAGTTCCTGTGACGCATATCTTTTCCACCTCCGGATCCTGCAGGGCATCGTACAGCGCACCAAAACTGGAAACCTCACATACCCGCGGCAGGTCCAGTGGATTAATAGCATTTTTCAAATGAACCCATCCGTCTTTCACATAATCATACTGAGTAGTGTAATGACAATAAATGGCACCGGCCTCATTACTCAGGATACCTCCCGGTTCACAGACAAATTCTCCGCTAAACATTTCAATGATTCCCTCATTATGCAGCGTAGCATTGTCACATAAAATGATCCTTCCATCTGACCCGTTTTTTAAATAGGTCGTTATTTTCGTAATTCCCTTTTCTACGCGAAACTCACCATAATTTATAATTTCAGTCCCAGCGGCTCCAGGGGAAATATCAAACCATCCATCAGCAGCACATGCCACTGTACCTGAATTGACCAAACTGATATTATAATTTCCTCCTGCACCTGAAAATCTTAGATTTCCTATATTGCAGACTAGTCCCCGCATTTCATCTCCTTGAGCACAATACTGTTGAAGTTCCAATTCTCCCATATTGACAAGAACAGCATCCAATTGCAAAAGCTTTGTGTTGATCATTTCACCATAATTTATTATCCCTGCACCGCTGTATGCATAAAAATCATAGCTCTGTATCCATCCTTCATTCCAAAGGAAAGCTCCTTCCCGTAGAGCTACAACATTCTGAAAGGATACCGCCGCACCTTCCTCTATCAATATTGGAACATTAGATTCCAGTCCTTCTGTAATTGTCATATCTTCACAAATGACAGCGGCCTGATTCGCATCTATGGCCTGATAAAGCGTAGCTACATCCCTGACCTCTACGGCATCTTGGAAAAGAGTATTTCTCCCGCCGACGATCAAATTAGTATAATCGTGTTTTTCACCGTTCAGGATCCGTATATCCTCATCCCTTTCCAGCCAAAGAATTTCCGCCCAAATACAGTCATGATTGTCTGCAACGATTCTGCCGCCATCGGTTGTCCGGATAATACAATTTGATCCTGCCTCTCCTTCAACCCAGAGACAAGCGTTTTCACCTTGTACGGTAATCGGATCAAATAATGTCAAGGAAGCATTTTTCTCCACCAAAACAGGTTTCGTAATTGTTAAAGCACCATAAACTGCACCTGCATCTACCCCTTCCGAGATCCGTATTGCCGGCACCGTCTCGTCATCCATCAATTGCTGGAGAATATCGGCAGATAATTCTGTCGGAGCTACCGTGTCTGCAAAGAGTGTATCATATAATTCAGTCTCTTGTACAGGGTCAGTCTGACTTCCCAACTGTGAATCATCCGTTAATGCACCAACCTCATCCGTATGATTCATTGTCTCTTCAGGTTCATCTTTTGACGGAATGACTATCAAGACAATACATATAACTGCCACCAGCAATACAGCACAGCCTGCCAGAATAAACATCAGTTTCCGATTCTTCAGCTGCTGCTTTAAAACATAAATAACCTCTATGATTCGTTCTTTTACCGACTTCTCCTCATCATAGTCTGTTTCAGACAGATCAATCTCCCCATTAGGATCCAGAACTACAGTTTTACTCCATGAACCATTCTTTATTCCTCCACCTGAATCCGTCCTCTGTTCCGGAACCGGATCAACTCGGACCGGATCAACTCGAGCTGGCTCAACTCGGGCCGGAACGTTAGCAGCCGAATCAATCCGAGGCGGATTTTCCATAACCGGAGCCTCCTGCTTCGGTTCTGGCATCACATTTGTGTATAATGCAACATACAGCTCATCCACACTCTGGAATCGATCCTTCGCCTTGACGTTCATTCCGTGAAGAAGGGCTGTCTCCTGATCCGCTGTCAAGTCCACTCCAAGTCTCCTGGGCGGCACCAATTCCTCTTCATTCAAACGGTCTACCGCTGACTGTGGCGTTTTTCCTGTCAGACAATAGTAAACTGTGGCAGACAGGGCATAAACATCCGTCCACGGTCCCTGGCCCTTGTGCTGGTATTGTTCTATAGGCGCAAAACCCTGCTTCAGTGCTATCGTCATCGTTTCCGACTGAGCTGAGGATTCTCTGGCACAGCCAAAATCCAAAAGCTTGATCTTCCCATTTTCCAACATCAGATTATCCGGGCTGATATCCCGATGAATCAGGCCCAGCTCATGGACAGATGTAAGCGCAGGAAAAAGCGGTTCAAGCATATACAGCAGCTCTCCCGCAGGAATACGCCCACCTCTTTGGTTCACCAACTCCTTCAGTGTGGTTCCTTCCACATATTCCATTACAATATAAGCGGTGTTGTTCTCTTCAAAAAAATCTTTGACGCTGACAATGTTCTGCAGCTTATCCAGGCGCGCCATCGTACGTGCTTCCCGCAGGAATTTCACCTTGCCGGAATGAAACTTTTCCGCCGCATGAGCATAGTTGGAAACTTCCAGGGATGCTTGAGAAAAACGGTATACCCTATCAATGGGAAAATATTCCTTGATTGCAACCTTCATCTCCAGGTTCAGATCGCAGCCTATATATGTGATGCCAAAGCCGCCTTCTCCCAAAACGCGCCCAACCAAATACCGATCATGTAATACTGATCCAAGAGGCAGATGATGGTCTCTCGGTGTATAGACGCCTTCGGTCAATCCGCAATTCGTGCAGGTTTCTCCCTCTTTTACCGGATTCATACAATATGGACAAAAGTTTTTATCCATTTGTTGTTCCCCCTTAACGCATGTAATACAATAGTAACAGAATAATCAACACTCCAAATATAGCAAGAAACGGAAACAGGAACTTTGCTTCTTGCAGCTTGGAAATCAGTTCCTCAAAAGACGACTGTGCCTGGCTCTGGTCTGACACAGGTTGTTCCACTTCAGGGACAGCCGGCTGCTCTTCTTGCATCTGGGGCGTAACAGGCTCTTCATTCTGTACGGAACTGTGAAGTTCCGGAAACAGACGCTCTGCAAAAATCTCCATATTCATTGGACGAAACTTTGGCTGAACCGTCATTCCCCAAAGGATTGCTTCCTCCTGATCCGATGCGATTGGGACTCCTTGGGAAATCAGTGTTTTTATTTCATCGTTATCCAACCGCTCCACTGCAGATGGCGGAATAACTCCCGTCAGACAATAATAGATCGTTGCCGACAGCGCATATACATCCGTCCACGGTCCCTGTCCTTTGGTCTGATACTGTTCCACAGGAGCAAATCCATGTTTGAGCAAAACCGTCATGGATTTTCCGTCCTCCATAAACCTGGCGCAGCCAAAGTCCAAAAGCTTTAATGATCCGTCTTCCATCCATATCAGATTATCTGGACTGATATCCCGGTGGATCACACCTTCTTTATGAATCTGTGCCAGGTCTCTGATCAGCGCAGGAAGCTTGGGAAGCAGATCCTTCGGTAAAATCCTGCCCTCTCTTCTTACTTTCTTATAAAGCGGCTCTCCATCTATAAATTCCATCACCAGGTACGCAGTGTGATTGGCCTCAAAAAAATCATAAACCCTTACGATGGATGGCGCCGGCTCTAAAGCAGAAAGCATCTGTGCCTCTTTTAAGAAGCTTGCCATTCCGCCGGCATAAGCACTTTCCAACCCCGGCTGCGGATCAGCAAAAACCCCCTCGGTCCGCTTACTGCAGCGGACCGGGTAATATTCTTTAATCGCAACTCGTTTACGGTTCTGTAGATCCAGTCCGATATAAGTGATACCAAAACCGCCCTGTCCACGGGCCGCTCCCAACTGGTAGGTATGCCCTGTGCTCTGAGAAGACAGCAGGGTGCCCACAGGTAATTGGGGCGGATTACCTTGCCATGCAACATCTCCTCCACAAAGCGAACACTGGCTTCCCTGTACCGGATGCATACAGTGCGGACAATATTCCATAAATTTATATGCCTCCCTTTCGTGTGATCATAAAAGCCTGCTGTTCGGAACCAAGATAGAAACGGTCGCCAGCCTGTAAAGGAACCGCCTGATTTGCTGCAAGACGCTGTCCGGTCCCCAGAAAGGTTCCATGAGAGGAACCCAGATCTTTTAAGTACACCTGTCCGTTCTGGTAAAGAACAGCACAATGTACTCTGCTGATACCGCCGACGTTTGCAGGGAATACCACATCATTTTTTGAAGGGTCTCTACCAATACGGACAGTGCCATTGATAGAATAGCGTTTTCCTGTAAATACTCCTGCAGTTCCCTGAAAACGCATGCCACTGTCGTTGGGATTGATGTTGGGCTGGACCGGCGAAACCATAGTACTTGCAGCTGCTACCGTTTCAAATCCGCTTCCACTGTTGATGTTATCCGAATTTGCAGCGGAAACAGGCTGTTTCTTTTTGAAGACCACAATCAGTACTACTGCAGCAATAACAACGGCTACTGCGATAACTATGATGATTATCTGGCTGGTACTCACCTTGGAAGCACCTGCCATCTCGTACGGAATATTATTTTTATCCAGGAAACGGACTAATTCGGTCGTATTGATGGCATAATAATCCGCTTCCACTTGAGTTCCGTATAGAACGTTTGATTCAATATTTGCATTGACCCCAATGACATAACCATCCTCGGTGACCAGAGGACCGCCGGAATTACCGTGCTGGATCGTTGCATCAATTGCGATTCGCTCAACACCTTTGCCATCATTTACAACAAATCGGTTGATGGAACCCTTGTGTACTGTAGCATCTTCAGCTCCATAATGACTTGCCCCTGTATAATCGTTGTCAGCATTGCCGGGATAACCCACAGTATAAATTGTATTGCCCACCATATCATCCGTAGGTATCAAGAGCTGAAGAGTGTGCCTTTTGTTAGTCGCATTTCTGATCCTCAACACAGCGAGATCTACTTTGTCTGTGTCCCCGTAGCAATCCACATAAGCAACATCGTAATCATTTGCCGAATAGTAAACTCTTAATTCACAACTGCTCGCATATAAAATGATTGCATAACCATCATCAGTGTAGCTGTACAGTGTAGCAAACTCTCCTCCCTCGCTTGCATTTACATAATCATCAATAACATGACAATTTGTAACAATATATTGCGGATCTTCACCGGAAGCACCGATAAAAAAACCAGATCCACCGGTAAAATCAGTATCTCCGATATCCTGCACCAATTGCAAATTTGTACCGTCTGTTATGTAAAGAGCGGCATTTTTTAAATGAAACACCACTGCCACCGTGCCTTCTCTCACGCTGTTATCAAATGCGTAGGCAGTGATACTCGAAAAACCTGCTACCAAGAGCGTGAATGCCAATAGAACCGCTGCAAATATGCGCTTTATTCTTAGTCTCATTTTGGTATTTACCTCCCACTATTGTCAAGTATTTTTTCCTTTAAGATAACGTTGTTTAGATACTCTCCTGTCCTATTGCTCCAGCCATAGGGCCGCCGCTGAATTATTGTCATTATCCTCCGGTACGCGTTCGTAGAGAATCTCTCTCATCCTATTGAGCCAATCTTGCGGATTTTTCGCGGATCTCAGGCATTCTTCCATTTCATTTTCCAACACATATTCCCAAAATCCATCCGTACAAAGCAGGAATGCATGCTGTCCGGATAGGAGAAGTTCTTCCTTAGTATCCACCTTCAGGCTGCCTTCCTGACCCAGGGCACGCAACACCCGATTTCGGTCTTCGTGAAACCGGATCTGATCCGATGTAATATCCCCAAGAGTCACTGCAATCTGGGATGCACTGTGGTCTTTGGTCTGAAAAACCCAATTTCCATTGAAGAAATGGTACAATCTGGTATCCCCTGCATGAGCCCAAACGGCGTGGCTGTCCCTGATCACCAACACTACAATTGTGGTTTTCATGGCACAGCTTTCTGTCTGAATCCCCTGCACATGTTCATGTGCCTCCTGTACCAGTCTGGCGATCTCTTCTGTATCTGTTCCACCCTGCCAGCCATCACAGACCGTTTGGGCTGCCAAAGATGAGGCCTGCACCCCTCCACCGTGGCCGCCAAGACCGTCTGCTACCACCATGCATACTGCCTCTCCTTTTCTGATCTCCTTGACCGTATCCTCATTTTGAGGCCTGCCACCAATGTCGGAGTAGCTTGCTGTTTGAATCATCCTTCCTACACCTCTTTACCTTTACTCAAAATGAGCTCCTTCCATCTTCTGTCAACACTGCAAGATGATCGCTGAGTAATTATCCTGATTTGTAAAATTCTTTTCCTGAATGAGTTCTTGAAGTATCTCTACCGCCATTTGGGGCTCATTGGACAGAGCCTGGACCAATTCTTCCTTTTTCATCGCATTATAGACGCCATCACTCATCAACATGAACACATCACCGCGACGAATATCAATGGGTTCTGCTGGCAGGTCCACATGATCGATCCTCCCTTTTCCAAGGAAACTGGTGAGACCTGCGGCCCTTTCATGCGTCCTGGCATCCAGCAGAGTACCCTCGCCATTTAATGCCCGAACATATAATTCGTTTCGATATATATGCTCTCTATTGAGCTGATACAGAGCGCCGTCCCGCATCAGACAGATCCTGCTGTCTCCCACTGACAGATAATAAAATTTCTTATCCTTGATCAGACCCATCACCAAAGTAGAGCCGCTTTTGCTATAGTTTTCAGGACCAAGCATGGCATTCACTGCTATATTAGCATTACCAAGCAGTGATAACAACACCAGCTCCGGCTCTCCCTGTAAATTATAGAAGCCATCCATTATTGTAGTGACTGCCTTCTTGCTCACCTTATCGCCGTCCTGCAAGCCTCCCATACCGTCTGCCACTACTGCAAGCAATCCATGGGTAGGGATCATCTCCTCCGGCGAAACGGAGAAACAATCCTGTTGACTGCTCCTGGCCCCCTGTCCATGGAGTTTTCCAATAAGTATTCTCTCAAGCGGTTCCTTCTTACTGTCGCTTGAAAATTCCATGGCCTCCAACGCCATCTTTTTCTTTTTTCTATGACGCACTAATAAAATGATAACAAAGATCAAAAGAATCAGAAGAATCGAGCATACTCCTATGACCCAGTATTTATGGTCAGCAACCCATTGTAATAAACTAAATTCTCCCTCAATTATACCATCACCACCCGATACCGATTTAATATCGGCATCAAGCAAAACGCCAATCATGACTCTACTCCTTTATTCCAGCTAAAGTGAGGGCCACAGAGCGCTACAAACATCAGTTGTGTGGATCCAATGGAGATGATATCGTAATTTTTGATCTCCACTGCATTCAACACTGTCTTTCCGTTAACCTTCATCAGGTTACGTCCGGCAGACGGCCCTACATAATAAACTCCGTCGCTGCTGTCAAACGCGACCATAGCATGATTTTGACGGGAAATCTGCAGATCGCCCTGAATATGAATATCTCCTATTTCACGACCTATGTAATTGTATCCTGCATGAATCCGAAAATCATTGCCTTTTACAGGACCATCAATGCATACAAGCCAGCCAACGACCGGTTCCACCTGATTTCCCTCTGCTATATCTCCTCCAATGATCGTAGGGCTGGAAAAAGGATCAAGACCGTCAGATCCCTGTGCACCTTGAGAACGATATCCACCGGAGGGATCCATGGTGGGCGGAAAAGCTCCCGCCTGGGCGCCTGAGTTGCTGATGTCAATGGTCTCCGAGAAATGGTCAGGGACTATGCCCTCACAGTGTGGGCAGCTGCTGTAGATCGCCGCGTTGTAAAAGTGTCCCTGCGGGCATTGTGTTAAATTGTTTCTTACTTCCATGTTTTTTTCCTCCTAAAATTATTTTATACTGCAAGTAAAATACTTCAGCTCAGATATGTACTGAATGGTTATTGAACCTGAAACAGATAGCCTGTATTTGCCAGGTAAAAACTACTCCCCGGCGTTATCTGGACTGGATTATTGGGGGGCAGCTGCCTGCCATTTCCCAAAAAAGTACCGTAGGTGGAATTCAGGTCCACTAACACAGGATGTCCCTGTTCCATTCGGATACAGCAATGATGCCTGCTGATTCCCGGTGATTCATTAGGAAACCTAACACTGCAGTCATTGTCCCTTCCAAACATCAGGCCGGCTGCACCCACATGATATATCCTCCCTCTCAGCGGTCCTGACATACAGGTTATATTGATGCTGACATTGATCGGATTATTGTATCCATTCGACATCATCGTGGGAAATATATGCCCTCCTCCATAGCTGCCCGTTCCCATGTCCCGTCGGATCTGGATATCCTGCCTTAAAACAAACACGGCAATGATAAAACCAACGGAAACGACCGCCGATACCGAAATACCTATAATATCCCCATCGAACAAGGCTCCAAATACCCCTCCGATGACAGAACATATTAATCCCAGCATTCCTGTATTGGGCTTTCCAAGATAACGTCCCAGCAGCATGGGAAATAATCCTATCACAGCTCCAATTGCGCCCAACCATATAATTCCTAAGATTATGATCATCTGGTTTCTCCTTTCTCCGTTATTTGGCATTAAGATATAATTAGATTAACACATACTTTTTTGATATTGTCTAAACGGTTTCCATAAAAAAGCTGTCTCCAAAATAAATTGGAAACAGCCCATACATACACCTTCTATTCGCAACAATATAATCATATACTCATCAAATTTTCTCGCTGAATATGCTCTTATATCCCTCTCCAAATATTTCCGTAGCACTGGTAATGATCAGAAAAGCATCAGGATCCTCCTGCCGGACAATCTCCTCCGCTTTGTGGGACAATTGCTTTTTTACCACACAGAGAATGACTCTTTTCTCCTGTCCGCTGTAGGCGCCGCTACCGGATATATAAGTTGCCCCGATGTCAAGCTCCTCCAGAATTCTTCCGGCAATCCGCTCAGGAAAGTCGCTGATGATAAAAAACATCTTCGCGCCATCCCGCCCATACAGCACCAGGTCCAGCAGCAGGGAATTCACCAGAACCACAAGCCCGGCGTATAAAGCTACATCTATGTTCTTAAAAACGAATGCTGATCCCGTTACGATCAGGGCATCCGTGATCAGGAACAAAGAACCTGTTTTCAAGTGAGGAAACCTAAGCCGCAGCAGCTTGATGATGATATCCGTTCCGCCGGTGGTAGCGCCTGCCTTAAATACCAGCCCAAGGGCCACAGCGATCAGGGCACCGCCTGTCAGAGCCGCCAGCAGCGGATCCACTGTTACGGGGCCATATGGTGTGAGCCAGTTGGTAAAGAGGGATGTCAGCGCTGTGCAGTACATGGTGGACAGGATGAATCTCCAGCCAAACTTCCATGTTCCCACGGCCAGAATGGGTATATTGATGATCAGCATCCAGGTACCTGTGGCCAACCCAATAATACGGTTCAAGATAATGGAGATACCGGTAACGCCGCCCGGTGCCAGGGAATTGGGATCCAGGAACAGGCTTACCGCTACGGCATATATCAAGGATGCAGCCGTAATCACGAGATAATCCCATATCCTGCGCTTTACTGTTTTTCTGGCCTCATAACGAATCTCCTTCTCCTGTTCTGAGTATCCCGTTATCTTTCCTGTCATAATAAATTACCTTTCCATTCATGCGTCAGAAAAATCCGCATATTGATCATATGCGGATTTCATCAGCGGACTGTTTCGCTTCTTTTTTATAGTATAACATCTTTTTAAAGATTTTACCATTATTTTACTTAAAGAATAATTTTTTTTAAAAAATTACTGATCCGATCTATCATTCAGCAGCCAATCTATCAGATTTAACGCCTTAATTCCCTCATAGGAGTTAATATAGCTTCTGTCCATAGAAAGAACGATTTTTTCATAGTTATCCTGTATCATCTGCAACGGTCTCAGTTCTCGTTCCCTAACCTCCGGGGAAGCCATGCTTTCCGTCACCTGTATATACAGCTTCTCATTTGGTTTTTCAGCGACAAAATCCACCTCCGTCTCTCCGACCTTGCCGATATAGACCCGGTAATCCCTTCTGAGCAGCTCCAGGAACACGATATTTTCCAGAATATGTCCACGGTCAACATCACGGTAGCCAAGAAGCATATTCCGGAAACCTATGTCTATAATATAGTTTTTCCCCAAGGTCTTAAGAAGCTGCTTTCCTTTTACATCATATCTGCTCACCGGATAAAAGATATACGCGCTGGTCAACATGGAAATATATTTTTCTACTGTTTTTCCCGCAACATTTTTTCCTCTTTCTTCCGAAAAACCGCCTGTGCTGGCCAGTGTATTACCGATGCTGTTGGGAGATGCAATACTGCCAATGTTGGAGCATAAAAACAGCACGATCCTCTGCAGCATATTCTGGTCTGCCTGATTGTTTCTCTGCAGGACATCACGCAGAATAACTGTGGAATAAATACCTTCCAGCGCCTGATTACTCCTGGCTTCATTAAACTGATACTCGCGCAGGATGGGCATGCCGCCAAATTGCAAATACCTTTGAAATTGCTCTTCCACTGTCACTGACAAATCAAACTCATAAAAAGCAAGGAACTCTCTAAATGACAGCGGCAGCATCCGAATTTCAACATACCGTCCGGACAACAGGGTGGAAAATTCCGTTGACAACAGATACGCATTGGAACCTGTAATGTATATGTCTACATCATAATCCAGTCGAAAGGATTCAATTGCCTTTTCCCAATGTGCAACTGTCTGCAATTCATCAAAAATCAGATATGTTTTCCCTTTTGCCGGTATACGCTGGCTCACATAATCATAAAATGCAAGATAATCTGTCAGATTCCTGTATTGCAGGGATTCCAGATTCATGTGGATCACATTGGTTTCCGAAATACCACTGTCCAGCAGATAGCGGTAAAATAAATTTAACAGGGAAGATTTCCCACATCTGCGGATACCTGTCACAATTTTGACCAGGTCCACATCTTTATTTTGAATCAACTGCTTCAGATATACCGGCCGGTCAATTAGTTCTGCCATATTCTACCCCCATACTATCTTTGAGTTTATTATATCTAAAGCGTCAAAAATGTCAATACTTTTCGACTTGAAAGTCTAAAACTTTGTTCGATAATATATTTTTCGACTTTTATTTCAAAAAATATTTCTGCCAACCAAGTCAGCAGCCCTGTTTTACGTCAATTTCTTTCATCCAAATAGACCTGAACCCTATTGTCGATGATCTTCACAACCTCGTTGACGGACTTGTCACCAGCCCAGTAAGCGCTCAACTCCTCGTTAATAATTTTTATAATTTCCGCATACCTTCCGGGCGCAGGCACGCACTGTTCCAGAAATGCGTTTATTGCCTGACTGTCTCTGGATAAATACCGGCGCAATCCCCAGGAGACATCTTCTGTCTCCTCATCTCAGGTCAAACCTTCATGAGTCCAAGGGATGTACTTCTCCACCCACAGCGCCTGTTCCTCCACTACCTCACCTGAGGCAGCAAAACTCGTCACCTTCCAATCCACCTCAGATATGCCTGCCTCCTCTGAGCCGGACTCCTTTCTTCCACAGTCGGCCATAAAGCACATACACAATAATGTAATAAAGTAAATTCGACATATTTTCATAGGCTCTCTCCTCGTCCAATTAAGTACTGTCTTTATCTTTCCATAGATATGCGCTTCTATCTATTAACATCTCTTTAAGATTGTTTAAGATTCATTAAAAATAAAATTATCTAATGCGACAATCCATCTTTTTATGACATATTTCTTTCATCCGACATCAATTTCTGTCCCTTCTCCAATTCCTGCTTCCCACATAAAACTGACAGGATGCTCGAAATTGAACACCCTGTCTCTCTTTATTTTACAGATATTGATCTATACCACAGAGGTAAAACACCTCACCGTTCATCAAAATACAGCTGTACCCTACGGTGGATGATATCCGCCGTATCCTTTGCGCTCTTGTCCCCGGTAAAATAGGCACCGATTTCCTCCTGCACAATCCCGCGGATTGCATCCGGGCAGTAAGGTACCGGTTCACAACTCTCTATAAAATCCATGTATTCTTCGATGTAAGTTGTCCCGTCCGGTTTGAGGTCATTTATCACGATATAGTATATACTGTCTTCCGGAGCTGACAGATTGCACAATATAGCCGGTTCTCCGGTTTGAGGATGAACCGTAATATTATCGCGCAGTACATCCCCCCTGACGGGGCTCGAAGAACGAAACTGTTCTTCATAATCCAGTATATAGGTGATAAAATCCTTGATAGCATCTACATGCTCCGCATTGGCGTTGACTACCAGATAGCCCGGGGAATACATGTAATTGCCGCTTCCCTTCTCGCCGGGAAAGCCTACTATATGGCAATTCTCATAGCGTGTCACCGCCTCGGAAAACTCATTTAGCCCGCCAAAGAAATAAAGCATTCTGGCAATGCCCTTTCCTTCCTGCACCATGGCCCTGATCGCATCATTATTACCCACAGTCACACCACCGGACTGTCCATACCGCTTGCATAATTCCAAAGTCCGGATAAATTCCTCACCGTTAAAATAGCTGATCCCGTTTTCTACATCCATGAATGGGGAGTCCCCCAGGCTCATAGAGAACACCCGTTCGAACAGTGCATTATAATCCGTTGGGGCATCAAACCAAGACGCGCTCATGATCCAGTCCCAGTCATCCCTGGATTCCGCAAGATCCAGTATACCGGACACAGTCCAGCTGTCTTCGCTCCAAAGGGAATCGGCAGTCATTAAGGTATAATAGTACAAATGTTGGGTAATACCCACCCAGGTACCGTCAACAGTGCCCATTGGCCGCATGCCGGGAAGAAGCTGTTTCTCTATATCCTCCGGGATCAGCTCCGACAGATCCATCAGTGCCCCCTTTTCGGCCAAGATATGCATGTCATCCTCGGATACATACATGAGCTCCGGACCCTTTCCGGACACGATCTCCGCCATGATCCGGGTCCGGAGTGGTTCCAGCATCTCATTAAACTCCACCCGGGTCATATCTTTCTCTTCCTCAAAAGGAATCTCTTCCACAACTATGCTGTAGTTATCTGATAGAGCAGACCAATTGTATGCCCGTTCAACTATATAATTATAACTTTCCAGACGAACCATACGTATGGTCTCGCGTTCTGCGATCCCTGCCTGGCTTGGAGTCTCCTCCTGATTCGTGAGAAGATACACAGTCGGGGCGCTGTCACTGACCGAGCAGAGGGCCAGTTTTCCCTTCCCGTCCGACAAAAGCCAGTTATCATAAGCCAGTTTGATACCACTTTCCGCAATGTTACACAGAATCTCTTCAGTCATGTCATCCAAACTCAAATGCCTTAGCCGGGCGGAATCCACATAGTACAGACCGCCCTGACCGTCGGAGCAGAGGGCGTTGACATAACCGCTGACCGTGACCAGGGACACCGGCCTCTGGCTTTGTGCATCATAGCGGGAGAGACTGGTCGTCATGGAATCCCCTGTCTCCGCCAGGAAGGGCGTGCCGTCGGGAACGGCGACGAATCTGCCGAAGAGAGGAGGATATTCTGTATCCTCCGTAAAAGGGGTTTCCTCATCCAATGGTTTTCCAGTGGGATCGGCCCTATATAAATAGCTGGAAGCACTACTTCCCTCAAGAGCTCCATACAGCCGGAGGGTCAGTTCGTCCTGTCCAGTCACGGTCATGGAGTCCACATAAGGGTTTTCCATGCCTGGGGTTTCCAGAGAAAAGGGGACTTTCTCCGTCTCCAGCGTATTCAGATCAAAGGTATATATCCACATGGCGGGGTCTGCTCCATCCTCAAACTGATAAGATGCAAGCAGGTAGAGGGTACTGCCGTAAGCACCGGAATATACAGTCTTGCTAGAAAAATCCGTATCCGGGTCCTCTATTTCCAGAAAGATGGTCTTGTCTACCCGGTAAGTACTGTCAGAGGCCCCTTCTGTGGTGACAACGCCGGAACTGTTCCCTCCATTTTCCCCTTCGCCACTGCCTCCAGATGCTTTCCCACAACCTACACATAACAGCAGCGCAAGTAAAAGCGGCAGATATCGTTTTATCCATTGTTTCATGAACTTCACCTCCATATGACTTGAGTTCTCTGAAAGATTACTTTTAGGGATATAAAATAATGGTGTTAGTCCGCATATGTGTTGATACTGCGTTTCACTCAGCAGGAGCCCTCTTCTTTATCAAATGATTGTAATGCACCAATTATGAGCACCAACACATATGCGGACTAACACAAAAATAATTAATGATTGGCTATGAAAGTAAAAAGGCCATATTTTACGAAATCAATACTAATTGTGATATCTAGTCATGTGAAATACTATGCACATTATTTTCTGTGTGAGTCGTGCGTATTAATCTACCACAGCCGCCGCACACGTATGTATCCTCGTAGGCCCTAGTACCAACATAACATGTTTTGCCTGTGGCTTCAACTATATGACTCGTAATATTCCATCCGGCCTTCTCCTCCGAGTTACGCCAATTCGCTGTTTTTCCACAGGTACCACAGGTTATTGTGGCCGGAGCCGCCGCATAAGTCGGCAGGCAGTTAGCCAGAACTGAAAAACATAAAGCAAATACCGCTAAGAACTTCACTGTTTTCTTCATTTTTTGAAACCTCTCTTTCTCTTGTAAATAGGTGTTTGCGAAACGCCAGAACCCGCATAAATTCGGGCTTGTTTCTTTGTTAAAATAGAACAACTCCTCACAGGTTTGTGGTATAATTTAAGTGACCAAACAAAAATCATCCGTATCCACCTGAAAGGAGTTGCACCTATATGATACCACAAAACCAACTTTCTTTGGCAGATATTTTTTCAGATTGTCAGGATATTTATGAATCTGACAAGCCTAAGTTCCTGTCACTCTTACAACAGCACATTGACCTTGATGAAATTGTCCCTGCTTCCTTCCGAAAGCACTTCTATGCATCTATTGGCAGAACCCGCACATACCCTTTATACGGCTTCCTTTGGGCCCTTATCATCCAGAGGATCCTTTCCATCCCCACGGATTCCCTTCTCCTTGTCTTTCTCCTGTATTCACCACACCTGCGTGAATTCTGCGGCTTTGACAAAGTTCCCGATGCCTCTAAGATTACCCGTTTTAAACAGGATTTCCTTGAGGACCTCCATGACGTCTTTCTACGCCTTGTTGATCTCACAGAGCCCATATGTCAGGCAATTGATTCTGCCAAGGCAGATATGACCATCTTTGATTCTTCAGGCATTGAAGCTTGGGTTACTGAAAACAACCCTAAGTATGCCAACCGTATCATCAAGCAGCTCAAAGCCTACGCCAAGACAATGCATTTCGATGACAATTATGATCCCTACAAAGCAGCTTACGGTTCTATGCCCTCCCATTCCGCCGCTAATCCTGACATTAAGCAGCTCTACATTGACGGCCATTTCTGCTATGCCTATAAATTTGGCATTGCCACCAACGGGCTGGGCATTGTCCGGCATATCGAGTTCTACAACAGGGATTTCTTTGATAAACATCCTGAGATTATTCTCCAAAAAAATCCGATTCTCCCGATGAAGATAAGTCCGTCCATGATGCCAGACTGCTTATCCCTACTTTGAAGGACTTTTTTGCAGCCCACCCCCTTATCAACCCCAAAACCTTCCTTGGTGATGCCGCTTTTGATTCCGTAAGCCTCTACCGTGACCTTCTTTCCGGTGATACTTTTGGTACAGATGCCTTCGGATGCGGCATCCACTTCCAAAAGGCATATATCCCCTTAAACTCCCGCGCAGGTCCGGAAAACACTGACTATTGTATAAACAGTGATGAAATCCCCTGCTGTCCCAATGACCCATCTCTCCCCATGAAACATGAAGGAACCAGCAAATTAAAAAGCGGTGTTGCACGGTACAAATTTGTCTGTCCGAAAATCAAATGGGAAAAAGATACAGACACTGAAAAATACCACCGTGTATGTCACTGTGAGAATCCCTGCACATCTTCCGCCTGTGGGAGGATGGTCTATCTTTATCCCGAAAAGGATCTGCGGACTTATCCCGGTACCCTTCGGGGCACGCAAGAGTGGGACAACACTTACAAAATCAGAACCACTGTAGAACGTTCCATCAACCATTTCAAAGACAGCTTTGGGCTTGCCGGACGTAAAACACAGAATGAAAAAACACTCCATGCCGACCTGCTTCTTGCGGGAATCACACAATTGATCACTGTAATAGTTGCCGACAAAATACATCAGTATAAATACATTCGCAGTCTGAAGCCTTTGATTGCATAGGACTTACCACAATATATCAGTTGAAGCTTGTAGGTTTCCTGTTATTTGTGTGCCCGTTTTTCCTTTTTCCCATTGACTTATCTCTTTTCCTACGGCTATATTCAATTATTATCTTAGAAATCCAGCTTTGCTGAATTTCTTCCTTATTGGAATCAAGATTGCGAACTTGTTTCGCAATTACCTATTAAAGATCTTGATTTATACCGCAGAAGCAGGACACCTCAACGTTCATTAAAATACAACTGCCCCCTGCAATCAATGATTTCCGCTGTATCCTTTACGCTCTTG
>JAFLRN010000100.1 GCA_022511385.1 Acetatifactor sp.
AGATGAAGAAGGGTATGTTCTCCATGATGAACTACTATCTGCCTCTGAAGGGCATTGCTTCCATGCACTGCTCCGCAAACACAGATATGAACGGCGAGAACACCGCAATCTTCTTCGGTCTGTCCGGAACCGGCAAGACCACCCTGTCCACAGATCCCAAGCGTCTCCTCATCGGTGATGACGAGCACGGCTGGGACGACAATGGCGTGTTCAACTTCGAGGGCGGCTGCTATGCAAAGGTTATCAACCTGGATAAGGATTCCGAGCCCGATATCTACAATGCAATTAAGCGTGACGCACTCCTTGAGAATGTTACCCTGGATGCAAACGGAAAGATTGACTTCGACGATAAGAGCGTAACGGAGAATACCCGTGTTTCTTATCCCATCAATCATATTGAGAAGATCGTTGAGCCTGTTTCCGCAGGCCCTGCAGCAAAGAATGTGATCTTCCTGTCAGCAGATGCTTTCGGCGTACTGCCTCCCGTATCTGTTCTGACTCCTGAGCAGACCCAGTATTATTTCCTGTCCGGTTTCACCGCAAAGCTGGCTGGTACCGAGCGCGGCATCACAGAGCCCACCCCTACCTTCTCCGCTTGCTTCGGCCAGGCATTCCTGGAGCTGCATCCTACAAAGTATGCAGAGGAGCTTGTAAAGAAGATGGAAGCTAACGGCGCTAAGGCATATCTGGTAAATACCGGATGGAACGGCACCGGCAAGCGTATTTCCATCAAGGATACCCGCGGAATCATCGACGCTATCCTGAATGGTGATATCGCAAAGGCGTCCACCAAGAAGATTCCTTACTTTAATTTCGAGGTTCCCACTGAGCTTCCCGGTGTTGACACCAACATCCTGGATCCCCGGAATACTTATGCTGATGCTTCCGAGTGGGAGACAAAGGCAAAGGATCTGTCCCAGAGATTCATCAAGAACTTTGCAAAGTATGAGAGCAATGATGCCGGAAAGGCATTGGTTGCAGCAGGTCCTCAGCTGTAAGATCTGAAGGATTCTCCAAAACTTTGGCATAGTACAAAGTAATATGGGCGGCGGAAGATGTGAAATACATTTTCCGCCGCCTTTTAAAGAAAAAAATAATATACGAAAATAACATGCGATATTATTTGTTTATGCTACTCTAGAAATGTCATTGAAAGAATGATCATTGTATTTTCATTTCAATCACAGTATGCTAAAATAAATCTTGTACATAATGCTTATTTATTATTTAGGAGGATGATTACCATGAAAAAGCAGGCATTTAATCCCTATCTGCCGTCCTGGGAGTACATACCGGACGGTGAACCCTATGTGTTCGGGGACAGAGTGTACATTTATGGATCTCATGATTTCTATAACGGGCATGTATTCTGCCTGGGCGATTATGTCTGCTGGTCAGCGCCTGTGGATGATTTGGGCAGTTGGCGGTATGAGGGCGTGATCTATCCAAAGACATCCGATCCCCTGAATCCCCACGGCAAAATGTGTCTGTACGCGCCGGATGTGACGGTGGGACCGGATGGAAGATATTATCTGTATTATGTTCTGGATCATGTGTCAGTGGTGTCTGTGGCGGTCTGTGACACCCCTGCGGGCCGGTATGAGTTTTACGGGTACGTCCACTATGCAGACGGCACTCGTTTGGGAGATAGAGAGGGCGACCAGCCCCAGTTTGACCCCGGTGTCTTGACGGAGGGCGGCAGAACTTACCTTTACACGGGATTTTGCGGGAGAGGCGATAAGTCAAGAAAGGGTTCCATGGCCACGGTTCTTGGGGAGGACATGCTGACTATCGTCGAGGAACCTGTTCTGGTTGTACCTGGATGCGAGTACTGTCAGGGGACGGATTTCCAGGAGCATCCGTTTTTTGAGGCATCGTCCATTCGTAAAATGAATGATACTTATTATTTTGTCTATTCCTCCGCTGCCATGCATGAGTTATGCTATGCGGTCAGCAAAAATCCTACCTCTGGCTTTGTATACGGCGGAGTGTTAGTCAGCAACTGTGACCTTCATATTGACACCTATAAGCCGGCGTCCCAGCCCATGGCTTATGGCGCAAACAATCACGGCAGTATTGTACAGATCAATGATCAGTGGTATATTTTCTACCATCGTCACACAAATGGCACCTGGTACAGCAGACAGGGCTGTGCGGAGCCAATAGAGGTGCTGCCTGACGGCAGTATCCCACAGGCGGAGTTGACCTCCTGCGGCTTAAACGGAGGGCCGCTGGAGGGAAGGGGAGAATATCCGGCTTATATAGCTTGCAACCTGTTCTGTGACCAACCGTCAATGTATGTGGGAGGCGACCGATTCCCCAGGATCATGCAGGAGGGCAGGGACGGGGACGAGGAACCCGGATATATCGGCAATATCCAGGATACTGCCACCGCAGGCTTCAAGTATTTTGACTGTGAGGGAGTAAAGGAGTTCCGCATCAAGGCCAGGGGTTATGCGGACGGCGTGTTTGAGATCAGGACATCCTGGGACGGGGAGATTCTGGCAGCCATTCGGATGCAGTATTCCAACGTGTGGGAGGAATATGCAGCCCCTATCCGGATACCAGACGGGAAGCAGGCAATTTATGTGACCTACAGGGGCGGCGGCAATGCAAGCCTGCTGTCCATTGCCCTTCTATAAGAACAGAATGCATAACAGAAGACAGTAGAGAATATAATAACATGTGTTACAAATAAAAATATGTTATAAATAAAAACATTTATAGAAACATGTTATTTGACGCAGATTTTATAGAAGGATAAGGAGGAAAGCGTATGGCTGTTGGAAACTTTGAATTTTACTCACAATGTCTGAGGAGGAATGTTTCGTTTCGTGTGATTTTGCCAAACGATGGAGATCCAAAGGATGGTGAACCTATGAAGACGCTGATGCTCCTGCACGGATATAACGGGGGTTATTCCGATTGGCTCTGGAACAGCAATATTTTGGATATTGCACAGTCTCATCATCTCTGCATAGTTATGCCCGCGGGAGAAAACAGCTTTTATCTGGATGGGGAGGCAACCGGACGTCAGTATGGTACTTATGTGGGCAAGGAACTACTGGAGTATGTCAGGAAAACCTTCCGTCTGTCTCAGCATAGGGAGGATACTTTTGTGGCTGGATTCTCCATGGGTGGTTTTGGGGCTATTCACACGGCCTGCCAGTTTCCTCAAAATTATGGGGGAGCAATAGCTCTGTCCTCAGCGCTGTTAGTCAATAACTTAAATAGCATGAAGCCGGGAGATGACAACGGAATCGCAAACTACGCATACTACCAGCTGATGTTTGGAGACCTCGACACAGCAAAGGACCGGGATGTCAATCCTGAAAAACTTCTCAAGGATCTGAAGGCTGCCGGAAACATTGTACCCAAGTTCTATGTGGCCTGCGGCGAGCAGGACTTTCTTCTGCAGGCAAACCGACAGTTTGAAGAATTTTTGAGAGAACAGGGGATTGAGCACTGCTACCAGGAGGGACCGGGAGAACACAATTTTGAGTATTGGAACAGACATATTGGTCCTGGTATCGATTGGATGTTGAAAAATGGTTGGTAAATCTGATAAAAGTATCAGTTAAAATCCAAAATTTTCTGTTGTATTATTAGCAGGTTTTAGCTATAATAAAGATAACCTGAAATGTGCGATAACTCCTGTTCATTTTTGAACCTACATTTACTTTAAACGGGATTCCTATATTGCCAAGTGGCTGTCAAGCCCTCACTCGCACGGTCCATGCTTACCGTGGAGGATTGGAAGGGAAGGCAAAAGGTTGGTTGCGGTGACCCACCTAGCATTGCTAGGAGTCAAAAAACAGGAGGCGGCATTTTGGGGTTATAGACAGAAGAGGAGAGCAGTCCCAAGGGGCTGCTCTTTTAAGGTCATTGGAGGGATTGGTGTTGAATAATAAATGGGGTCTGAACAAATCACAGCGGATGCAGCTGAAGGCGTTTATCTGTCTGTTGGGATTAATATTGATCGTGGTGCTGTTTCTTGGAAAATTGGCATCTCTTTTGTTACATAGGCAACAGGCTGAGGAACAGCCTGATCCATCGACCCAGACATCTGAGCCCCATGTGCCGGTGGTGCAGGTGTTTACAAATGTGTGGATACTGGAAGACGGCGAGGAGGGGCTTCTGATCTTTCACGACGGTCAGCGGGAGCAATATCCCTACGGTGAAAAACCAGATGCTTCTGACTTGGGGGACGATATATCGGAGGATATGTCCGGAAATCAGTTTGTCCGGCCTGAGGGATCTGTGCGGGAGCAGGTGGCTGATGTGGAACTTACTGACGGCGCAGTCACCTCCGTGAACCTGAAAACGGAGAAGTTAAACGGCAGGATTCTTGGTGCTGATGATACTGGCGTGGAGGTGGAAGGATACGGAAAGCTGCCTCTGGCGGAGGATTATCGGGGATACCGGCTTTACGGAAGCCTGCAGATGTGTACGGTAAGGGATCTGCACTTTGGTTACAGCAATGCGGACCTGTGTCTGGAGGACGGTGAGATCTGCGGCATCCTTATGGCCCGGGAGGAGACCATGGAGAAAATCCGGGTGTTGATCAAGACTGCCGATTACGGCGGAAAATATCATGAGCAGCTTGTACTTACTTCTGACACCAGCTTTACAGTGACCTATGGAAGCTATGAGAGCCCTCTGACGGAAGGTCACAGTGCCGGTGAGGAATGGGTGATTGATACGACCAGCAGCTATTTTGAGGGAGGAAGGATCCGGATTGCTCCGGATGTGTTGACAGGAAAGGTCAAGCTTAAAAATGTGAGCCGAAGTCAGGGACAGCCGGCTTATCGCGGACAGATGGAGCTTCTCTTAACGGACCAGGGGATCGTGGTGATCAATGAGGTTCCACTGGAGGAGTACCTTTACAGCGTGGTGCCCAGCGAGATGCCTTCCAGCTATCCGGCGGAAGCGCTGAAGGCGCAGGCTGTCTGTGCCAGAACCTACGCCTACGGACACATGGAGCATGCAGGTTACCCACAGTATGGCGCTCATGTTGACGACAGCTCCTCCTATCAGGTGTACAACAATATTCTGGAACAGGAGAGTACCACCACGGCGGTGAAGGATAGCTATGGGCAGCTTCTGTACACGTCAGATGGGGAGCTGGCATCCACCTATTATTATTCCACCTCCTGTGGAGTAGGAAGCGACGCCACTGTCTGGAAGACGGCAAATCCGCCAGACCTGCCCTATTTAAAGGCCAAGCATTTGAGCCACAGCGCGATGACGGAACAGGTGGCGGCCATGGCGGGAGGACTTAAACTGCCGGAGGATGATATTGGTGTCAGAATGCAGGATGAGGAGACCTTTGCGGAGTTCATCACCACCGTCAACAAGGATGATTTTGAGGCGGAAGAGGGATGGTACCGCTGGACCTACAGCGTGGGGAAGCTGGATTCCGACTATATTACGAAGCGCTTGCAGGACAGATACGATGTGAACAGCAGGCTTGTGCTCACTCTGGTGGATGGGGAGTATGTCAGCCGAAAGATTGGCGACATAGGTGTCATTAAGGACATTTACGTGGCACAGCGCGGACCGGGCGGAGTGGCCGAGGAACTGGTCATTGAGGCGAAGAACGGAACCTATAAAGTGATATCTGAGCATAACATCCGTTATGTATTAAACAATGGAACCAGTAAGGTGGAGCGGCAGGATGGAAGCAAGGTGGCAAGCACGACCCTGCTGCCCAGTGGCTTTTTTGTGATTTCCACTAGTATAAAGGACGGGAATGTGGTAGGATATACTTTATCCGGCGGCGGTTTTGGCCATGGCGTGGGCATGAGCCAGAACGGTGCAAGACAGATGGCCCGCAGCGGATTTCTGTCTAAGGAGATTTTATTGTTTTTTTATGAAAATTGCGTGATAAGAGATATTTATGACTAGGAGATACACTGTGATTCACAAGCTATACATGTTGATTCGGGATATTTCCATACAGATGCGGAAACAGAATATCAGCGCCTATGCGGCCAGCATCGCCTTCTTTTTCTTTCTGTCGGTGGTGCCTATGCTGATACTGGTCTGTACCATTCTTCCCTACACGCCGCTGACGGAGGAGAATCTGGTGAACGCGGTGACGGATCTGACGCCGGATATGCTGGATCCGCTGGCAATCAGTCTGATAAACGATGTGTATAACCGCTCCGCAGGGATTTTGTCCATTGCGGCTATCGCCACTGTCTGGTCGGCGAGCAAGGGTGTCATGGCGCTGATGCAGGGTCTGAATGTTGTGAATGAAGTGGAGGATACCAGAAATTATTTTGTGATACGTGCCATTGCGTCCCTTTACACCCTGGTGATGTTAGTGGTGGTGATCCTGTCCCTGTTTCTCATGGTTTTCGGCGACCAGCTGGTGACGCTGGCGCTGCATAGGATTCCGCGTCTTGAAGCATTGGTGTCCTTTGCCATGAATTTTCGGTTTATTCTGGTCTGGGCGATCCTGACGCTGCTGTTTGCGGCCATCTATGCCTATGTGCCGGACAAGAAACTGAAATTTAAGGAACAGCTCTTTGGAGCGGTGTTTTCCGCCGTGGTGTGGAGCATGTTTTCCTGGGGGTTTTCCATTTATGTGACCTATGGAAATACGTATGGTATTTATGGAAGCCTGTCCATCATTATCATTGTGCTGCTGTGGCTGTATTTTTGTATGTATATTACTATGATTGGCGCTTATCTGAACAGACATTTTTATTCTGAGGAGCAGGCGGGAGCAGGAGTCCAGTGAAATGAGATACTGGACACAGTATTATCTTGCAGAATGCCCAGAATCACATATCTTTGGGAAATGCGGATACAGTCGATTTGGCGATTATAACCTTAGATGATTATAAGATTAGTGTTCATTGCATTTTAATGTTATTATTTGAAAATATTAAAACATTTGACAATGTTTTAATATGCCTATATCATATATGTGAGGCTATATTTTTACTGGTAAAGAGAGGAGACGAAAGATGAAAAAATCAATTAAATTCTTAACAGTATTTGCCTTATGTTTTTCTATTCTGGCTAACTGCCTGCCGGTTCATGCCAATGAACTGGAGTGCTATTATTGTGGCAGCACATCTTGGAAATTAAAAGATATGGAAGTGGTGTCTGGAGGTGAAGCAGAACCGCATGTAGTTATTAATCTAGCTACTGGCCTGCCAGCTACATGTCATGTATTTAATGTAGGATACAGATATACATATGTTTGTAAAACATGCGGTAATACACGACGTGTGGACTCTACAGAGCAAGTGCATAGTGTCGAACATAAATAGAAGCAAAACGTGACAATTATTCTGTAAAAATATAGCCTTTTATTAGATAATCATAAATGGTTCCTTATTTCTCAGAACGATATTCCAGAAAAGAGTATATTTATCTAGAGGTAGATTATGAAAAAAAATATATGGCATTTCATTCGTTATTCTATTTTACTTCTTACATTGCTGCTGTGCGCGGGCTGCGGAAGGACATCCGAAGGCGATAGTACACAGATTCAGGAAGATATGTTGAGTTCACCGGAAGGCCTTTTGACAGCGTCACAGTGGCAGAATGGTTTTCGTGAGACCGCGTCGATGACTGCGACAGAGATGCGTTATTACGAGCTTCGCAGGAGCGAGATGCAAAGTCCGGATATCGACTTTGCTGCCCAGGAGAAGAAGGAAGTTTCCTCCTATGCATGGAACGGCAGATATGTGCTGACCAGCGCCAGGGGGCAGGGAGAGGAACGGTATTTTTTGAGCTGCCAGAAGTCGGACCTTGAGTGGAAAAAGTCCGTGGAGATCCTGACGGATTGGCAGGACCGACCTCACGGTTATGTGGTATGTCTGGATGCGGTAGACGAGGACAGGATTGCCGTGCTCTTTGCAGAGAAAAGTTCTAACTGGAGTGGGGATGTCCTTGGATATGACCTGTTGATGCTGAATGCTAAGGGAGAGATACAGAGCGTCTTAACTGTTACAGAAGCCTATGGGGAACTTGGGATCACTGAGGACATGCTTGGACTGGGAAGCTGGTGGTGTGATGGTGATGGGTATCAATTCCTGCTTCCGGAGAAGACACGGCTGGCGGTGGTGGATCCGCAGGGGAAGCTTAAACTGGAGAAAACCTGCGACCTGGCTGCAGAAGAGATATTTGCGGCGGGCTTTCATATGCCCGACGGAAGCGTGGTGTTTTCGATGGGAAGTATGTCGGGAGGCGGGACGAAGCTGATCTGGACAGAGTTTCCTGCCGGAACGGAACATGTCCTGTGGAACGATACGGAAATAATGAAGAAACAGTTCACTGTCACACCGGAGGGCATAATGTATTACACAAGCGGAAATGCCCTTATGGCCTGGAATCTGCAGACAGGGGAAGAGAAGATGATATACTCCTTTTCGGGGACAGATATTTCTCCGAATTCTATGTTCACAGGCCAGACATGTTATGTGACGGTGAGCGGGAAGAATGAGCTGATCCTCTATGACCTGGAAGCGAAGAAGACAAGGGCTCTTGCAGACACCCCGCCGGAAAATGAAGAGAATATTATCTGTGGTATGATAAGCACCAAGGGACATATCATGGCCTGTGCATCAATATTCAGTCATGAGTATGATGGAAAAATGATCCGCTGCCAAACCTATACGGGAAGCTGGGATGATAAGTGGATGCGGCTTTCAGCCGAAGTGACCGCAGGAAACGGACCTGATCTCATGGTACTGACGAGGGAGCAGATGGTGGCCCTGCAGAAGATCGGCGCTCTTGCCCCTCTGGATGATTTTTTGGAGGAGGAAGCCTTTGAGGCGATGCTGTCCGGTATACGGGAGGCGGGATCTGTGGATGGGAACCTGTACGGGGTGGCATCGGAGCAGGCTGTGATCGTCCTTGTTACCTCCGATGTGCTCTGGCCAGGGGATAGTTGGACTGTCCGGGATATCTTAGACATCTATGACCGAGAAGAAATGCAGGGGGTTATTTATGGCTATGGCAGCGACCCTCAGGATTCTTTAAAAATACTGATTGGAGGTCTGACCGGAGATAATCCGTTCTATGATGCGGATAGGGGTGAGAGCCACTTTGAGAGCGAGGATTTCATCCGTCTGCTGGAGATCTGTAAGCAGTATGGGAATACGAAAGGGACAACCACGGAGGAGGCGATAGGGCTCATGGCGGAGGGTAAATATCTCGCCGTACTTGAATGGTTTCCCGATATTCGTTTATATGTTCAAAGCGGAGAACTTTATGGGGATGGTTTCCATTATGTGGGTTTCCCAGGACAGAAGGATGGGATAGGAGTATACAACAGCACCGATTTCGTAGCGGTTAATCAAAAGGCGGAGGATAAGGAGGAGATTGCAGCTTTCCTGAATTATCTGTTGAGCGATGAGGCGCAGGCGAAGGTAGGCATGGGCTATGCTACGCGAACAGCGCTTGAGAACCTTTTCTGGTATTCGGAATATGACGGTGAGGCTCATTGTATGTATAGGAACTCTAACGGCATGATGGGCGAATTGCGAATGAAAGCGGACGGAACCTCCTATATACCGGATTATCTGGAACTGATAGATCATGCAGGGATCGAAGTGGATGATGATGTTGTCTGGACCATTGTGGAGGAAGAGACGGAAGGCTTTTGGAATGGGTCGAAAAGCGCGGAGGAAGTAGCCAGGGTTATC
>JAFLRN010000101.1 GCA_022511385.1 Acetatifactor sp.
TGAACTTATTTCTTCTGGTCTTAAATTCATGGATCTGTCGCACCTTTCTTTCAGCAGGTCAACCCAGCTGAATTTGTAATAATTGTTTCGTCATGCCGTCCAGCTTTGTGCGGATACTGCTATCCACCACTCTGTCGTTAATGCGGACGATCATCCCGCCGATGATGGCAGGTTCGACGCTGTAATGCATCTCCATCTTACGGTAGCCGCTTGTCTCCAGAAGCTTGGCCTCCACTGCGTTCTTTTGTTCCGCAGTAAGCTCCACGGCTGTGGTCACATAGGCAACGCCAATCCTCTGCTGCTCCTTCACCCTATCGATAAAGTAGGTGAACACAGCGTCCAAGTCCTTGTAGCGCTCTTTGGAAACAATAATTTCCAGAAAGCTTTCCAGCTCGTCGCTGACCCGCCCCTTGAACACATTTTTCATCACCTGAAGCTTCTCCTGCTTCGGGATGGCAGGGTGCTTCATCAGGCCGTCAAACTCTGGATTCTGCGTGAGGATATCACGAATGCCCCTGATTTCCTCCATCAGCTCTCCGGCCCTTTCCGGTCCGGATTCCATGGCCACTTCAAACAGGGCTTCCCCATATGTCTTGGACACTAACTTAGCCATGTCTTTTCACCCATTTCCTTTATGGTTTCATCAATCAGCTGATTCTGGACAGCGGTATCAATGGAGGCCGTTATTAACTTTCCTGCCATAAGAGCAGACACGGCAATGATCTCCTTCTTCACCTCATCGGTCACCTTCTGTTTCTCAAGCTCCGCTTCAACCCGGGCTCTCTCCAGAATACGAGCTGCTTCCTCCTTGGCCTCGGCAACGATCTGGTTCTCATTGCTGAGAGCTTTCTTTCGCGCCTCGCTGAGGATTGCCTCCGCTTCCTTGTCGATTTCTTTTATCCGCGCCTCATACTCTTTTTTCAAGCGTCCTGCTTCTTCCATGTCCTGCTTTGCCGTCTCCAGCTCGTTCTGGATCTTCTCCTTACGGGTGTTCAGCATCTTTCTTGCAGGATTGAACAGGAAGTAGCTCATCAAAAGGAACAGGACAAAGACGGCAATAATCATCAGACTGGCGTCAGCAACCAGCTGCCAGTCCAGATCAAACAGCCTTGACATAGACTGTTCTGCTAAAAGTATCATTCTTTGTCTCCTTTCTGCCTCCCAAAAATGGGGATAATCTCCTTATGCTTAAGGCAGAAGGGGCTTTAAGAACAGTAACAGGAAAGCGATCAGCAAGCCGTACAGACCAGTGGTCTCCGCCACTGCCTGGCCCAGAAGCATCATGGATCTGATCTCACCTGACGCGCCCGGGTTACGTCCAACTGCCGATGCCGCATGACCTGCAGCAATACCCTGTCCTACACCAGGTCCGATACCGGCGATAACCGCCAGACCCGCACCAATTGCAGAGCATCCCAGAATAAAATTCTCATCAAACATATTTTTTTCCTCCTAAAAAATATATAAATATTTAGAACACACACAGTTATCGGAAGAATTGCAAAGCAATTCTTCTATCTTCGGGTTCCGTCCCCGATCTCGTTAGAAATATAAGTCATGGTCAGCATACAAAATACATATGTCTGAATCGCGCCTGAGAACAGATCAAAGTACACATGCAGCGCAGCCGGCCAGGCGGTGGCAATCCACCCCAGAAGTCCATAGACCAGCGCCATCAGCGCAGTGCCCGAAAGCACATTCGCGAACAGACGCAAAGACAGGGATACCGGCACTGCCGCCGTACTGATCAGGTTGATTGGAACCCAAATGGGCAGCCACTTGGGCAGCGGCGAACAGAGATCTTCCCAGATGGTCTTTGGTTTCTGAAATTTCCACTTGCTGAAACGGATCATCGTAAACGTGATCAGTGCAAGCGGCAGCGTCACACCATAGTCCGCAGTTGGCGGCCTGAGACCAAAAAGACCGGAGATATTGCTGAATAAAATAAAGATGAACACCGTCCCGATATAGTTATAATATCTGGGAGCTGCGTGCCCCATGGAGCTGTCAACCATGCCATCCAGTTTTTCCACGATCAATTCCACCACGTTCTGGAACCCGCCGGGCACATCGGTGCCTTTCTTGATCGCCCTGTTGGCAGCTATAGCAAAACCGATCAGGATCAGCAGGACAAACAGGATACATACATGGGATGTGGTTATCCACACCTGATGACCAAAAAAGGAATACTGAAATATACCATGGATCATAAAGTCCACATTATCTCCAGACAACAGGATTCCATGTCCCATATTTTCACCTCCTCCTTTTATGATTTTAGAACTTAGAACTGACTGTCTGCAGCGGAAGATGCTTGTCCTTCCGGGGCTGCATCCTCCTGCTCCGGCAAAGGCTCCGGAACAGGGTCTGTCTCGTGAAACAGCCGGTTCAATAACTTATGGGTAAACGGCTCAATATATGCCGTCACTTTCAAACTCATATACCCCAGGAACACGATAAGCGGATTTAAAACCTTTGTCAGCGCCGCCACTGTCATCACAAACAAAATGATCGCATAGCGGAACAGATATCCGCGGGAGATCACTTTTGCAGCCGCTTCTCCCAGGGGTAATGCACGATCCAAGGTTCGGGCCATATGAAGGACTGCTGCCATGGAGAACACGACCCCCAGCCACAGACTAGCCGCGTACCAGACCTGGTTCTGTACAAAAAACGCTCCTATCAGCTGACACACAATACCGAAAAATAACTGCCCAAGGTGCATTTCCAAGATTGTCCTGTCAGTCCTTTTTAACGCTTGAATGATCTTCACCGGCTGAATCCCGCTCCTTCTCCTCCTGCTCCGGCTCATAGATCCTCCGGATCATGTGATACGCGCTCTGGCCTCCTGCTATTGCCCCCAGCACAAACATGAGAACAGTGATCCAAGAGGTGCCAAGGCGTCTGTCCAGCCAGATGCCGGCGGCCGTGGTCATACCTATTGCTACTACCATGGTCAGGCCCAACTGTGAGATCAGGACCAGGGTCTGGAATGAGGTTCTGTTGTCGTTTTTGCGACGTTTCATGTTTATGGGGCCTTCCGATTTTCTTTACTGCTATGCCGGGGAAATCAAATAATCTGATGCAGCATCCCTTTTTCTCCCAACATGATACATTATACCGAAAATTCCAGAAAATGTCTAGTGTTGTATTAAAATTAGAAATACAGGCTTGTATATTATGGCGTTTTTACACTACCGGAATTTTCTTATCCACATGAAGGATGTGATTGATCAGCCAACCCAGCAAAAATTCGATGAGGCTGGTCAGATACTCCCGGGGATTTTCCTCGACCTTCTCAAGGTCAAACTCCTCCAGTCGGGAGATAAATGCCCCATGGGCCCGTTTCTGGGCATCGTAGCCCTCATATTTTATGCTTCGCATATAGGACTCTTCGTCCGCAAAATGAACCTCCGTGTAATCTTTCAGTTCCTTCAGGATGCCCACGATCTCGTCATAGCCATCTCCCACAGCCCATTCCTTCACCAGATGATTTGCATGCTCCACCAGCGCAAAAAGCTTTTTATGCTCCCGGTCGATCATTTCTATCCCGACAAGATACTCATCTGAAAACTCGCAGGGGTTCTCCTTCAGCATCCACTCCTCCAGCGGCGGCAGCTTTCCAATCATGGTATCACTGCTCAGGATGTGATGATACAGCCATTTCGCAAGAAAGTTCAGCAGTTCCTCCAGCGCCTGATGCTGCTCCTCATCCTCATCGATATTCTTCATCAGAAATTCCATGACGGTCTCCCGGAACACGATATGCTGCGTGCGCTGAAGGATCAGCTCCGGATCACGGATCTCCTTCATATATGCCTCCTCATGAGCAAAATGTTTATCCGCATAGCTCTCCAGCTCCCCCAGCAGGCCCTTAATTTCCTCGTACAAATCTTTTCCGTAATCGTTTCGAAGCAGGTCATCGGCGCGCCCCAGCAGTGCAAAAAGATACCGATGCTCCTCATCGATCTGCTCCACGCCCAAAAGACAGTCCTCTGTAAACTGTATCATACCAATTCCTCCTTCCATCCCCTGCGGCTACATACAAATAGTTTACCTTAGAAGGCTGTCGCTGTAAAGTGTGAAATACGCAAATCTTCATTGACTTCCTGGGCCTGTGGCTGTAATATTTTTACAAGAAATATTGAATTTAGACATCCTCACAAACTACAGGCTATAAGGGAGAAGATCATGAATATTCGCATTGCTTCGCCGGAGGACGCACAGACTCTGGTCGAAATTTATGCCCCCTATGTGAAGGATACGATTGTAACCTTTGAATGTGCTGTGCCCACGGTAGAGGAGTTTGCGGACCGTATCCGGCGGACCCTGGAAAAATACCCCTATCTAGTCGCAGAGGAAGATGACAGGATCCTGGGTTATACCTATGCTTCAGCCTTCAAAAGCAGGGCTGCCTACAATTGGTCGGTGGAGACCACGATCTATGTGCGACAGGATGAGCAGCATCGCGGTACGGGCTGCGCTTTGTATCAGGCACTGGAAGAACAGCTTAGGCGGCAGCATATCTGCAACCTCTGCGCCTGCATCGCCTATCCCAATCCGGCCAGCGTTGAATTTCATAAAAGATTCGGCTATGAGTTGATCGCCCATTTTCACCGTTCCGGCTATAAGCTGGGCGCCTGGCAGGATATGGTGTGGATGGAAAAGGAACTGTGTCCCCATACCGTTCCCCCCCTGCCCTTTGTACCCTTTTCACAGCTTCCACCCACTTCCGCCCTCACAAGAAAGGAGCTTCCAAGAGCATGAACATTACCAAGCTGTATCGCCAGAGATTGATCCCTGCAGAGTGCATCCTTCTGAAGCATGACATCATTGTCGCCCAGGATGACGAGGTACTCATCACCAAATGGAATACCATAAATCCCAAGACCCAGTTTTCCCACGGCTGCTCCTGCTACTTTTTCAAAGAGGGAATCAAGGTGAGCAAAATGTACCGCGCCGATGGCTCCCTGCTGCACTGGTACTGCGACATTGTAGACTATTCCTATGACGAGGCGGAAGAGTCCCTCACCGTTGTCGACCTGCTGGCGGATGTGATCATTTCTCCGGAGGGCAGCATGAAGGTAGTGGATCTGGACGAACTGGCAGAAGCGCTGGAACGTGATTTGATCACAAAAGAGCAGATGACCACCTGCCTGCGCAATCTGAATCATCTGCTCACCCTTTTTTACCGTGATAAATTTGACCGTCTTCAAGCCCGGCTGGATAGCCTGGGGCTGTAGCTAATAAAAAATATGTCCTCCTATACTGATCCCGGTGAGCCCCGGTATGGGAGTCCGGAAGAAAACACAATTTCCCACGTTAGTGATACCTGACATAGCCTCATCCGCTGCCCTATAACAATTTTCAGTGGCTTTATTTGCCGTGAGCGCAAGCTGAAGCCGCCCGCTTCCCACCGGAGAAAACTGACTTTTCTGATAGATAACGCCCACCACCGAATCGGGGAACTTGGAGCTCAGCACTCTGTTGATGACCACAGCTCCCACAGCCAGCTGCCCCGCGTAGGGTTCTCCGCCGGCCTCACAGTAGATCAGGTTCGCCAGCAGGTATCTGTCACCCTCTGCAAAGCTCACTTCGGAAATATCCCGCCAGGTGGCGTTGGCCGCCGCCTGGGAGAGTGCGATCTCTTCCGCCAGCTTTTTCCGCAGGTACTCCAAATCCTCCTCTTTCTTCTTGAGCTCCTCCTCGTACTCCCTGGCCTTCTTCTCCGCCTCCTCAATCTGCTCCGCGGTGGCCGCTATAGAGTTGGCCGTCGTACTGATCAGGCCTGAGACCTTGTTCTTCTCAGCCTCGGCATCCACCTTCAGATTATCCAGTTCTATCTTCTCCTGCTGAAGTCTCGCCTCATGTTCCTCGATCAGAATTCTGTTGGCTTTGTAATCATCCATCAGCTTCCTGTCGCTTGCGGCAACTCTTTCAATATAATTGGCCACATTCAAAGCTTCCGAAAGACTACCCGCACTGAAGAGCTCATTCAGATAATTCTCCTCCCGATACTCGTACATTGCCCTTGCACGCAACACCATACACGTATACTGCCACTCCTCTGTGTCCTTAGCCTCCTCCAGAGCCGCCTGGGTATCAGCAATCTCCTGCTCCTTATCGCGGATCTGCTGTTCCAATTCCTCTAAACAATGAACCACCTCGTTCAGCTGGGAATTCAGATCCTCCATACTCTTCTTCAGATCACTCTGGACACCCTTCAACCCCTCCAGAGCATTCTCATTCTTCTCCTGCTTGTTCTCCAGTTCTTCCTTTTCTTTCTCGGTCTGGTTAATCTGTTCCTGAGTGCTGGGAGCTGCGGACACGAAAAGAGCCTCCGGCGCAGCGGGTGCTGCCCCAGTCAACAGCGCTATGGTCAATAGCAACGCTATTTTTTTCCGCTTCTTCCAAATCTTGCCTTTCAAATGTACAACCTCATCTTTCATACTTCACATCGTGCCGCCAACGGCGGCGCAAATCATACGTGAGAAAAAAAGCCTGCCTTTGGCATTTTTTCAGTGTGAGACATAGAATTTCGAGGTGCTTTAGCACCTTGGTCTGCGTACTTTGCAGACTTAGAAATTCTTCTCACACTTGTATCTGTATGTGGCGCCCTGTTCTGGAATAGGGCACGTACACAACACCTGCAGCGTCAAACATCTTTTTCGATGCCCGGTTTTCTATGGATCCCTCATATTTATCGCTGTCATACACAACTGTTTTGATTCCTGCCTGAATAATGGCCTTTGCACATTCATTGCAGGGGAACAGCGAAACATACAGCTTCGTCCCTTCCAACGACCCACCCCGATAGTTTAAAATGGCGTTCAATTCACCGTGGGTCACAAAAGGATATTTCGTGTCCAGAGTTTCTCCCTCTCTCTCCCAGGGAAAATCCTCGTCCGAACATCCGAGAGGAAAACCGTTGTAGCCCATGGACAGGATCTTGTTATCATTGCTGACAATGCAGGCCCCCACCTGGGTATTGGGATCCTTGGAGCGCATGCCGGACAATTGTGCGACACCCATGAAATACTCATCCCAGCTGATATAGTCAGTTCTTTTGCCACCCATCGGTTTCCTCCTCTTTAAGTTCTCCAAGATCAGGCCCTGCAGCGTCAGGCAGGACGCTTACGTCTACTCCTACTCCATCTGGCTGATCCTGCGGCAGTGCTTCTCCTCACCGGAAAAGTCCGTATTCAGGAAAGTATCAACAATCTCCAGGGCAAGATTGGGCCCCACGATGCCTCCGCCCAGGGAAAGGACGTTTGCGTCATTATGCAGCCTTGTCATCTTGGCGGTAAGTGTATCTGCACAAACCGCACATCTGACCCCTTTCACCTTATTCGCCACCATACTGATACCGATACCCGTGGTGCAGATGACAATCCCCTTTTCGCAGCGGCCCTCTGCCACTGCTTCCGCCACCGCTTTGCCATAAACGGGATAGTCACAGCTCTCAAATCCATGGCAGCCCATGTCCTCAAAGGGAATTCCTTGCTTCTCCAGATGCCGGACCACACACTGCTTCAGCGCAAATCCGCCGTGATCACTTCCTATTGCTATCATCACACTTACCTCCTTATAACCTTACCGCTTTATATCTTGATCTATCGCTTTATATCTTTATCACCCTATGGGTTTTCTCTTTCTATCTTTACCACCTTATGTCCTGCCGCCTTCAGAAGCCGGTTCATAATGGCTTGTCCAAATCCCTGGGCCGCAAAGCTCTCTGAATAAATCCTCTCGACCTGTTCCTCGTCCATCTGACGCAGAACAGAATATAGATTTCTGGCGATGCTCTCCTCATCAGAACGCTCTCCCAGACATTTTACCACATCCGCCCGATACTGTGCCAGGGACTCACTGGTTCCGATGATTCCTGTCCGTTTCCCCTGCGCTGCAGCTTCCGCCGCAAATCGATTGATATAGGCCGCCACCCGGTCGGGCTCACCCTCCACAATGACCAGCTCACCCTTTGGGGCGTAGTGCCTGTATTTCATACCAGGAGCCTTCGGTGCCTGATCGCTGTCCTTATGCAGAATTGTGACATCTGTGTCAACTTCCCCTATCACACGATTCAGCATCTCCTCCGTCACATAGCCGGGCCGCAGAATCTGGGGCGGTTTCACCGTCAGGTCCACAATGGTGGACTCCAGGCCAATCCCAACCTGACCGCCGTCCAGGAGCATGTCTATGCGGCCGTCCATATCCTCCGCCACATACCGTGCCTCTGTGGGGCTGGGCCTGCCGGACAGGTTTGCACTAGGAGCTGCCACATAGCCGCCGCTATACTCAATCAGCCTCCTTGCCGCCGGGTGAGCCGGAAGCCGGACAGCCACGGTGTCAAGCCCCCCTGTGGTCTCGTAGGGCACCCGTTCAGACTTATGTAAGATCATGGTCAGTGGGCCCGGCCAGAACGCGTCCGCAATCCGCACTGCCTCCTCCGGCACCCGGTCCACAATGGTCTCAATGTCCTCAAACCGGCAAATATGCACGATCAAGGGATTGTCTGAAGGTCTGCCCTTTGCTTCGTAGATCCGCCGGGAAGATTCCCTGTTCAGGGCATCGCCCCCCAAACCATACACCGTCTCGGTGGGGAACGCCACCAGGCCGCCCCTTCGTATGATACCTCCTGCGCGGCGCAGCGCTTCCTCCTCCTGACCATTAAAGACCTCCACATCCTGTCTGATCTTCTCTATAATGGTTTTCATGACACACATCTTTCTCTTTCTATGAAAAAACCAGTCGTTGACGGAAGCCTCACGATGCCGATTTACTCCCGAGTATAATGGATTATATCACATTTTTACAAAAAGGAAAACCCCCTATTCATTCAAATACTGCAGGATTCCCATATGTATTGCCCAGGCAACTCTGTCCTGGTATTCCGGACTACACAATTTTTCCGCCTCCGCATAGTTTGAGAGAAATCCACACTCCACGATCACAATGGGAATATCCGTCTTTTTCAGCAGATAATAGCTGTCATTTGCCTTAATTCCACGCTTATTCTCACGATCTGCCTTCTCCACCAGCTGCTCCTGGATGCATCCAGCCAGTCTATTTCCCTGAGTGCTGTTGTCATAATAAAACACCTGGGCTCCATGCACATACTCCTCCGGATAGCTATTCTGGTGAATACTGACCGCAACCCTGGGCGCCGCCTCATCGATCAGTGCAATCCGCCGCTTCATATCCTGCACCTTTTTATTGGAGGCATTCGAGTCATATAGCCCCTCATCCGTCTCCCGGGTCATCACAACGGTAATGTCTGCTGCCTCCAGATACTGTTTGACCAGCAGCGCGATCTCCAAATTAATGTCCTTTTCATTTACGCCGTTAATGCCGACTTTTCCAGGGTCTATGCCACCGTGGGGCGGAAGTTAGTTGCGGTAATTTGTACCGAGTCGGTACTGATTTGCTTTTGCGATTCAATATCTTTAGATTGGTTTCGCTGGTACACTACTTTTGAAAAGAGCTTTCAACTCGTCAGAAATGTTGTAAGTGATTTCGATTTTATGGTTTTCATACACTTTAATTTCATGCAGCATT
>JAFLRN010000102.1 GCA_022511385.1 Acetatifactor sp.
GCAGCAGAAAAGAGGAGAAATGAGCGAAGCGATCAAACAAGCAATTCAGGACGGCAGAACGGTGCTGGGTATCGAGTTTGGCTCCACCCGCATCAAGGCGGTACTGGTGGACGCAAGCCACCAGCCCATTGCAATGGGAACCTTCGACTGGGAGAACCGGTTGGAGAACAACATCTGGACCTATAGTCTGGACGACATCTGGGGAGGACTGCAGGGCTGCTATGCAAGTCTTGTAAAGGATGTGCAGGAGAAATACGGAACAAAGCTGACAAAGCTGGGCGCTCTTGGCTTTTCCGGCATGATGCACGGCTACATGCCTTTTGACGCAGCAGGGGAGCTGCTGGTACCCTTCCGCACCTGGAGAAATACCATGACCGAGGAAGCCTGCAAGAAGCTGGTTCCCGTGTTCCAATTCAATATTCCCCAGAGATGGAGCATTGCTCATCTCTATCAAGCAATCTTAAGCGGCGAGACTCATGTGAAGGATATTTCCTTCCTGACCACGCTGGCAGGCTACATACACTGGAAACTTTCCGGCGAGAAGGTGATGGGCATCGGCGAAGCATCCGGCATGTTCCCCATCGACTCCGCTATCAAGGATTTTGACCAGAAGATGCTGGATCAGTTTGACCAGCTGGTGGCAGACAAAGCATTCTCCTGGAAACTGCGCGACATCCTGCCCAAGGTACTCTGCGCCGGCGAGAATGCCGGCTCACTGACCGCCGATGGCGCAAAGCTTCTGGACCCCACCGGAACCCTGCAGCCCGGCGCGGCTATGTGCCCTCCCGAGGGAGACGCGGGCACCGGCATGACAGCTACAGACAGCGTAGCAGTCCGCACTGGCAACATTTCCGCCGGAACGTCCATTTTCTCCATGGTGGTAACGGAGGCGCCCCTCTCCAAGGTTCACGAGGAGATCGACATGGTGACCACACCTGACGGCAATCCCGTTGCCATGGTACATTGCAATAACTGCACCTCCGACCTGAACGCATGGGTGAACCTTTTCGATCAGTTTGCAGAGAAGTTCGGCATGAAGCTAGACAAGAATGATCTCTACGGCGGCCTTTACCGGGAGGCTTTGAATGCCAATCCCGACTGCGGCGGCTTGATGGCTTACAACTATTTTTCAGGCGAACCCATCATGGGCGTGGACGAGGGCCGTCCCCTCTTTGTCCGTACTCCCGACGCTGACTTCTCCCTGGCCAACTTTATGCGCAGTCACCTCTACAGCGCTATGGCCACTCTGAAGATCGGCAATGATATCCTTCTGAAAGAAGAACACGTAAAAGTAGACTCCCTGATGGGCCACGGCGGCCTTTTCAAGACCCCCGTAGTGGGCCAGCAGCTTATGGCCGCAGCCATGAATGCCCCCGTTACCGTCATGGATACCGCCAGTGAAGGCGGCCCTTGGGGCATTGCCATCCTGGCATGCTACATGCAGGAGAAATCCGCCGGCGAATCCCTGGCAGACTACCTCCATAACAAAATCTTTGCCGGCCAGACAGGCACCACTATCGCTCCCAAGCCGGAGGACGTCGAGGGCTTTGACGCTTTCATTGAAAAGTACAAAGCGACCTTACCAGCGGAGAAAGCAGCTATCGCAGGGTTGAAGTAAAACAAAACACTGGACGCAACCCCAGAACTATGCTACTATTTACTTACAATAAACATGCCATACACGGCAGAATGGAGGAGACCATGAACAATTTAGAACTGCAAAAACGCGCCAACGACGTGCGCAAAGGCATCGTAACGGCAGTTCACAGCGCGAAGGCAGGCCATCCCGGCGGATCCCTCTCCGCAGCTGATGTGTATACCTATCTGTATTTCGAAGAGATGAACATCGACCCCAAGGATCCCGATAAGGAAGATCGGGACCGCTTCGTCCTGTCCAAGGGCCACACCGCTCCCGGACTGTATTCCACTCTGGCAAACAGAGGATTCTTTCCTGTAGAAGATCTGAAGACTCTCCGCAAGCTGGGCTCCTACCTGCAGGGCCATCCCAGCATCCATATTCCCGGCGTGGACATGGCATCCGGCTCCCTGGGCCAGGGTATCTCCGCAGCAGTTGGAATGGCGCTGGGCGCAAAGATGAACAACAAGAGCTTCCGCGTTTATACCCTGCTTGGCGACGGTGAGATCCAGGAGGGCCAGGTGTGGGAGGCTGCTATGTTCGCAGGACACCGCAAGCTGGATAACCTCTGCGTGATCGTGGACAATAATAACCTGCAGATCGACGGTCCCATTGACCAGGTCTGCTCACCCTATCCTATTGACAAAAAGTTTGAGGCTTTCAACTTCCATGTGATCAATGTGGATGCTCATGACTTTGACGCTCTCAGAGCAGCCTTCAAGGAGGCGAGAGAGACAAAAGGAATGCCCACCTGCCTCGTAGTACATAGCTTAAAGGGCAAGGGCGTTTCCTTCATGGAGAACAATGTGGGCTGGCACGGCAAGGCTCCCAACGATGAGGAGTACGCTGTGGCAATGGCTGATCTGGAGAAGATCGCCGCAGAAATTGAGAAAGCAGGTGAAGCGTAATGGCAGAGATTAAGAAGATAGCAACCCGTGAAAGCTACGGCAATGCCCTGAAAGAGCTGGGCGCTGAATTCCCTGATCTGGTAGTGCTTGACGCTGACCTGGCGGAGGCTACCAAGACAGGTACTTTTAAAAAAGCTTTTCCCGACCGCCATATTGATTGCGGTATCGCAGAGTGTAACATGATGGGCATTGCGGCAGGACTGTCCCTGGTGGGCAAGGTTCCCTTTGTAAGCTCATTCGCCATGTTTGCGGCTGGACGTGCCTTTGAGCAGGTGCGCAATTCCATCGGATATCCCCATCTGAACGTAAAGATTGGTGCTACCCATGCAGGAATTACCGTGGGTGAGGACGGCGCTTCCCATCAGTGCAACGAGGATATCGCTCTGATGCGGACCATTCCCGGCATGGTGGTGATGTGTCCTGCGGACGATATCGAGGCAAAGGCTGCAGTCCGTGCAGCTCTGGAGCATGAGGGCCCGGTCTATATCCGCTTTGGCCGCGCAGCAGTGCCTGTGATTAACGATAATCCCGACTATAAGTTTGAAATTGGAAAAGGAACCGTTCTTCGCGAGGGTACTGATGTGACCATCGTTGCAACGGGCATCTGTGTGGATTCCGCTCTGGGTGCAGCGGAAAAACTGGCTGCGGATGGAATCAGCGCCGAGGTTGTCAGCATCTGTACCATCAAGCCCCTTGATGAGGAACTCATTGTAAAGAGCGCAAAGAAAACCGGCAAGGTTGTGACCGTGGAGGAGCATTCCGTCATCGGCGGCCTTGGAAGCGCGGTCTGCGACTGCCTGAGTGCAAAGCTGCCCACTCCTGTGAAGAAGGTTGGTATGCAGGATGTGTTCGGCGAGTCCGGGTCCGCAGCAGCTCTGGTTCAAAAGTATGGACTGGACGCGGAGGGCGTTTACAAGTCTGTGAAGGAATTCTTGTAATATAACTGCGTAGGAATTTTATAGAATTCTTATTCTTAGCTGGATTATTCAGGACCAGATTTCGGCGGCTTTTGCGAAAGGCAAAAGCCGCCGATTTATTAAGATAACCTTCATGAATTCTTAAGAAATAAATTAACAACTATGATACATTTTCATGTTAGTTTATGATTGAACAGGGACATATGCAAGTTGTTAAGGACGGGAAATGTTCCGATAAAACCGCCGCCGCGTGGGGAAATACGGGAGATGGGAAAATGGACAAGAGGAATCCCTATCTGCAGGATTATGAGGAGCAGAGAAGACTCAGGAAAGCAGCCGAAAGAAAGCCGGCCTTCGGTGGACGGCAGAACAGGCCTCGCTATACACAGCGAGCCGCTGTTTCCGAAGGTTCAAAAACGGAGCGGATTCAGCAAAAGCGGGGTAGAGTCAGTGCTGCAAGGCGCAGAAAAATAGTCAGACGCCAGCGCATGGTGGTAGGGCTTTGCGGCCTGAGTATGTTAGTGCTGGTCATGGTCATTATTTTTGGAAAATCAGCCGCGTCTGCTTTCGATAACAAGGAGCAGACTTCTTCGCGGGAAAATGACACGAGTGTCGGAGAAGACAACGCAACCCAGACAACACTGATTCAAGGACTCCCGGCAGAAGTATATGCGGCGCACCCCGATTGGACAGAGAATTTTCTTACACCCAACGAATACTCCCGCCCCGGCGACCCACTGGAACAGGTCGATAATATCTTTGTACACTATACCGCAAACCAGGGCACCAGTGCGGCCCAGAACCGCAGCTATTTTGAGCAGCAAAAGGACATGCATGAGCGCAGCGTCAGCGCTCACTTTATCATAGGCTACGAGGGAGAGATCATCCAGTGTGTGCCCTTAGATGAGATTGCCTATGCGGTTATGACCAGGAATATGGACTCTATTTCCATTGAGTGCTGTTATCTGGAAGCAGACGGATCCTTCACCCAGGAGACCTACGATTCCCTGATCAGCTTACTTACATGGCTGGCAGAGGCTTATGACCTGGAGGCTGACGATATCCTGCGCCATTATGACTGTGGCGGCAAAAAATGTCCCCTTTATTATACGGAACATCCGAACGAGTGGGAAAAGCTAAAGCAGGATGTAAGGGATGAGATGAAGTCATCCCAAACGCTGTTGTAAAATACAGCACATCATGAGTTCGCTGTAAAAATCAGGGGAAACGGCTTGCACTGGTTCTGCATATTTGCTAAAATGGACATGAAAGAAGAGAAGGTCCATGAAAAGGCGGATAATGCTTTTGGAAAGGATTGGTGTTTCCATGAATATTTTGTCACCGTCTATTTTAGCGGCAGATTTTTATAAGCTGGGCGAGCAGATACGGGAAGCTGAAAACGCAGGGGTGCAGTATCTCCACATCGATGTAATGGATGGGATATTTGTTCCGTCCATCTCCTTTGGCATGCCTGTGATCGCCACCTTGAGGGAACACACGAACCTGTTTTTTGATGTGCATCTGATGATCGAAAAACCGGAGCGTTACATAGAAGAATTTGCGGAATGCGGTGCAGATCTGATCAATTTCCACATAGAGGCCACGGAGAACGTTGAGGGAACTATTCAAAAGATCCGAAGCCTGGGAAAAAAGGTGGGTATCACAATAAAGCCCGCCACTCCGGCAGAGGCAGTAAAGCCCTATCTCAAGCTGGTGGACATGGTGCTGGTAATGACTGTGGAGCCGGGTTTTGGAGGCCAGAAACTGATTCCGCACTGTCTGGACAAGGTCCGGGCCGTCCGGGAGATGGCGCGGAGCCAGGGGATTGACATGGATATTGAGGTGGACGGCGGTATAGACAGGGAAGATATCCAGTTAGCACTGGAGGCAGGGGCCAATGTGATCGTGGCGGGATCTGCCGTATTCCATGGCGATATAGCCGACAATGTGAAAGCGCTGCAGCGCTCTGCCCGTAACTTGCGGTAATTAATATGGTATAATGACCTTATTCAAGGCATGGAACGGTCGAATGGCCATCCATACCATGATGCAGGGCAATCATGGTATAATATAGCCGCCTGATTCTGCCGATAACCAATATGATGAATTGGTTTTGTGCGGAAGGAGGCGGCTGTATGCAATTAGGCGGAATTGGAAATGATCACAGTGCAGGCATGCATCATGTCACGGGCTGTCTGCATGATCATGAGCATTCTCTGGAGGGGAACATGAAAATGCCTGCCAGTCTCAGCGTTGCCTCAAAGCAGGCTATGCAGGCGAGTCAGGATCAGAATGCCCAGTTATCTCTTTCTGACTGGATTCAGAGGCTGTTTCGCAGCACGGGCAAGCGGCTGCTGGGCTTGTGGCAGGGAAATGATACAAGCACCATGGGACAGGTAGGAGAAAAGACCGGCGCCTCCCAGACTATGGCGCAGATAAACCACATAAGTGACAAGGGTGTCACAAATAATGCGGATCAGACAAAACAGACACAGCTGTTGCAGCAAAATCCTTACTTTGCTGCTGTTGCAGCGGAAGACCCCAGGCCAGTTCAGCCTTCCCTGGGCCAGCGGATCAGAACGAAGTGCAAGGAAGTGGCAAGTCAGCTGGCAGACCATCTTCCGGGCCGGTTTGTGGGTAATTTTAGTTTTAAGAAAAATGGCTCTTTCCATGCCAGGAAGGAAGGTACAAAAGATAATTTGCGCAGGCGCAGCAAATACCGTGAGGATACCCTGGAGATCGACTGCGTCCTTACGGATGAAAGCTATCTTTTGGACTCCTATGACCGAAAGGGAGAATATACACAGCTGACCACAAAGAAATAAGCTGAAAACATGACCAACTAAGCTTGGGTGGTGACAAAAAAGAATTAGATTAAAAATATAAAAAGAGGCAGTTCAAAAAGCATAAAGAAATAGTGGGGAAAATGAAAAAAGAAATAGCGGAGAAAATAAAAAGAAATAGCGGAGAAAATAAAAAAGAGATAGCGTAGAAAATAAAAAAGAAATAGTGCAAAAAATAAAAAAGAAATAGTGCAGAAAACAAATGATTGACAGACAACAAGGATTTATGTTACCCTGTCATTTAGAAACATGAACTTGGAAACGCGACGACGAGAAAGAGTACACGCATGCGTAGCTTTACAGAGAACATTCCGGACATTTACCGGGCCGTCTGAATCGTGAATGGAACGGCTGATTGGGAAATTTCAAGGCTGAGAGGAATGGAGCAAAGGACGTGGAACATGGTCTCCGAGCAGCGCACCGAGCCGCAGAACTCTGGATTGCAGGATATAGCGGTTAGGCTGCGACAGGCTCCGCCTGTTATAGCGGATAGGGTTACTGACCCGAAGAGGTCCGTCCCGCGAGGGCCGGACAAAGAGAAGTGGTACCACGGGCTTAGAGGCTCGTCTTCTTGCACACGTAGTAATGCAGGTGCAGGAGGATGAGTCTTTTTGATTTGTCTGGATAACGGCAAAGAGAATGTCTCTGCCGAATGCCCGCAGCCTGGCACTTGACAATTTATTGGAAAGGAGCAATACACAATGCAAAACAAAGGACCTTATTACTTGACAACAGCTATTGCCTATACCTCGGGCAAACCCCACATCGGAAACAATTATGAAATCGTAATGGCGGACAGTATCGCCCGCTTCAAGAGGAAGGAGGGCTATGACGTCTTTTTCCAGACAGGAACTGACGAACATGGCCAGAAGATCGAATTGAAGGCCCAGGAGGCCGGCGTGACTCCCAAGGAGTATGTGGACAAGGTGGCCGGTGAGATCCGTGGACTCTGCGATCTTCTGAATACCTCCTACGACAAGTTTATCCGCACCACCGACGATTTTCACGAGCGCCAGGTGCAAAAGATTTTCAAGCGTCTTTATGACCAGGGTGATATCTATAAGGGCGCTTACGAAGGACTGTATTGTACCCCCTGTGAATCCTTCTGGACCGAATCCCAGCTGGTGGACGGCAAGTGTCCCGACTGCGGCAGGGAGGTAAAGCCCGCCAAGGAGGAGGCTTACTTCTTCCGTATGAGCAAATATGCAGACAGGCTGATTGACCATATCAACAAGCATCCCGAATTTATCCAGCCCGTATCCCGCAAGAACGAGATGATGAACAATTTCCTGCTGCCGGGACTTCAGGACCTGTGTGTATCCAGAACTTCCTTTAAATGGGGTATTCCCGTGGACTTCGATCCGAATCATGTGGTGTACGTGTGGCTGGACGCATTGACCAACTATATCACCGGAATCGGCTACGATGCGGACGGTAACAGTACGGAACAGTATAAAAAACTCTGGCCTGCGGACCTGCACCTGATCGGCAAGGACATCATCCGTTTCCATACCATCTACTGGCCCATCTTCCTGATGGCACTGGACGAGCCCCTGCCCAAGCAGGTTTTCGGCCATCCCTGGCTAATGATGAACGGCGGAAAGATGAGCAAGTCCAAAGGAAACGTGATCTATGTGGACGACATGGTGGATTTCTTTGGCGTGGATGCCGTGCGTTACTATGTGCTCCATGAGATGCCCTACGATAATGACGGTAATGTCACATGGGAACTGGTAGCGGAGCGTACTAACTCCGATCTGGCCAACACCCTGGGCAATCTGGTGAACCGCACCATCTCCATGAGCAACAAGTATTTTGGCGGCGTGGTGGAAAATCGGAACGCTCAACTGACCGAAAATGACCAGGCTATCGATGCCGATCTGAAAAAGATTGTGATCGGTGCCTATACTCAATGTGCAGCCAAGATGGAAGATCTGCGGGTGGCGGATGCTCTGACGGAGATCTTTGCCGTATTCAAGCGCTGCAACAAATACATTGACGAGACGGAGCCCTGGGTATTGGGCAAGGAGAAGGACACTGATCCGGCAAAAGCAGACAGGCTGGCTACCGTCCTCTACAATCTGGTGGAAGGTATCGTGACAGGTGCTTCCCTGCTGCAGCCTTTCCTGCCCGAGACCGCAGAAAAAATTGCAGCTCAGCTGGGCACCAAGTTGAGAGATTTCGATACCCTTGGCAGCTTCGGTCTGTACCCAAGCGGAAACAAGGTCACCGACAAGCCGGAAATCTTGTTTGCAAGGCTTGATATGAAAGAAGTGGAAAAGCGGGAAGAAGAGATCTCGGCCGCTCAGAAAGCAGAGGCAGAAAAAGCCGCTGGCGGTCAGGCGGAAAGTCCTGAGCCCGAAGCAACCATCGACATAGAGTCAAAGCCCGAGATCACCTACGAAGATTTTGCCAAGCTGCAGTTCCAGGTGGGCGAGATCATTGCCTGCGAGGCAGTTCCAAAATCAAAGAAGCTGCTCTGCAGCCAGGTAAAGATTGGCAGCCAGGTTCGCCAGATCGTCTCCGGCATCAAAGCCCATTACTCCCCCGAGGAAATGGTTGGTAAAAAAGTAATGGTGCTGGTGAACTTAAAACCCGCAACTCTCGCCGGCGTCCTCTCCGAAGGCATGCTCCTCTGCGCCGAGGATGCCGAAGGCAATCTTGCCTTAATGACGCCGGAAAAAACAATGCCTGCAGGTGCAGAGATCTGCTAATTGCTTACAGTATACTTTGCTGCGACATTCTAAGAGATTCTAGTCAAGTATGTACGCGAGTGACGGCATCGGGCGGCTGGCATACCTCCACCCGATGCCTGTAACCAGCCTGAAACCAGCCCAGCCCTGGCAATATCCCTCCGACAGACTGTTAAAAACACGTCGGCACTTAGCGAGGTACTTTCGAGCTTAGTGTCCG
>JAFLRN010000103.1 GCA_022511385.1 Acetatifactor sp.
GCATGCGGATAGCTTCTCCAGCTGCAAGACCCCTGTCGAGACCTTTACTACCCCGAAGTATGTTTAGTATAGCCGATTTCCATGTCAATGTCAAGGTGTGAAATCTTTCCACAGAGTATCATAATCATAGTTTTTTGCATATTCGTACATGGAATCAATATAAAGCTGCAGATTCTCCTCCGTCACAAGATTTCTGCCATCCCGGATGCATTCAAAAATGTATCTGTTATACTCGGGACGGTGATGAGCAACATCCAAATAATTATCTAAATTCGATATTATTTCAGGTTCATATTGGAAATAATACACATTCACATTTTCATATTGTAAGAGACACCCTATAGAATGTCTATAAATTTCCAAAATTTCCCACAGACTCCCCTGCAGTACCTTTTGCTCCCAGTACAGCATACTGTAAGGAGGATAATAGATAAAGAACTGCGTCTCCGGGTGAAGCTCAATATAGGGCAGTATATTGTTTAAATTCTCGTCGCAGCATTGGAGCATTCCCTCCCAATCCACCGGTTCCGGATCTGTTTTCAAAAGCTGTTCCCTAGTTGAGCTGGCGTCCTTGAGGGCAATGTCGCTTCCAAAAGATTTATCATTCCCCCAGACATAAGCATTGTCTATATTGCTCTCTCTCCCACTTACTCCATCCACAATGCGATCCATCGCCAACATAATAATATCATAGTTATATAAATAGGGAGCATCTGTTAAAATATTGCCGTCATACAAATACTCCGGCCTCTCAACATAAGCTGTCCATGAAGGAACTGTCAACTGGTAATCATTCAGATCCAACACGATATGTGCCGGGGGAACATCCCGGCTGTAAATTTGTTCCAGTATGGCGCGCAGGTCATCCGTTCTTGCCCCTGAGTAGGAAAGCTTCATAGTATTCCACCCCAGCTCATCGTCAAACCAGGAAGTTCGTAAATTCTCGGTCATGGATGTTCCCACAATTGCACTGTCATATTGCAGATGACTTGCTGCACCTGCAGTCTGATACACCGCATTTTCCAATACGACCGGAAGACCAAACCAGACATCATGATAATGATAAAATGGATCTACACAAAATACAAATGATGCAATAACGATCCCCACGCCAAACAAATAGCCGAGCAGGCACAGAAACGCTTTTTTGTCACCCATAACAGACCTCTTTATTCTCAAATGTTAGAAATTAAAATAAATAAAGGTTGAAACCTCTGACAACCTGATGACGGACAAGAAAAAAAGGACAGCCAACAAACAAAAATACCTATGTTTCCTATTATCTCTTTCCACAATTTCATGACTTGATGGAGCAGTCACACAGATTGCCACTCCGCCGAGCAGCCAAATAGCTGTTATGATTTGTGACAGGAAGCTGAGCATGTTCTCACTGGTAAAATATCGAGCAAGCATTATTACAAAATTTTTCTCACAAACAGCCGCTACAATATTCTGAGCAAAGCCTCCCATACCTCCCGAAACGACGGTCTGAAATAATCTTATCGACAAGGTTACGCTTTCCGTATGAAAAAAAGTCCATGAAATATTTAAAAAGAGAAAAGTAAATAACCAGGTAAGCCATCCAGGCAACCGGTCCGTCTGTTTCTTCGTCATCCGATACAACACCATCATGACACCGTGCATAACTCCCCAGAGCACCAGGCTCCAATCAGCGCCGTGCCACAATCCGCTCAGGGCAAACACAATCAATATGTTCCGGTATATTTTCCATCTGCATACTCTGCTGCCACCCAATGGAATATAGACATATGTCGTCAAGAACCGTGTCAGTGTAATATGCCATCGTTCCCAGAACTCAGCAATATTGACAGCCTTATATGGCGACCGGAAATTGATCGGTATGTCAATATTGAAAAGCTTACCTATTCCGATTGCCATATCACAATAGCCGCTGAAATCAAAATAAATTTCCAACGTATAAGCTAAAATCACAGTAACTGCGCTCAAGCTGTTCAGACTGCCTATTCCTTCCGGCTGTACACTACACATCCTGCCAAAAGCATCTGCCAAGAGCACTTTTTTTGCCAGACCAATGATCAGGTATTCTGAGCCTGACAACATATTTGCAAAATTAATCTTCCGTTTTTCCTTGTCTGCAAACTGGGGGATCATTTCACTGTGAAGTACAATAGGGCCTGCCACCAGCTGGGGGAAAAAGGAAACAAACAAAGAATATTCCAGGATTCTACACCTCTTTATTTCCCCACGGTAACTATCCACTACAAAGGACACTTGTTGAAATGTATAAAAGCTGATACCTAATGGCAGGACTATATTGCGTAATGGAAACTGGCTTCCTGTGAGCGAATTGATGTTCTCTATGGCAAAGTCGAGATATTTAAAATAAATCAGAAGACCAAAATTAAAAGCTAGTCCGCAAAATAACATCAGCCTCCTCTGTATCTTACCCCAATTCCTTCCCGTGAGTGCGCAGTGCAGCAAATAATTCGTCAGAATACTTGCTGCCAACAGCAGACACAGGCGCCAATCAAAATATCCATAGAACACAAAAGAAGCAGCAATCAGCCCCCCTGTGGCCAGCTGATATTTTCCGAATCGGTTCAATCCAAAGTAAATCAGCCATGTGACCGGCAAAAATGCCATGAGAAAGATATATGAATTAAACAGCATTTGTATACTTTCTTCCTTTCCTCCGTACCGTCTTCATACAAACAGTATTGTTACTTCTCCACAACGGCTGCTATCACTGTATAACGCTCCCGACATGACATTGCACAGGGTCACATCGTCTTTCAGAATTCGACAAAATCAGTATATATAATTCCCAAAATGATGTCAACTTCTGCTGGTTTCTATTCTGTTCGGCCTTTCCCCGATGCATTCAAACACCGTCACACGTTCAGATTCCTTATCTTAAATTCCTTTTCCGCCTCTCTCTTCTGGTCCTTTCGCGCAATGTCCTCCCGTTTGTCGTAGAGCTTCTTACCTCGCGCCAGACCCACCTCCACCTTAACTTTTCCGTCCTTGAAATAGACCTGCAGGGGCACCAGCGTGTAGCCCTTTTCTTTTATCTTTCCCTGAAGCTTATTGATTTCATATTTGTGCATCAAAAGCTTCTTGATGCGCAGAGGATCCTTGTTGAAGATATTACCCTTTTCATATGGGCTTACATGCATGCCATAGACAAACACTTCTCCGTTCTCAATTCGGATAAAGCTCTCTTTGATGCTGCATTTTCCCATGCGCATGGACTTTACCTCCGTGCCGTGGAGCGCCACTCCCGCCTCGTAAGTCTCATCTATAAAATAATCATGATACGCCTTTTTGTTATTGGCGATCAGCTTTTGTGATTCCTTTCCTGTCGCAGCCATAATGTCACCTCTCTTCCAATATGACACACTTGTCACAAGTTTCAGATTTTCAGTATATCCTTTCGTTTCCTCAAACAGACCATCTTTTCTTTCAATAGCAAGGGCTTTATGCACCCTCCTCCTGAAGTGAGAAGTCTATAGTCCTGTTAAAGCGGTCGCAGCCGTCCACCCGGACCCGCACAGGCATCCCAAGCTTAAAGGTCCGCCCCGTGGCCTCTCCCACCATCTCATAGGTATTCTCGTTATAATAAAAATAGTCGCCGGGGAGCTTGGAAACATGAATTAGTCCCTCAACCGTGTTTGGCAGCTCCACATAGATGCCCCAGCCTGTGACACCGGACACCACACCCTCAAAACACTCTCCAATTCTGGATTCCATGTACTCTACTTTCTTAAGCTTGTCCGTCTCCCGCTCGGCCTCATCCGCACGCCGCTCCGTCTCGGAGGAATGCTTTGTCACCTCCGGGAGAATGCTGTGATAATGTACCGTTCGCTCCTCCTTCAGCCGCCCCCTCAGCTGGTCCTTTATGATCCTGTGAATCTGCAGATCAGGATACCGTCGGATGGGTGAGGTAAAATGGCAGTAATAGCTGCACGCCAGACCGAAATGCCCGGTGCATTCCGTACTGTACTTTGCCTGCTTCATACTCCGCAGGGCAAGACGGCTGATCATGGCCTCCTCGGCAGTTCCTGCAATCCTGGCAAGGAGCTTCTGTATCTCTTTGGGATGAATTTCTTCGCTGCTCACCTTGGAGTTCTTACGGCCCACTGACTTCATGTAATAGCCAAAGTTATTGATAAAGGCGGACAGTCTCTGGATGCGGTCCTCGTCCGGCAGATCGTGGACACGGTACACAAAGGGAAGCTCCAGCCAGTAAAAATGCTGGGCCACCGTCTCGTTTGCCGCCAGCATGAAATCCTCGATAATGTCTGTTGCAGTGTTACGCTCATAGGCCTTGATCTCAATGGGATGTCCATCCCTATCCAGAAGTATCTTACATTCAGGAAAATCAAAGTCAATGGACCCCCGCTTTTTCCTCTTCTTTCGTAAAATTGCCGCCAGCTTCTCCATCTGTTGGAACATGGAAAGCAGCGGTTTATACTGTCTGTATGCTTCATCCTGTTCCACCAGAGAACCGTCCTCCAAAAGCGCCTGAACTGCAGTGTAGGTCATCCTCTTGTCCACCCTGATCACAGACTCACAGATCTCATAATCCGTAATCTCCCCCTGTAGGTCCACTGTCATCAGACAGCTTAAGGACAGCCTGTCCACGCCCTCATTCAAGGAGCAAATTCCGTTGGACAATGCATGGGGCAGCATGGGGATCACCCTGTCCACCAGGTAAACGGAAGTTCCCCGCTTCAGAGCCTCCCTGTCCAAGGCAGAGTTTTCCTGTACATAATTTGCCACATCGGCAATATGAACGCCAAGATGATATCTTTCCCCATCGAAATCCACGCTGACCGCATCGTCCAAATCCTTGGAGTCCTCGCCGTCGATGGTGACCATCATCACCTCCCGCAGATCCCTCCGGCCTGCCCGGTCAGCCTCCGACACCTCCTGTGCCGTCCTTTCCGCCTGGTTCATGACCTTCTCCGGAAATTCCATGGGCAGTTCAAAACCCCGGACAATGGACAGGATATCCACCCCGGGATCATTCAGATGGCCCAAAATCTCAACCACTTTTCCCTCAGGACTCCGCTTGTTGGTGCCGTAATCCGTGATCTCCACCACTACCTTATGGCCGCTGACAGCGCCCTTTGAGTGTTCCTTTGACACAAAGATGTCCTGAGGAAGCTTTGTGTTGTCAGGCACTACAAAACCATAGTTACTCCGGGTTCGCTCAAAGGTGCCTACCACCTGGATCATGCCCCTGGCAATAATGCGCAGTACTTGAGCCTCCTGGCGTTTTCCCTGGCGTCCCGGCAGCAATGCTACCTGCACTGTGTCATGATGAAAAGCTCCATTGGTATAATTCTCCGGTATGAACAGGTCCTCTTCCCTTCCCTCGATCTCTACAAAGCCAAATCCCTTGGAATTGCTGATAAAGGTTCCTATCAATACCTTGCCGTCGCTCTTCTGGAACTTTCCCTTGGAGGTCAGCATCAGCTCTCCCTCCGCCAGAAGCTCCCGGAGGATGGAGCTCAGTTCCTCCCGCTCTTCCTTCGGAACCTGCAGGAGCATGGCAAGCTCCTTCTCCTTCATAGGTGCATAAACCTTGTCGTTTACCAGGTCGCATATGACTTTTTTTCTCTTATCTCTTTTTTCCTTCCCAATCGTATCCATAATGAAACTCCATATACAGGGACTCCAGTGAGATCATCTCATAGCCTGCACAAAAAATCGCTCTGATCCGCCCAACGCATGATTTACACAAAAAATACTCTTATTTGTCCGCCTTGTGGCTCACACAAAGAAACACTCTTGTGTGTGCCACAAGAGTGTTGTCAAAACGCATCTTAAAATACATTCAGGGCATCTTAAAACACATTCAGGTTGAGTACTGCCGCGATCACCATGAATAACACCGCCAGGACCTTAGTGACTTTCACCAGACGCCCTTCCATGGAACGGCCTTTGTTTTTCCCCCAGTAGGTCTCAGCCGCACCGCTGATGGATCCAAGGCCTGCGGACTTGCCCTCCTGCATCAACACAACTATGACAAGCGCCACACAAATAAATATAAAAACAACTGTAAGAATCGTCTTTAACATTTCCGTTTAATCCTCCCTGTCTACACTACAAGCGGGTGTGCAAACACCCTTCTTTGACATCGCTTCAAATCTAAAGAAACTTTCAAACTGATACCTTCCAACGTGAAACACGAACAATTTTATCACATCTATCATAAAAACGCAAGAAAGTTCTCAAATTTTTTAAATGGCTCAAATTTTTTTGAATGGCTCCATATATTGCGCCGCAGTACCCAGCTCCTCTTCAATCCGAAGCAGCCTGTTATACTTGGCGACGCGGTCGCTTCGACAGGGTGCGCCGGTCTTGATCTGTCCCATGTTCCACGCCACTGCCAGGTCCGCGATGGTGGTATCCTCAGTCTCTCCGGAGCGGTGGGACATAACAGCCTTGTAGCCGTTCTTGTGGGCCATCTCCACCGCCTCAAAGGCCTCTGTGAGCGTGCCAATCTGGTTTACCTTTACCAAAATAGCATTGGCGGTACCCAGCTTAATGCCAGCATCCAGGCGTTTTGTATTAGTGACAAAGAGATCGTCTCCTACCAGCTGCACCTTCTCCCCCAGTCTCTGGGTCAGCTTCTGCCAGCCATCCCAGTCATCCTCCGCCAATCCGTCCTCAATAGACAGCAGGGGAAATTTCTCCACCAGATTTTCAAAATAAGCAATCATCTCGTCAGTATCACGTACCACATCCTGACCCTTCAGACTGCTCTCACCGGGGAAGTGATACATGCCGGTTTTTTCGTTATAGAGTTCGCTGCTGGCGGCGTCCATGGCGATCTTGATATCCTGACCGGGGGTATAGCCGGCCGCTTCTACCGCCTGTACAAGGAATTCCATCACACTTTCCGCATCCGGCAAGTCGGGAGCAAAGCCGCCCTCATCCCCAACACCTGTGGATAAATCTTTCTCCCGAAGAAGCCCTTTCAAATTATGGTAAACCTCCGCACAGATTCTCAGGCCGTCCGCAAAGGTTTCCGCCTGCACGGGCATGATCATGAACTCTTGAAAATCCACGGTGTTGGCAGCATGCTTTCCGCCGTTTAGGATGTTCATCATGGGCACGGGAAGGAGCTTGGGACCAACTCCTCCCAGATAACGGTACAGTGGCATGGACAGAGCATTTGCGGAAGCCTTGGCGCAGGCCAGGGAGACCGACAGGGTGGCGTTTGCTCCAAGGTTTTGTTTATTCTCAGTTCCGTCCAATTCAATTAAGGTGCGGTCGATAAAAATCTGTTCCAAAGCGTTTTTTCCAAGCAGTGCCGAGGCAATTTTTTCGTTTACATTTTTTACGGCATGCTGGACGCCAAGGCCGAAGTATCGTGTCTCTCCGTCTCTCAGCTCCACAGCCTCAAAGCGGCCCGTGCTGGCGCCGGAGGGAACAGCTGCACGGCCTTTGTAGGCGCGTCCGTCTATGGGGTTTCTGACGGTGACCTCTGCCTCCACGGTGGGATTGCCGCGGGAGTCAAGGATTTCTCGGGCGTGTACGGCAATAATTTCCAGGGTAATGGACATAAAAATTCCTCCTTTGGGGATGTATTCTGATTAAGGAACAGTATATCCTTGGGGGAGGAATTTATGCGTTTAGTAAAATGTCTATTATATTTTCTCTTTATTACAAAAGTGTTCCTACCATAAACCGGAATTTTACTTTTTTACAATGTAAAGCATTACCAATTGCGGCATTTCTACAATTCCGCCTGCAGTATTAATACACCTCCTTATCTCGTTCAGATAATCATTTCTTGTGTGCTGCCCTAAAAGCTGTGTACTAGAATATGTGTTAACCAACGCCACATACTTGTCAGTATCATAAATATCTGTCCACCTGAATTCATGACACTCTGGCAATCCAAAGTATCCACCTGATTGTATCTGTTCTATACGTTTCTCCTTCATCCATTTGATTCCTTCATTGTCAAAACCCAATGCTTCATTCGGAAGATACTTCTTCTTGATTTCGTTGAGTTCTCTAAAGATTCCAAAGTCATAATACAGCACAGATGACATCTGCCAAAAAACTGCCATCGTACCTCCAACGCACAACATTCTCCATGCTTTTGGATAACCAACTTCACTGTCGATCCAATGAAATGCTGTTGCGGAATAAATCAAGTCATATGACTTGTCAGAGGTATAATCCTCAAAATAGGAACAAGTTACCTTGATATTTTCTTTATTTGAGTACTTACTTCGCAAAAAATCCGTTTGTTTTTGACTCACTTCAATTAAATCAATACTGTACGCGGCATTTTGAACAAACAAATCTGTTGCTTGTCCGGTTCCTGCACCGACTTCAAGAATATTGCATGTATTGTTAATTCCAGAAAAGCTTAGAATCCTCTCATATAACTCTTGCGGGTATTTAGGACGCGCATATTCATAGTCGTTTATAACCTCAGAAAACGTATTTCTTAATGTTTTATTCAGTCCATTCAATATTACATCACCTCAGATCAATCCATATATAATATAAACCATTCTCTATTTTATCGACAACGCCATCGTTGGCAAGAGCGACCTTGACTGATGCTTTGTTCACTTGCTTTATTGTAAGCAAAGCTTTATCAACTCCCAGTTTTTTACTTTCATCAAGAAGCAACGCAAGAAATCTTTTGCCCAAACCTTTATTTCTCGCTTCAGGAATGATTGCATAACCAATATTACCGCCCTCGATGAGCAAGCAATCTGTCATAAGATGACGTACCTTTCCATATCCAACAGGTTTTTCATCTTCCAAACACCAATATGTAGTCTGGGGAACCTTCCAGCCATCAATTATACTTTCTTGTTTGGAATTGTCATCTGCGGAATGAAGCCATTGTTGAAACTCTTCAAAGTTCTTCCCATTGGCAGAATTAACAAACCCATTTTCATTCGGCGGAATTTTTTGAAGCATTTCATAAACATCCCGTCCGTCAACAATCGATAGTCTTCTAATCTCTATGCTCATATGCTGCCCGTCCTTCCAACAACCTCGCTAAATACATCCGGCATTTATCAAAATGCATACCGGAACAATTATTTTCCCGTGCAATCACATCATCCACTTCATCTAACTGATACCACCTGATATCATCTACCTCTGCAGATTTTCCAAAATCAGACTTATTAACATACGCAATAAATCCTATCATTATAAGCTGTTTGGG
>JAFLRN010000104.1 GCA_022511385.1 Acetatifactor sp.
CAATTTGCAGCAGATTTACAGTCTGTCCCCTTTGGCCACTCGGGAATCCACCCATGTCGGCTGTAACGCCCTGACAATGTGAAATTGTAGCATAGATTGTGACAAATTGCAAGGGGAAAACTAAAACTGTATCGGCTTCACATCCTCCGTCAGCGGCTCCATCTTATACTCCGGAAACTGATCGATCAGATCACCCAGACAAAGCGTAGTATTATACACAATATCATGGGCCAACATCACCACTTTCTTCCGATCCAATGTACTTTGTCTCGCATTCTGGATCAACTGCTCCGGCGTGGTATTCTTCGAGGCATCCTCCAGACACCCGTTCCAGTCAAAGTAAGTAAACCCCCTCGCCGTCATCTCCGCAATAATATCCTCATACACATCCTTGTTATAAGCATTGATGCTCCCTCCGGGGAAACGGAAGAGCTTCACTTCCACACCCGTCACCTCATACACCGCGTCATAGGCTGCCTGAAAGTCCTCCAGATAGCTGTTCACGCTGGCATAAATTTCCTTGTAATTATGGTGATTGCAGTGGATGCCTATGGTATGGCCCTCCTCCACAATCCTCTTTGCGATCTCAGGGTGCTTGCGCACATTCTCTCCTACCACAAAAAAGGTCGCCTTGATGCCTCGCGCTTTCAGGATATCCAGCACTGCTGCCGTGTTCTCCTCGGAAGGGCCGTCGTCAAAGGTCAGGTACATGGTCTTGGGCTGAAAATAGTATTCGATTCCCCATGCGATTCCTGCCGCAACCTTCTCCCGGTAAGCGGGATTACTCAGAGCCTCCCGCTCCTCACGGTTGGAGAGAAAACCTGTCTCGATCAGACAGGAGGGCATGGTGGTCTCCCTGATCACATACAGATCGCTGCTCTCCATCAATTCACGTTCTTTTGCACCTGTCTTCTTCACTGCTCCCATATTCACAAGCTGTGCCAGCCGTTTGCTGTCATCGTTCCCTCTACAGTACCATGTCTCAATTCCGTTAACGGACTCTTCATCATAGGCGTTTTGATGAATACTGATAAAAATGTCAGCACCCTGTTCCTCTGCCAGCTTTACCCTCTCCTCCAGAGTGGGCAGGGTCGCATTATCCTCTCTGGTCAGCACCACGTCCATCCCCAAGTCCTGCAGCTTACCTGCCAAAAGCAGTGCCAGCTCCAGATTGATTTCTTTCTCCAGAACGCCCTCCCGGCTGCAGCCCTCATCCTCTCCGCCGTGTCCGGGATCGATCACCACCAGAGGTGTCTTCGGTTCCTCCGGCAGAATGATGCCGCCTTCTCCCGACTCGCCATCTCCCAGGTCCGCATTTGCACCGCTGGAAAACTGTATGTCCTCCATCACCACAACGTTCTCCGAAACGCTTCCGTCAGCCATCACAAGCCGGGTACCGCAGAAAATCCCTACTGCCATAAAGATAAACGCCAGACACAGGAAAAATATGGCCTGTCTGATCCTTCTCCTGCGCCGTTGACGCATTCGTTCAAGCCTGTTATATCTTCTGCCATAACTACTGCCATTATTCCTTCCTAATCTCCCGTCATACTGGTTCATTCTGACCAGCCTTACATCCCCTGTCTGTCCTTTTTCGCTTTCCCGTCCGTACATGATGAAACCCTCTCTTCTCTGCCTTTTCTTTTCTGTGATCTGCACAGCTTATCCACAAAAAGGAGCTCCGCTGCAGCTGTTATACACAGCATACAGAAGAGCTCCATCAAAATATCATATTTTTGGCATAAGATTTTCATCTTTTTTCCATCAAAATTGCATCAAACCTTTTAAGGTCCCGCAGCACGTCTCACCGGGAAATTTTTAAGAACAGCTCGTTGATCCCTTCGTAAAAACCGATGGTTACGACCGTATTGCCCCCCTCCATACCGGCAAAGATATACTTTTTAAAAAAGGGCGTCGTTTCCGACAGGGGATTTGTGTTCTGGTATTCCTCCGGCTCTCCCAGCCCCATATACTCTGCCCAGATCTGTATCATGGTATCCGGGTCCACATCCTCCCATCTGGAAATCTCCGTTCTGGCATAAAACTCGTACACCTTCCCGGTATCTGCGTCCACATAGGCGTCCAGCAGCCGGTTGGTCCTGTTTGCAGTCTGCTTTCCCGTATCAAGGCTGATCTTCCACACCAGCACATTGTTTCTGGGCTCCGGCACATCGATGGCGGAATACATCACCGCACTGTAGGATCGTTCCGTCAGCTCCTGCACCGAATCCGGCAGGATGCCAAGCTCCTGAAGCTCTTTCATTCCCTTATTGCTCAGTTCAATGCCCACCCTCTCCTGTATTTCCTGGCCGTTGGAATCCTTTCGGTTCACCACCATGGCATAGGTGCCCGTCAGCTCCTGATAGTCCAGGTTCATGCTCTCCTCCGTCCGGGTCAGGGCGTTCTGGTCGCTCTCCGGCTGTATCTGATTGTTCAGGCACTTGGACAGGATATAAATCTTATCGTTGCTGCTCAGAGCGTAGCGGTAGCCCTCCGTGCTGGTCTCCGCCTTCTCGGTCTGTATCTGGTCCAGAATAGCCTTGTCACGGTACCTCGCCAGTGCCTCCGGCCCCCACACTGCCAGCGCTGCGATCAAAGCTGCCAGAGGAATCAGCAGCAGACTGATTTTTTTCTTATTGCTCTTCTTCATTGCCACCGTTTTCCTCCACGAGTTGTTTCTTTGGAATTTCAAAGCTGATACAGGTGCCCTCACCCACCGCGCTCTCGATAAAGAGTTCACTTCGGTGCAGCCGCAGGATCTCCACACACAGCGCCAGCCCCAGGCCTGCGCCGTTTCGGCTGCGGGAACGGGATTTATCCACCATATAAAAGGCCTCCGTGACTCTTTGTAACTCTTCCTCCGGGATGCCCACGCCAAAGTCCTTTACCTGGAAGGCGTAGCCTCGCTCCGTGTTCCACCCGGTTACTTCCACAACACCTACCTGGCTCGAGGCCTTAAATGCATTGTCCACCAGGTTCAGCAGCACGGATTTCAACAGGTTTACTTCCGCATACACCGTACCGGGGTCATAGATGGTATAAAGCTCCTGCTCCGTATTCCCTGCAAACATATCCTTCAAATACCGGAAAAAGATGTCCGCCTCCACGGGCTGGGGATCAATCTGTTCCCTCTTTGTGACGATGATGTCCAGCAGTCGGAAGGACATGTTCTCCAGGCGTTTTCCCTCGGTATAAATATAGTTTGAGGACAGAAAGTGCTTTTCTTCATCCAGCTTCCGGGAGCGCAAAAGATCCGCATAGCCGATAATGGAAGTCAGCGGCGTCTTCAGTTCGTGGGCAAAGGCACCGATAAAGTCCTCCCTGGCCCTGATTTCGCCCCTGAGCTCTCCAATGGTATCCTCCAGCGCATTTGCCATACTGTTAAAATGTTGGGTCAGCTGGCCAAGCTCGTCGTTGCTGATCTGTCTTGCCCGATAATCGTAATCCCCCGCCGCCATCCTTTTGGTTGCTCTCGTGAGCAGCCGGATGGGCTGTGTCAGCACCGTACAGATCAAGAACATGATAACGGAGCTGGACACCAGCATGACTAATGTCATTTGCCGATAGACAGAAAATCCTGCGGAACGCTCGTCAAAAACTCTTGTTACATTCTCCATGGTCTCCAGATACAGATTCCTGTCCATCGTGTTCACTACGATACCGGTATGGATATAATAGCTGTCTTCTTGTTGGAGGATCTGCCAGATAACAGTGTCGTCCGCAATGCTCTCCAAAAGGGACTCATCCTCCGTAAAGCCATCACTGGCATATAAGGTCTTCCTTTCCTCGTCAGATACTCTCAGAAGCCGCCCTGAGCCCTGGCTGCTCCGTTCCAGATTTGCGCTGATCTCCTGTACCGCGATGTCCTGAAGCACATCGTACTTGGTGGGGACATTCAGCGCTGCCGTCTCCAGCGCAAACTGGAGGATGTTGCTGTCGCCCAGGGCCTGGTCCACCGCTCTGTCCAGCGCTGTCTCAAACACTTGGTTCACAAAAAAGTATCCGCTCAAGCCCAATGCAATGGCCAAGGTGATTATGGTCCATAGTAAAATTTTGTACAAAAATTTCATTTGTCAGATCTCCAGCCGATAGCCAACCTTGTATACGGCTACAAGATTGTCCTCCCATTTCATTTTCCGCCGGAGCCGCTGCACATGGAGATCCAGAGTCCGGCTGTCCGCCAGATATTCGTCTCCCCAAACCTTCTCATACAGAGTCTCCCGAAACAGGGCGATATTCTTGTTGCGTATAAACAGCACCAGCAGGCCATATTCCTTGTTGGTCAACACTACAGGCCTTCCGGCTCTCGTCACCTTTCTGGCCTCCACGTCAACCACCACATCCCCGGCAGTAAGTGTGCTCGCTGTCTTTTTGTACCGGCGAAGCACCACCTCCACCCTCGCAACCAGCTCCACCACATCAAAGGGTTTCACAAGATAGTCCTCAGCCCCCAGCTTCAGCCCCTTTACCCGATCCTTCACTTCATGTTTCGCAGTGATAAAGATCACGGGAATCTGCAAAGGCCGTATGTATTCCATGATATCAAAGCCATCCGCGCCCGGAAGCATGATATCCAGCAAGATCAGGTCAAAGTTCCCATTCTCGATCAGGTCGATGGCCTCCAGGCCATCCTGCACTGTTTTACACTGGTAACCCGCTGCCGACAGATTGATGTCGATCAGGTCACAGATAGATTTTTCGTCGTCCACGATCAGTATCTTAATCATTCTTCTGTTTTCCACCCCCAAAATTCTCTGATCAGCGGCACCAGATCACTTACCTTGACTTTGTCATCATCGTTGATCTGATAGAAGGCCTTGAATTCCGTATCCTCCTCAAAGCCGTCGGTGCGCTGATAATAAATATCACAGACCGTATCCACGACCATACTGCCATCCGGTCCGGCATAGCTGAAGCGGCTCAGCACCAGCAGGTCCTTCATGCCGTCTCCGTCCAGGTCGTCCCGGCTGTCCATGCCCTTCAGTGCATACAGGTTATCATAGTCCTCCATGGGCTGGAAGCTCCAAACGATATTGCCCTGCTCATTCACCAGATAGATCATGAACACATTGTACTCCTTCATCTTGATGATGCCGGGAACAACCAGCAGCCGTCCGTGTTTTTCAAAGTTCCTGTAATAGCTTTGCTGCTGAAAGATCTCAAAACCGTTCTCCAGAAGCTCGTCCAGAGTCGTAGCAGTATACAGGATCTCCGTGGAAACGCCGTCCCGGACATAGCTGGTAATAAAATCTATGCTCTTGTTCATGCTGAAGCGGTTGATCTTGTCAGAAATACGCCAGTCTCGGTAAAAGGAGCCGTCACATTGAAAGAGCACGTCACCCACCTTGTAGGTTTTGTCCGCATATTCCCCTGTTTTGTTCTGGCAGTTTGTGATCAGGGTAATGTCCCTGAGCCCATCCTGATTCATATCCCTGAAGGAAATAGAAAGAAGGCCTATGTTCGGCTGCTCCAGCTGTCCCAGCCATTTATAGTTCATCTCCAGCCTGTTGGTCTTATAAAGAATATTTCCGCTGCTGTCTGCAATCAACACTGCCAGCCTGTGATAGGTATCATCCATGATGGGCAGGACCTGGACTTCCTCCTCCCCAAAGGTTTCCAGAACTACAAGGTGGCTTTCGTCTTCAAAGACGGTATAGCCATATTTTTCAATGTCGTTCACATGCTCTATGGCTGCAAAATCCGCCTCATACTTCTCGTAAAGCTGCACCAGCACGTCCGTCTCATCGGCAGCCATTGCAGATAATGTCCATCGACTGCACAGACAAATGACCAGCGCAGCACAGATTCCTTTTCTGTTCATGCACAGCTCCTTTCCAAAAACACATGTGAGGTCCCACATTGTACTTTCAAACATTCTGCCAGCAACACGTACCAAGCTCCTGTCAAACTTCTGGGAAAATGCCTGATCCTAGTAAACACAGACTCAGTATAACTCAAAAATGCATCATTTTTGCTAACCAAAACAGCCGCCCTGTTCTGTAACAGAGCAGCTGCCCTTCCATTGGTCTTAAGTCTCGAAATACTTCAGTATCACCGCACAGGTCCTTGGCAGTTCCACCTTGATCTTTCCGGCCACTACCTCGTAGTCACGCCCACCCAGGCTGTAGCCGTGCTCATCCGTCCAGAGCAGCACCCGCATCTTTCCGTGCTTTGGCGTCCCCAGATCCCAGACATAGATATCCCTGGTGATGGGATAATTGTTGTTGTTCACCAGTATCGCACATTGGCCCTGTCGGTGAAAGCGACCGTAGGCCAGGAAATTATAGTCGCTGTCCACATATTTAATGGAGCCCCTGCGCAGCTCGTCGTTTTCCCTGCGGAGACGGATGATATCTCTGTGGAAGGAGATCAGCTCCTGATCCTCCAATCCCCAAGGGTAAGTTCGCCTGCTGTCGGGATCTGTGAAGCCGCATACGCCTGCCTCGTCGCCATAGTAAATGGTGGGAGCGCCCATCCATGTCATCTGCATGACCACGGCCTCCCGGAATACCGCCTTATTCACGTCCTGCTCCGCCGCCTTGGGCCCCAGCGTACCGGTCCTGCCCACCTTGTGGTTGGTGCGTGTCAGAAAACGGGAGTGGTCATGGTTTGATAACTCATTCATTGCAACCTGCCAGCTGGGTGTGGAAAAGCTGCTGCTGTGGTGCATGATGGCACCCCAAAAGCTGTCCGCATTGCCCAGCAGGTCCTCTCTGAAGTCGTCGCTGTGTTTTTCCATGCCTGTCAGGAACCATGTTACCGGCTCCATAAAAGCATCATAATTCATGACCGTATCCCACTCGTTCCCCTGCAGCCAGTCCCTGGTATTTCCGTAGTGCTCCGCCAGGATGATCGCCTCCGGATTAGCCTCCTTCACAGCCTTTCGAAATTCTTTCCAGAAATAATGGTTGTACTCCTGACTGTGGCCCAGATCCGCGGCCACATCCAGTCTCCAGCCATCCACATTAAAGGGCGGCGAGACCCATTTTTTGCCAATCCGCATCACATAGTCAAACAGCTCCTGAGACCCTTCATAATTCAGCTTAGGAAGAGTATTATGGCCCCACCATCCGTCGTAGGAGCCGTTATAGGGCCAGCAGTCTTGCTGCTGGAACTGGAAATAGCTTCTGTAAGGGCTGTCGGCGCTGACAAAAGCGCCCTTCTCATATCCTTCTGCGTGCTCATAAATACGCTCCCTGTCCAGCCACTTATTAAAGGAGCCGCAGTGGTTGAACACGCCGTCTATGATTACCCGCATACCTCTTTTGTGGGCTTCCTCCACCACCTTGGCAAAAAGCTGGTTGCTTGCCTCCAGATTGGCCTTGTTGGTTACGCGGTCTATATACCTGGCAGCCTGACTGTTCTCCTTCTGGCCATCCTGGAGCAGCTCGCCTTCGTCGCTGACAAGCTTTCCAAAGTGAGGATCAATATAGTCATAGTCCTGAATGTCGTATTTATGATTGGACGGAGACACGAACAGGGGATTAAAATAGATTACCTCAACACCCAGGTCCTGAAGATAGTCCATTTTGTCCAGCACGCCCTGCAGATCTCCGCCGTAGAACTGCCCAACATCCATCTGGGCCGGATACCTGTTCCAGTCCTCCACCTTCTGTACGGGATTGGAAATATAGTAATACTCCCCGGTCAGCACATCGTTACTGGGATCTCCGTTGCAGAAGCGGTCCACATAAATCTGGTACATCACGGCTCCCTTTGCCCATTGGGGCGTCTTAAAGCCGGGAAGGATGATAAAATCGTAGTACTCATTCACCTCAGTGGCAAGACCTCTCGCATCAAAATATCCCATCAGCCTGCCCGTCTGCACCTCAAAGTGATAAGACAGCTTTTCCTCCCCAAGCTGTATCACCTGGGCGTAATAGTCAAAATGCTTATCGGATTCCACCTTGCTCATCACATACTTTTCATCCTTTGTTACCAGCACCACCCTGTCCACATTATTCTTTGCGGTGCGGAACCGAATGGTCACTTTGTCGTAAGGCTCCGGCTCCTCCGGTGAAATGTAATTTCCGGTAGTATCTGTGTAGAGCGCCCTCCTGTTGAATACCGGCCTCATGTTTGCAATATATTGACGGTTATACTCCAACTTCCTTATCTGGTCCAGATCAAGTCTATCGTCCATGGTCTGCCTCCTGATGGCTGCTGTTCAATTGAAAATAGCGCATATAATACATTATTCATTTTACTGAAAACCTGTGAGTAATTCAACAGAAAATTTTGCTATTATTCAATCAATTTGTTATTTGGTTACAATTTGCACATAATCCATACAAGTGACGCCCAGCCCTGCCAATGTCCTGACCGCAGACGCGCTTCCGCTCGGCTCCGCACGTAACGGTACTAGGCTCGAAAGTACCTCGCCAAGTGCCGACGTGCTCCAACGGTCTGCGGTCAGGACATTGGCAGGGCTGGGCTGAATTAAGCATGGCGTGCGCAGAAACCATAGAGATACATTCCATCTATAGGTTCATACAAAGTTTCCTACCCAGTATCAGGCACCGTGCGGCGGGTATGCTCACGCAAACAATTCAGCGGCGCCCTTAGACGGAGCCGAAATCCACTGCCTACGCAGACT
>JAFLRN010000105.1 GCA_022511385.1 Acetatifactor sp.
GAATGCCGCGAGGGGTGCTAAGCGCCGGTGGCGCTTGTTCAGCACGGACCGAAGCGGAGCGGAGACCAAATACCCCGACAGCTTGCTGCGGGGTATTTGACTGTAGGGCGTTTTGTCGGGGTGGACAAGTATATGCCAATGTCTGTGTCTGATTCAGCAATGGGGCATTTCTGTGGTCTGGGGCTTTGGGGCTGATGGTGCAACTAAAATGCGCTCAAACAAAAGACCGGCCGCAAACCAGCAGGGAGCATAGTCCAGACGGATGACCCGTCCAACGTTCCACTTGCTGCGGCCATAATCCCAGGGGCAGAGAGCGCGGTGCCTCAGAAGCCGCCCGGTGAAAAACTCAGCGGTATAGATCAGGCTCATATAAGTCACACCCCGGAGCCAGGCAGGTTTTTTGCGCAGAAGACAGCTGATGGGCGCCAGGATGGCAGCGCAGCCGTAGATGGGGAACATCCACAGGGAGGTATTTCCTTTCAGGGTCATATCCCGACGGCGCAGGGCGCCTCCCGCGGTAAATATGATTTCGATGCACCAGCCGGTGAGTCCGCACTTCAGAAAATTTTTCAGGAATGTTAGAAAAGTTTGTTTCATGCAGGGTGCTCCTTCTCAGGTTTTGGTGTTCCGGATAATAAATATCAGTCGATATGTTAGTATTGCCCAAGATGAAAAAAATATGACGACATAAATATGGCAGATGACAGCAATGTTAATGTGGAGGACCGCAGCATGAATGAAACACACGTTATGGAATACATAGAACAGGTGAGCAGCCTTGGTATTGTCCCAGGACTGGACAGCATCAGAGAGCTGTGTAGACGACTGGGGAATCCGCAGAAGGGATTGAAATTTATCCATGTTGCCGGTACAAACGGAAAGGGGTCTGTGTCCGCCTATATTGCAACGGTACTTCAAGAGGCGGGTTACCGCGTAGGAAGATACATATCGCCTGTTATTTTTGGATACAGGGAGCGCATTCAGATAAATGGACGCATGATCACAAAGAAGGCCCTCTGTCAGGGAATGGATCATATGAAGTCAGTCTGCGACGAGATGGTCCGCGAGGGGCTTCCTCAGCCTACATCTTTTGAGATTGAGACCGCCCTGGGATTTCTGTACTTTCTGGAGAAAGGCTGTGATATTGTTGTGCTGGAGACGGGAATGGGCGGGCTGCTGGACGCTACCAACATCGTGGAGAATACTGTGGCGGCAGTGTTCACCTCCATCAGTATGGACCACATGAAATTTCTTGGGAAGACCCTGGAAGAGATTGCAGAACAAAAAGCGGGTGTTATGAAATGCGGCTGTGCAGTGGTCAGCACGGACCAGAAACCAGAAATCATGAGTGTTATTTTAAGAAAAGCGGAGGAATTGAGTTGTCCTGTTACCATTGTGGATCAGGGAAAGATATGTAAAGCGGAATATGGACTGGAGCGCCAGCGCTTTGACTACGGAAGCCGTAAAAAACTGGAAATAACCCTGGCGGGCAGATATCAGGTGGAGAATGCGGCACTGGCGGTGGAGGTCTTAGACGTTCTGGCGCAGAGAGGGTTTCCTGTGACGGAGGACAAGCTCCGCAGAGGGTTGCGGGAAACTCGGTGGCCGGGTCGGTTTACAATGATAAAAAAGCGCCCGATATTTATTGTAGACGGAGCTCATAATGAGGATGCGGCAAAAAGACTGGCAGAATCTGTTACATTTTATTTTACAAACCGAAAAATTATCTATATAATGGGGATATTGAAGGATAAAGAATATGAGAAGATCATTGCCTTGACCCACGCATATGCGGATCACATTATCACAGTGACATCCCCAGGGAATCCCAGAGCAATGTCGGCTTATGAGCTCGCCCTGGAGGTGTCTAAGGTTCATCCCAAGGTGACGGCGGCGGACAGCCTGGAGGAGGCGGTGGAGATGAGTTTATTGTTGGCGGACAGCCAGGATGTGATCATCGCTTTTGGTTCCCTGTCCTTTCTGGGCAGGCTGATGGAGATAGCAGACGCGACCTTCGGAAAGGCGGCAAAGAGAAATGGTAGATCAAAATAAGATCAGAGAGGCGGCACGGCTGATGCTGGAGGGGATCGGCGAAGACCCGGACAGAGAGGGACTGCGTGAGACACCTGAACGGATCGCCAGAATGTATGAAGAAATTTTCGCCGGTATGGAGGCTGACGGAAGAGAAGAGTTATCTAAGGTTTTTTTTGTGGAGAACAGCGAGATGGTGCTGGAGAAGGATATCACTTTTTATTCAATGTGTGAGCACCATATGCTTCCTTTTTATGGGAAAGCCCATGTGGCTTATATACCTGACGGCAGGGTGGTGGGTCTTAGCAAGCTGGCCAGAACGGTAGAGGTCTATGCCAGACGGCTTCAGATCCAGGAGCGCATGACAGGACAGATTGCGGATGCTGTTATGGAGTATCTGATGCCTCAGGGCGTCATGGTTGTGGTGGAAGCCGAGCACATGTGCATGACAATGCGCGGTGTAAAAAAGCCTGGAAGTAAGACGGTGAGTGTGGCGGTCAGGGGTGTGTTCTCAGACAATGTAGAGCTGCAGGATCGATTTTTCAAAATGCTGCAGTTGTAAGCGGGGCCGGTGAGTTTAGTGGATAGAATAGACAGAATTATAAACCATCCTATCTTTCTTGAAAACCTGAGGAAGAATCAAGAGGCTGAAAAGGATAGATGCTTTTGTCATCATGACATCACTCATTTTTTGGATGTGGCAAGGATAGGGTTGATCATTAGCTTGGAGGAAGAGCTGAATATAGAACGGGAGTTGATCTATGGAGCGGCTCTGCTCCATGATATCGGCAGACATGTGCAGTATGCGCAGGGGACGCCCCATGAACAGGCGAGCGCAATAATTGCGCCTGATATTTTGCGGGACTGCGGGTTTGATGATAATGAAACGGATGTTATAATAACGGCCATTTTGTACCATCGAAATGAGGACACAGCCCGGGAATCCAGCCTTCGAGGTGTACTGTACCGGGCGGATAAGGCCAGTCGGTCCTGCTATATCTGCAGTGTGGAAAGGGAATGTAGCTGGATGGAGGACAAAAAGAATAAAAACATATGTTATTAACAGATGAGCTGTACTGATTGACTATGTTGAATTAGGCGTGGAGGAAGTATCGAAAATGGATGAAGGGGAAAAGACCATAAAGATAGGGGACAGAGAGTTTCAGACAGTGGGGCATACCTATGTGATGGGGATTCTGAATGTGACACCGGACTCCTTTTCCGATGGAGGAAACTGGAATGAGTTGGACAGGGCGCTGTACCATGTTGAGGAGATGATTCGGTCAGGAGCGGATGTGATCGATATTGGCGGTGAGTCCACAAGACCCGGCAATACTACGGTAATCTCAGACCAGGAGGAAATCCAAAGAGTGCTTCCTGTGATTGAGGCAGTGAAGGCAAGATTTGATCTGCCAGTGTCCCTGGACACCTATAAATGGTCTGTTGCAAAAGCCGGTATCGAGGCAGGCATTGATCTTGTCAATGATATTTGGGGGTTGAAGCATGATGATAAAATTGCGGGCGTTATCGCAGAGAACGGACTGCCCTGCTGCCTGATGCACAACCGCGAAAACGCGATCTACCGAAATTTTATGCAGGATGTAACAGAAGATCTAAGGGGGACGCTTGCATTGGCCGAGAGAGCCGGCATAGGGAAGGACAGGATTATTTTGGATCCCGGAGTTGGTTTTGCAAAAAGCTATGAGCAGAATCTGGAGGCTATAGGTCATCTGGAGGAGTTAAAGCTTCTGGGCTGCCCGCTACTTCTCGGCTGCAGCCGAAAATCCGTGATCGGCATGACGCTAGACCTGCCGGTGGATCAGAGACTGGAGGGTACGCTTGCCATTACCGTAATGGCAGTGATGAAGGGATGTATGTTCGTTCGGGTACATGACGTGAAGGAGAATGTGCGAGCCATAAGGATGGCGGAGGCCATTCTTGGCTGCTAATACAGTGTTTGGTTAACTTTTAAAGGGGATGGATGGAAACATGATGAAGGAAATACGGGATGATGAGATCAGAATAGAGCAGCTGGAGGTCTTTGCTCATCATGGTGTGCTTTCGGAGGAGCAGGAGAGGGGCCAGATATTCCAGGTGAATGCAGTGCTTTATACAAATATCCATAGGGCCGGACGGGAGGATAATCTCTTTTATTCCATTGATTACAGCCAGGTGTGTCAGTTTATCACCGACTGGATGCAGCAGAATACTTATCAGCTGTTGGAGGCCGTGGCGGAGAAGCTGTCAAAGGCTATTTTGCTCAAGTATGACAAAGTCACTGCAGTGGAACTGGAAATTCGGAAGCCGGAGGCACCGATTCCCCTGCCCTTTGGATGTGTTTCGGTAAAAGTATACAGAAGATGGCATACAGCCTATCTGGCTGTGGGTTCCAACATGGGAGACAAGGTACAGTACATTGCCGGTGCCATTCGTGCGCTGACGGCACACCCACAGATCAATGTGAAGAAGGTGTCGGACCTGATCCAGTCAAAACCCTACGGGGTGTTGGATCAGGATGATTTTCTCAACGGTGCCCTGGAGATCGAGACACTGTTGGCGCCGGAGGAATTGTTGGATGCCTTGCACGAAATTGAGGATGCAGCCGGAAGAGTCCGGGTGAGACGATGGGGCCCCAGGACTCTGGACCTTGATCTGCTTTTTTATGATAAGCTGGTCTATGAGTCGGATAACGTGATCATTCCGCACCCTGATCTGCAGAACCGGGATTTTGTGCTGGAGCCTCTCAGTACCCTGGCTCCCAATTATCGCCATCCCATTCTGGGAGAGACAGTTCTGCAATTGTTTCAGAAGTTGACAAAGATACAGCAGGAAAAGGCAGCGCAGGCCAAAGCAGAACAGGCCAGGATAGAACAGCCAAAGACGGAATCGGTATTGACAGAACCGACAGAGGGACAAGAGATTTAGATCGCCTGCCGTGGCAGATATTTATCCGCCAGCCAGGCACATAGTCCGGTGAACAGCCCTGTGAGAATCCCTGCCGGCAGCAGAAGAGGCAGGTAAGCCAGCACGCCGGGGGTTGCTGTTATAAGAAAGGCCGCTAGCAGCTGCCCGGCGTTGTGGGCCAGACCGCCCATAGCTCCGGTAAGAGGGGGAAGTTTCTTTTGCAGGAGTCTGCTGACCGGATACATGACCGAAAGGCTGCAGATTCCTCCTGCCAGGCTGTAGAGCAGGCTTAAGACCTGACCAAAGAGCATGGCGGACAGCAGGATGCGCACGGTTAGCACCAGAGCTGCATCCCGGAAGGAATACCGGTGCAGTAAAATGATGGTGATAATATTGGCCAGGCCCAGCTTGAAGCCCGGGATGGGTGCAAGGGGCGGAAGTGCGCTCTCTGCAGCATAGATGGCCAGGGATAGAGTGGCATATAATCCGAGAACAGTCAGTTTTTTCGTATTCATAGGCTCTCCTTTGAGGAACCGATCAATAGGTGATCGCGTCTGGTCCGGCGTCAGTGGCTGCGTTTTCCACCGGCCGCAGGCGTATTACCAGTTTGTTGGGCAGGCAGGTGACAGGAATGGCAGGGCTGTGGATGAATCCCTGTCTGACACACAAAAGATCCGGGCAGTCAGCGGAGATCATGCCAATGCACCCGGGGCGCACTTCGATGCGATTCACATGGCCGTTTCCTTCCTCTATATCCAGGGTATAGGGTTCCTGAACCTGGTCTAGTGGTATGGTCAGGATCAGTTTTCCATCCTGGTAGATTTCGGCCACGCAGCTTTGCGCGTGATTTCGGACAGCAAACAGATAAAGAATGCAGGCTGCCATGACAAGGATCAGGAAAGCCGCGATCAGCAGGGCGGCTGTTCGGATACTGTTTTTATTTTCCATAATAATCAAATGAAGAATCCTTTCTGCCGGCCTTGCAAAACGGGCTTCCGACATATACAGTATAGCAAAAAGGAGAGGCTAAATGAAGAGATTTTTTCGAAGGCTTTTGAGGGGGCTCATCCCGGCCCTGACGCTGTTTCTCTGCAGCTGTGGGCAGGAGGTCCAGGAGCTGCAGAGCGTGGACATAGCCATGGGAACCGTGATACAGCAGACGATCTATGTCACCGGGAAAGGAGCGCAGACGGAGAATATTCTGCATTTGATACAGCAGTTGGAGGAGGAAACGCTGTCCTGGCGTCTGGAAACTGCGGAGATCTTTCAGGTGAATCAATATGCGGGCAGTGGGAAATGGCTGGAGCTTTCGGAGAAGTTGTCCCGGATTCTGGAGCAATGTCAGAAGCTTACGGAGGATACGGATGGCGCCTTTGACGTGGCGTTGGGACCGGTAGCCAGGCTGTGGGACATTGACGGCTGGGCTGGAGGCCAAAGGACGGGAATGTTTCAGGTGCCGGAAGTACAGGCGCTGGAACAGGCTGTGGCACAGTGCGGTTTTGAACGGTTAAATCTTCAGTTCCTTCCGGGCGAAAAATGTGCAATCGTGAGCCTGGAGGAGGGAGCGGCCATGGATCTGGGGGCAGTGGGAAAAGGACTGGCTCTTGATGAGATTTTCAGTTACCTGAAGACGGAGACAAACGTGAAGGGAGCTGTAGTGTCCGTGGGCGGCAGTGTCCTGACCTATGGAGAAAAGCCCGATGGCACGGCCTGGCGGGTAGGCATTGCGAATCCCCATGACCCATCTGTGAATTTGGGTGTATTGACTTTGACGGGGCAGTGGTACATCTCCACCTCAGGGGACTATGAGCGGTATATGGAGTTCGATGGGGTACGTTACCATCACATAATGGACCCTGCCACAGGGTATCCGGCAGACAGCGGCCTCAGTTCGGTGACGGTGCTGGCGGACAACGGTCTGCTCAGTGATGGGCTTTCCACAGCTTGCTTTGTGTTGGGGCGGGAGAAAGGAATGCTTCTGGCGCAGCAGTACGGAGCGGAGGCATTATTTGTGGAAAAAGACGGAGGTATTTTCACGACACCGGGAATGGATGCGCTGTTTCAGACGATGGACTGAGAGACTGTAGACAAAGGATAGGAAATAATGGATCATATTATTATACAAGAAAGACGATGGTGAGTGTATGGAGGAAAACACATATATTTATGTAAAGGAAGCGGTATTAAAGCAGATAGACGAGAAGATGCCGCCAGAGGAGGAGCTTCAGGATCTGGCGGAGTTTTTCAAGGTATTCGGAGACGCCACACGGCTGAAGATTCTGTATGTGCTGCTCTGCTCCGAGATGTGCGTCTATGACATTGCTGCCGTGCTGGGGATGTCCCAGTCCGCCATCTCCCACCAGCTGCGGGTGCTGAAGCAGCTGGACCTGGTGAAACACCGACGGGAGGGAAAGACTATTTTTTACTCACTGGCCGACGCACATATTGTGACGATCTTAAGTCAGGGGCTGGATCATATAGAAGAGTAGGAACGCGGGAATCACAGTTCAGGGGCGAATACGCCATAAGTGCTGGTGCCCAAAGGGGCGTGGTAAGTTGTGGTGCTGTCGCCGAAAGCCTGGAAGTACACGTAACGGGAGGTCATATTGATGTTGGTGTAATTTCCCTGTGCCAGCACATAAGACTCCCCGCCGCTTGCAGACATGTATTTCAGCTGGGGTTCTGTGGTGCTGTTTTTCTGGTAGTAGACTAAGCCATTGCCCACATTGAAGCAGTCTACCCTGTCGTCAGTAAGAACTTCAATTACGCTCCTGGAGATGGAATAGCGGCAGAGGCGGTAATTATTCGCAACATCAAGGTAATATACATAGTCTCCCTCCCGCACAGGATACCACACATTTCCGCGCCAGAACTCACTGGATGCGTCATTTGCCGTGTTCAGAGCATAGAGATAATGGTTGCTGTCCGTGCCATTATAATAGATAAAGCCATCCACAGCGCAGGCAGGATTGATGATATCATCGGTAAGCTCCACTTTATCAGACTTATCAATCTTCATCTTATAGAAAGAGTTGCCGTTTCGGGAGGTAGTCATCAGATAAAGATAGTTGTTCACCAGCTGTCCGGTCATTACAAAATCTGTAGTCAGAACAGTGCTGCCAGAGCCGTTCAGCTTACAGCGTACAAAGGACAGCACCCCCGGCAGCTGGCCAAGGGCTGAGGTCTGTTCCTCCGAGGTACCCTCCTGGAAATAGTAGAGATAATTACCACCCGCCAGAATATTCCGCACCTTCACCGTGCTCAGCCTGCGCACATTCCCCTCATTAGGATCCATGGCACAAAGACTGCCGCCGTCATGGGCATTTGAAAAATATACAACACCATCATACTCACAGAATAATCCACGGTTATTCAAATTTCCCCCGGTATTTCCTACCGTACCTGCCGGGTTCATAGTAATCCTCTGATTAAAATACAGAACGACAGCAAGAACCGCCAGAATAACAACAATCAGTGCAGAGATTAGGATGACTTGTAGTTTTTTACTCATAGCTTATATTTCTCCTATAAATAATATCATATTTTTTGCTGAAACCCAGCCCAGCCCTGGCAATGTGCCTCCGGCAGACCGTTCGGAGCACGTCGGCACTTAGCGAGGTCCTGTCGAGCTTAGTGTCCGCTACGTGCGG
>JAFLRN010000106.1 GCA_022511385.1 Acetatifactor sp.
CACTTGGGTACATCTCCAGAAAAATGAAATAAGTTGTTAGAAAAAGTGTGGAAAAAGTGTTGAAAAAGCCAAAATCAAGCAACACCGATTTCCACGAATCCCCGAAAAATAAAGGGATGCGGGGCGTAGCTAGGGAAGTGGACTAGCGGGTTTCGAGTGCGCCCCGTTATGACCGCTTCGATACGTCTCCGAACTCTCTTATTCTATAAGAAATCTCCCATCTTTTCAAGCCCCGTCGCGAAAATCTTCAAAAAAATTTTTCTCAAGTTGTGCACGAGCCCGGAATAGGTTATAATGGAAACTGTCAAAGCATTTATCGCCTGTTCGGCAGAATGGAGGAGCATATGAAGAGAATCGGAATGTTGACCAGCGGTGGAGACTGCCAGGCCCTGAACGCGGCCATGAGGGGCATTGTGAAGACCCTCGACAACAGCAAGGAAGATGTTGAGATTTATGGATTTCTGGATGGCTACAAGGGCTTGATCTACAGCCATTTTCAGATGCTGACAGGCAGGGATTTTGCGGGAATCCTGACAAAGGGCGGCACTATCCTCGGTACCTCCCGCACCCCTTTTAAGACCATCCATGAGCCTGACGAAAATGGATTGAACAAGGTGGAGGCCATGAAGCAGACCTATTACAAGCTTCAGCTGGACTGTCTTGTGGTCCTGGGCGGAAACGGAACACATAAGACAGCTAACCTGCTGAGTCAGGAAGGTTTGAACATTGTTACCCTTCCCAAGACCATCGACAATGATCTGTGGGGAACGGACATGACTTTCGGCTTCCAGAGCGCTGTGAACATTGCTACAGACGCTATCGATTGCATCCATACCACGGCGGCTTCCCACGGCCGTGTGTTCATTGTGGAGATCATGGGACATAAGGTGGGATGGCTTCCGCTGAATGCGGGAATGGCAGGGGGCGCAGATATTATTTTGATTCCTGAGATTCCCTATGATATTGACAAGGTCATTGAAAAGATTGAAGAGAGGGATAAGAGGGGCAGCAGCTTTACCATCATTGCGGTGGCAGAGGGCGCCATCTCCAAGGAGGATGCCAAGCTGTCCAAGAAGGACTACAAGAAAAAGCTGGAGAAGCGGACTGCTCCTTCCGTATCCTATGAGATTGCAGCTGAGATCCAGAAAAAATCCGGCAGAGAGGTGCGTGTCACTGTTCCTGGTCATGTACAGAGAGGTGGAAGTCCCTGCCCTTATGACCGTGTGTTTGCAAGTCGGCTCGGCTCTGAGGCGGGCAAGCTGATTCTGGACGGTCAGTATGGCTTCATGGTGGGCTATAAGAACCGTGAAATTGTCCGTGTTCCTTTGGAGGATGTGGCAGGAAAGCTGAAGACCCTGGATCCGGATGCCACCATCATACAGGAGGCAAAGCTGCTGGGAATCTGCTTCGGCGACTAAGGCGAAAAGAATGTCTAAGTCAGCACAGTACGCTGACTAAAACATTCTATGTTTCGCCTGGAAGAATTGCCGTTGGCAATTCTTCCGGTAATTTGCAAGTTGTTTAAAGGCAGATTGGAGATCAGCAAGGAGCGATATTATGTCCTATACTGCACTTTACAGAAAATTCCGCCCCGATACCTTTGCAGATGTGAAGGGGCAGGATCATATTGTGACCACACTGAAAAACCAATTGAAGGCCAACCGCATCGGTCATGCTTATCTGTTTACCGGCACCCGGGGTACAGGCAAGACCACCGTGGCAAAGATTTTTGCCCGGACGGTGAACTGTGAGAATCCCACGGAGGACGGTCCCTGCGGGGAGTGCCGCATCTGCCGTGCTATTGCGGCCGGGGCCAGCATGAACGTGATAGAGATCGACGCAGCCTCCAACAACGGCGTGGATAACATCCGGGAGATTGTGGAAGAGGTTTCCTATTCCCCGGCAGAGGGAAAATATAAGGTTTATATTATCGACGAGGTGCACATGCTTTCTATCGGGGCATTCAACGCTCTTCTGAAGACCCTGGAGGAGCCGCCCTCCTATGTGATCTTTATTCTGGCTACCACCGAGGTGCACAAGCTGCCCATCACCATTCTGTCCCGGTGCCAGAGATATGATTTCAAGAGGATATCCATAGACACCATCACGGGCAGGATGCAGGAGCTGACCTGCGCAGAGGATGTCAAGGTGGAGGAAAAGGCGCTGCGCTACATTGCCAAGACGGCAGACGGTTCCATGCGTGACGCTTTAAGCCTTCTGGACCAATGCATTGCTTTTCACCTGGGTCATGAGCTGACCTATGACAAGGTGCTGGATGTGCTGGGAGCGGTGGATACGGAGGTGTTCAGCCGCCTGCTTAGAAATGTGCTTGACAGGGATGTTCTTGGCTGTGTGCAGCTGCTGGAGGAGATCGTCATGCAGGGCCGGGAGCTGACTCAGTTTGTGACGGACTTTACCTGGTATCTGCGGAATCTGATGCTGGTTCAGGCCTCGGATCATCTGGAGGATGTGATCGACATGTCCACTGACAATCTGAAGCGGTTGAAGGAAGAAGCGCAGCTGGCGGATATGGAAAAGATTGTCCGCTACATCAGGATTTTTTCCGAGCTGTCCGGCCAGATCCGTTATGCATCCCAAAAGCGGATTCTAGTGGAAATTGCGTTGATCAAGCTCTGTAAGCCGGAGATGGAGGTGGACAAGGACTCCATGCTGGACCGCATCCGTCAGGTGGAGGAAAAGGTGGAGAACGGCGTGACGGTGACAGTGGCCCAGAACGGTGAAACGGCGGGAGACAAGGTCACGTCACAGCCGAAACAGAAACCCCAGCTGCCCAAGGCAGTTCCTGAGGAAGTGGAGCAGATTGTGGCAAGGTGGCCTGCCATCGTGGGCAGTGCGGAAAATCCAATGAGGATTTACTTAAAGAATGCAAAGCTGAGTCTTGGGGGCGACAACAAGCTGATGCTTGTGCTGGAGGACGGAATGGCGTCGGATTACTTTTTGCAGCATTCCGAGAACAAGGCCCAGCTGGAAGCGCTGTTGTCTGATTTCTCCGGCAGGGAGATCGAGGTGAACCTGCAGACGGTAAAGAACCGTCAGGAGTTTGAGGAAAATTATATAGATCTCTCACAGGTTGTCCACATGGACATCGAGATTGAGGAAGAATAAATAGCCGCGTGCGGCGGAAAAGAGGAGAAAATGGCAAAAAGAGGCGGGTTTCCCGCGGGCGGAATGCCCGGAAATATGGCCAATCTGATGAAGCAGGCGCAGAGGATGCAGCGTCAGATGGAGGAAGGACAAAAGGAGCTGGAGACAAAGGAGTTTGTGGCGGCAGCAGGCGGCGGAGCCGTGGAAGTTGCGGTGAGCGGAAAGAAGGAGATCCTGCGGGTAAAGCTCTCCGAGGAAGTGGTGGACCCCGATGATATCGAGATGCTCCAGGATCTGATCGTTGCGGCTGCCAACGAGGCCCTGCGGAAGGCTGAGGAAGCCAGCGCGGAGCTGATGGGCAAGATGACAGGGGGCTTGGGAGGTCTACCCTTCTGATGAGCCTGTACAGCGGACATATCAATAAATTAATAGAAGAGCTGGCGGCACTCCCCGGCATTGGCAGCAAGTCCGCACAGCGTTTGGCATTTCATCTGATCAATATGCCTCAGGACAAGGTGAAGCGACTGGCCGATGCCATCTTGGATGCCAAGGAAAATGTGCGCTACTGTAAGGAGTGCTATACCCTTACAGACAGTGATATCTGCCCGGTGTGTGCTAATCAGAAACGCAATCACAGAATGATCATGGTGGTGGAAAATACCCGGGATCTGGCAGCCTATGAAAAGACAGGCAGATACGAGGGGGTCTACCATGTGCTTCATGGGGCGATTTCTCCCATGCTGGGCATCGGACCCGGTGACATCAAGCTGAAGGAGCTGATCGAGCGGCTCAAGGAGGACGTGGAGGAGGTCATCATTGCCACCAACTCCAGTCTGGAGGGAGAGACCACGGCCATGTACATCAGCAAGATGATCAAGCCAACAGGCATTCGGGTGACCCGTATTGCCAGCGGCGTGCCGGTGGGCGGGGATCTGGAATATATCGACGAGGTGACGCTGCTTAGGGCGCTTGAGGGACGGGTGGAACTGTAGTGGCTGTATAAAGCAGCAAAAAGGATGCAAAGAAGGGTGTTTACACACCTTTTATAAAGCGATCAAGGAGGTACAAAATGGCAATAGAGACAAGTGTGTTTGGAAAGTATCCTGACGGGCGCGACATTATGCTGTACACAATATCTAACAGCAAGGGAATGCAGGCCGCAGTGTCAAACCTTGGTGCGGCAATTGTGAAATTGATGGTGCCTGACAGTAAGGGTCAGGTGGCGGATGTGGTGCTTGGCTACGACAAAGGCGAGGATTATCTGGAAAACAGTTGCTTTTTTGGTGTCGTGATCGGCCCCAGCGCCAACCGCATCAGTAATGCAGCATATCAGATAGACAGTGTTACCTATCATGTGGATGTAAACGACGGCGTCAATAATCTTCATAGCCATATGGATAAGGGCTATCATAAACTGCTGTGGGATGCGGAGATACATGACAATAGTGTCACATTTAAGCTGGAAGACACGGACGGAAATTTGGGCTTCCCGGGCAACAAGAAAATTTCCTTAACCTATACCCTGGATGAGGAGAATGCTCTGAAGCTACATTATCACGGTACCAGTGACAAGAAAACTATATTGAACCTGACCAACCACACTTATTTCAACCTGGACGGACACGACAGCGGTAAAATGGTGGAGCATGAGCTTTGGATGGCAGCGTCAAACTACACGCCTGCAGGCCCCGGCTGTATCCCTACAGGAGAAGTGACACCTGTGTCAGGAAGCCCCATGGATTTTACAACCTCAAAGAAGATCAGTAAGGACATCCAGGCCAATACGGAACAGCTGCAGATCGGCAACGGATACGACCACAACTGGGTCATCGATGGATGGGACGGAACACTCCGGCATTTTGCCACAGTGAAAGCGCCTGTGAGCGGAAGGGTCATGAAGGCTTATACCACGCTTCCCGGCGTGCAGTTTTATGCGGGCAATTCCATCAGTGAGCACACTGGCAAGGATGGTGCGGCTTACAGCGCCCGGGTAGGGTTATGTCTGGAGACTCAGTATTTTCCTGATTCCGTGAATAAGCCCCAGTTCCCTTCCTGCATTTTTGGCGGAGACCGGGAATATGACTCTGTTACAATCTATCAATTTGAGTAATACCCAGTAACAACTGGCTAACCGCATATTAGCCTGCAAACATTGTCGAAAGGTTTTTTGGATAAGCACGACAAAGAATGATAAAATACCTCGCATGCCGATGCTATGATTTAGTAAAACGGTATGGGAGGTATTTTTATGGAATTACCAAAAAACGTCACACAGATTGGCGAACCGGATCGTTACTGCAAAATTTATGTGGAGGACTATGTCATTTCCTATTTGAAACAGCAGAACGTCCACGCCGGAGATAAGGAAATGGCGGTAGGGCTGTATGGCACGCGCCAGGAAGAGGCGGGGGTGACATATATCTTTTTCTATGGGGCCTGTCGGCTGAATTTTCTGCAGCGGGAGAGCAGGCATCTGTCCCAGGCAGTGCAGCAGGAAGCGGAGGAGCTGCGGAGGAAGTATTTTTCCCAGTATACTTTTCTCGGATATCGCATGTTGAACGGAGAGATGGTGGAAGGCTTCCATATCTGTGAGCAGGGAGTGTGCAGATACATAGAAGGATATGCCCAGTTTTATGAAAAAAATGACAGCATGCTGGCCTTTATGCTGGAGGATCGCAAGGAGGCGGCTCCCCCGGAGGAGGTCAATCAGGAAAAGTACGACGAGGTGAAAAAGCGCCAGGAGGAAAGGCGGCAACAGTCCGAGGAACAAAGTGGACAGGCCAAGATCCTTCAGTTTGGCTCCAAGCGTTCCGGGGCCGGCAGGACGATCATTAAGCGACCTGCTGACCGTAATCCCACAAGATATCTGCGCAATATGAAATACACGGCCGCAGCAGTGTTCGTGCTGCTGTTTGTGGCGGGCTTTGCCACCATGAACGGCGGGACGGGACTGGCAGATCTGCGGTCGTTAGCCAGGCAAATGATGGATCAGCTGACCACGCAGCAGCTTCCGGATTCCATGGAAGTAGCAAACAATACTACCCAGGCGGGCAGCATTGTCACGGAAAATAAGCTGACTGACGCTATTCTTCAGGAAAATGAGGCGGCCGTACAGGCTGCGGGCAGCAATGGCGTAAGTCTTCCCTCTGTTGCACCATCAGAAGCACCCACTGTGTCTCCTACTGCGGAACCAACAGCTGAGCCCACGGCGGAACCCACCCAAGAACCTACCCCTGAACCTACTGTGGAGCCCACGCCGGAACCAACCGCAGCGCCGGTTTCTTACACTGTCAGACGTGGAGACACTCTGATCGGGATATGCCTTGCCAGATACGGCAGCGACGACATGGTTGCAGAAATCTGTTCCTTAAATCATATCACTAATCCGGACGATATTAAGGTAGGCCAGAAAATTTTATTACCATAGAGAGGTAATATATGGTATACTACCTCTGAGAGAGTTGCTGAACTGATTCGGAGGCATCATGGCGAATATCAGAAGCTACATAAAAGACAAGGAAAAGCGGGGGCAAAAGCTTGCCGGCTATAAGGAAAAGATCATGAGGCACAAGCTTGCCTCTGTTTATCGTATCCTGCTGGTCGTTGCAGGAGTAGCGGCCTTGATCACGTTGATCGTGGTACAGTACAGACGCCATGTTTACACAGACTATGATATTGTCGCTTCTGTTCCCAGGGAGAGTGCCAGAGGAACAACGGATGTAAGACTGGGGAAATCCATTTTGACTTACAGCCGGGATGGCGCACATTGTACGGATGCCAAGGGGCAGACTACCTGGAACCAGACCTACCAGATTCAGGATGTAAGGCTTGCCATTAGTGGGGATACATCTGCCATCGGTGATTATAACGGCAGGAGCATTTATGTTCAAAATCCGCTGCAGCAGCTGGGAGTTATCACAACGCCTATGCCTATCCAGGAGATAGCGGTTTCCGAATGCGGAAATGTGACTGCGGTATTAGCGGATACGGATTTGGTATGGGTCAACACATATAACCCTGACGGAAAACTTCTTTATTATGGAACAGCCAGCATGAACGATGCGGGATATCCCGCGGCTATAAGCCTTTCTCCAAGCGGCGAGCTGCTGTGCGTCGCATATATTTATGTGGACGCAGGCGTGTTAAAGACGAACTTGGCTTTCTATAATCTGAAAGAAGTGGGTGAGAACTACAACGACTTTATGGTATATTCAGATTCTTTCACGGATATAGTGCCTTATATGCAGTTTATGAATGACAGTACTATGTTTGCAGTGGGAGACGGTTGTCTTCGGATTTATACCGGCAGCCATCAGCCCGTGCTGGCAGCGGGACATCTGTATAACGAGGAGGTACGGTCTGTTTTTTACAACGAAGAATATGTAGGGCTGATGTTCCGCTCCGAGGACAGTGAATATCTGTACAGGTTAGATGTCTACAACACTGCGGCAAAAAAAGTCAACAGCTTTTACTATAATATTGAATACACAGATTTGTTTTTTGACAAGGACACTATTGTGATATACAATGAGACAGAATGTGTGATCACCACGATGGACAAAATAGAAAAATTTAACGGTAGTTTTTCCAGAACCGTCAGGTTGATGCTTCCAGGCAACAGCGCATACAGATATGTTCTGGTGACGGATACTTCCATCGATACCATTCAGTTAAAATAGCGAAGGATAAGGAGGATATTATGATTTTTGACGGAAACAGCATTAACTTGTTGCTGATTGGATTGATCGTTCTGGTTGTCATCACCGTAAGGAACGGCTATAAGAAGGGAATGGTCAGGGCCATTGTATCTCTGGTGTCCATGGTGGTTTTGAGCGTGGTAGTCTTATTGCTTGCCCACGGTATCAGCAGTTATAATCACGGCAATATTTTTCATGTGATACTGACGGTGGTCCTGCTGACAGTCCTTGGAGTGGTGCACCATCTGTTGAGCGTGGCGTTTTTTACGGCGAAAATAGTGGTAAGGCTTCCGGTGGTAAAGTTTTTGGACAAGCTGCTTGGTATTGTGTTTGGTTTTCTGGAGGCAGTATTGATCCTCTGGACAGTATATACCTTTGTGATGATGATGGATCTTGGAGTGATCAAAGATATGATCATCGCTTGGACGGACAGAAATCCTGTGCTGACCTGGTTTTATGAACACAACTACCTGGCCTATGGTATTGACCGCCTCCTTAGTGAGTTCAGTTTTATCCCGCTGGCGGAGATTTTATCCATCGGGAAATAAACAGGCAGTCCGGTTTTTGCCAAATTGTCCACTGATTTTTTGCCAAATGGCATTGACAAACAAAAATACTGAATGATATAATAAAAATCCACCGACAGGAATCTATCGCCCGGTGGGTTTTTTGACTCCATAAATATCGGGTCAGAATGAAAAAGTTGTTGACAAGGCGGATTAACTATGTTATCATATCTAAGTTGCCGCTAA
>JAFLRN010000107.1 GCA_022511385.1 Acetatifactor sp.
ACGAGCTGCTTGAGAAGAAGGGGAAGTATGCTGAGGTCTTCGAGATTCAGAGTCAGTATTACAGGGAAGGAGGAGCGGAAGATGAAGAAGCATAAGAACGATGAACATAATAACAGTGAACAAAACAACAGACCTCCCTTTTTTAAAAGCCTTAAAAAGAATACCATCACGATTCACAGGCTATGTCCCTCTTACATTCCAATCAGCGTTCTGTTCATGCTCCTTCAACGGGCGCTGCCGTTCATATCCATGATCCTGGGAGCACGAATTGTTGATATGTTAGTAGAGCAGGCGGATAAAAAAGAGATTCTCACTGTTGCTGCGGTCATGGTAGGAAGCACAATGTTGATTGAATTGATCCGGAGTGCGCTCATGCATTTCATTGCGGTGCGCGAAATGCTGGTATCGGACCGGAGGAAACGGGAAATCGGTTACAAGGCGATGCGTCTGGATTATGATATTTTAGAGAGAAACAGTACCTTGGAGCTGATCGCACTGGCCGATGGCAATCGTGGCAAAATGGGAGGGTTGGGCGGATATCTGAATAAATCGTTGAATCTGTTCGGCGCTGTTTTCTCCTGTATCGCGGCGGTCATAACGATGGCGGGACTCCTTATGGTCACACCATATCAGGGGGAAGGTGTGGTATTTAGATTTTTTGCTTCTCCGGTAAGCTATGTTATGCTCCTTGGGCTGCTGGGCATAAGTATTTATGTTAACAGTAAATGTGAGGCGAGGCAGGGACGGATTCGTTATGACTGTGATCAGATAGAGATTAAAAGCGGAAGAATATACTGGTTCTTTTTTAATCTGATAAATAACTATCCAATGGGTAAGGATATCAGGATATTTAAGATGTTCGACATGATTGAGAAGAAGGGGATGGAAGCCCGGGATGACATCGAAAATGCACAGAAGCAGGCCATAAGAAAACGCATGAAGGTGGGGGTATGGTCGCTTCTTTCACAGAACATATTTATTGTGGTTGTCTATCTGTTCGTGGGAATCAAAGCAATCTACGGAATGATTACTATCGGTGAAGTGACGAAATACATCAGTGCGATCACGCTGCTTCAAACACAAATTGGTGCTGTGTTCTCCCTGATAATCGATATCAATACCCATAATATTTATCTGGAGAGCTACAATGAACTGATGGCAGTAAGGAACGAGAAGTATGACGGTACGCTGCCTGTGGAGAAACGTCTTGACAACGAGTATGAATTGGAATTTAAGAATGTCAGCTTTCACTATCCGAATAATGAGAGGATGATCTTAAAAAATGTAGCATTTCGGTTAAGGACCGGACAAAAGTTAGCGATCGTAGGGGCGAACGGAGCCGGTAAGACTACCTTTATCAAGCTTTTGTGCAGGCTTTATGACCCTACAGAGGGCGAGATCCTTCTAAATGGAATTGACATCCGTAAATACGATTATGATGAGTATATTCGTCTCTTTTCTATTGTATTTCAGGATTACAAGATATTTTCCTTCTCTGTGGCAGAAAATGTGGCAGCTGGCCCTGAATTTGACAGGGAGAGGGTTATTAAGAGCCTTCAGGATGCAGGTATTTATGATAGGGTACAGGAGATGAAGAGTGGGATCAACTCGAGACTTTTAAAGGATCAACAGGATGGCGATGAGGAAGGCATCGAGATATCGGGCGGCGAGAAGCAAAAGATAGCTCTTGCCAGAGCGCTCTACCGCGATGCACCGATGGTGATACTGGATGAACCAACTAGCGCATTGGATCCTGTGGCTGAACAGGATATTTATACCCGTTTCAACGATATGGTGACAGGAAAGACCGCAGTGTTCATATCTCATCGAATGAGCAGTTGCCGATTTTGCGACGAGATTGTTGTGTTTGACGATGGGAAGATAGTTGAACACGGAACCCATGATGAACTTGTGGCAGATGCCGGGGGAGTATACCGCAGGATGTGGGAAGCTCAGGCACAGTACTATGTATAGGGGGAAGATTTTCTACCCAAAACGGTTAAACTATGATAGAATAACACAATACAAGCCGCGTTTTGCAGTGTGGTCGAAATACTGTAATGGTTTCATATGGTTGATGGAAGCTTTATGAAGAAAGGTGCAATATGATTAAGAAACGTCTGGACAGGGACAAATGGGGATTTCAGGGTTTTCCTTACTACCAAATGAGAGTGGATATGGAGGAATTCCATGGGTTAGTCAGTGTGATAGAACTATCGGACGGGGAGTATTGTTTTTGGGAAACGCCGAAAGCTGGGAAGATTCCGGTATGCGGAAAAGGAATGTTGTGGCTTCAGTTAATCCCTGACGGTCAGAGGCGGGTGATAACGGCTAAATTCCTGCCAAAGTCACGTTCTGTGCAAGGCGTGCAGTATTCAAAATCAATTTCAATCTGGTATGTTGATGTGATTGATAGTTGGGGATATGATGAAGATCAGGTCGCCTATTTCATGGATCAGTATCTGGATGTGATATTTGATATGGAGGGTGATGTGGTCATAGATGACCGTGATGAATTGGACGCAGCTTATAAATCTGGTGAACTGTCTGAAGAGCAGTATCACAGGGCGATTGCGGAAGGGGATGCAATCATTCAAGAACTGTGCTCAGATATAGAAAAGACACAAACATGGTGTGTGAATATCCTAAAGCATGCAAGACAAAGGATTGAAAGTAATGATTATATTTTCAGGAAGAATGTATGAAGTTAAACACTTTAGATATCTGGGTAACTGAAAGGAGACTGCCAATATGTTTTATACCTACAAAAGAGCCACACTGAACGATCTTGATGTATTGGTTCGAACAAGAATTATCGTCCTTCGCGCAGCGAATAAATTGACAGATGATGTTGATATGGCACAAGTGGAAAAAGAGTCCTATGAGTATTACAAAAGAGCAATAGCGACTGAGGAGCATATTGGGTATTTGGTTTATGACGGAGAAACATTTATTGGCGCAGGCGGCGTTAGTTTTTATCAGGTTATGCCAACCTATCATAATCCAAGCGGCAGAAAAGCTTATATTATGAATATGTATACAGCACCGGAGTACAGAAGGCAGGGGATTGCATATAAAACTCTTGATTTACTGGTACAAGAAGCCAAGAAACAAGGTGTTTATCAGATCGCTTTAGAAGCAACTGAAATGGGGCGGCCATTGTATGAAAAATATGGTTTTGTATCTGTGAAGGACGAGATGGAGTTAATTTAAGTATGGGAAATTTACTGCTATGAGTGGCATTGCTGTCATACTTCATTTTGTTAATATGCCAATAAGCGGTTTATTAAGTCTTTTGCTGAAGAACTTCACAACAAAGCCTGTTAATATTGCAGACAAAACCGTTCCTTCTCTGGCTCCGACAATTGTAAAATCGAAAAAGAACAGGGACAGAATCATGGCTGAGATTACATAGAGTATATCCAATGTGATCTTCACATTTCCGAATTCTTTATGTATAGTATCAGCAACTGCTTTTACAAAAGCCTCACCGGAATTCATAATGACATTTGCAATGACTGCAAGAGAGATTCCAAGTCCAAGAATGACGATTCCAATGAAAACCATAAGCAGGCGGAGAGGATAGCGGTCCGTTGGAATTGGTGATACACACCACAGGCAGATGTCTGTAAAATATCCAAACAAAAAGGACAATGGAATTTGCAGCAGTTGTATTGGCTGAAACTTTTTTCGGAGTATAAGAATTTGACCGCCAAGGAGAATACAGTTCCATACAATGAGCCATGATCCAATTGTAAAGAAGGTAAATCTGTAGCTTAACACATTAGGCACGGACGAAATTGGCGACACCCCTAATTCTGCGTGTTTCGTAAATGCGACTCCAAGTGCTGACAAAAACAGGCCGATAATTAGCGTAATATATCTCTTCATAAGTTCTTTTTTATTCATGACAATTCCTCTTTTCGCTGTAAAAGCATGGATCAATATGTGTAAAAGAATAATAACTTTAATAATTATATTTATGCCTTTTCAGGGTGTCAAGAGAGAACACGGCAGTAAGGTGGAGTAAAATTATATCGGAAAGAATTTATTGGGATTAATTGACATTTTGGGTTGAAGTTTGGAAATCTCTTTGTTACAATAGGTGTAACCAAATTCTCTTATAAAACAGGAGGTATTTTTTTATGTCTACGAAACGCAACATTATTGTTGGACAATCAGGCGGCCCTACAGCCGTGATCAACTCCAGCGTAGCCGGAGTTTACATGGCAGCGAAGGAGCTTGGTTTTAACAAGATTTACGGAATGCTTCATGGCATTCAGGGACTTTTGGATGAGCAGTATGTGGATCTCTCCACACAGCTTCAGTCCGATCTGGATGTGGAGCTTTTAAAGAGAACTCCCTCTGCATTTCTGGGCTCCTGCCGTTTTAAGCTGCCGGAGATCGATGCCAATCCGGATATGTATGAAAAAATCTTCAAGATCCTTGAAAAGCTTGAGATTGATGTGCTCTGCTACATAGGCGGAAACGATTCTATGGATACCATCAAGCAGCTGTCCGATTATGCTGCTCTCAAGGGACTTCCTCAAAAGTTCATGGGCGTGCCCAAGACCATCGACAATGACCTGGCGATCACCGATCATACCCCCGGCTTTGGCAGCGCTGCAAAGTACATCGCCACCGCTACCAAGGAGGTTATCCGCGATGCTTTGGGCCTTAGCTACAACAAGGAAAATATTACCATTCTGGAGATCATGGGACGTAACGCTGGTTGGCTGACCGGTGCAGCTGCACTGGCAAAGACCGAGGAGTGCGGCGGTCCCGACCTGATCTATTTGCCTGAGCTTACCTTTGATATGGACAAGTTCGTGGAGAAGGTACAGGCTTTGGTGAAGAAGCAGAAGAATGTGGTTGTCGCTGTATCTGAGGGCATCAAGCTGGCAGACGGCCGCTATGTGTGCGAGCTGTCCGGCGGCGGAGATTATGTGGATGCATTCGGACATAAGCAGCTCCAGGGAACAGCAGCTTATCTGGCTGGCTTCTTAAGCTCCAAGCTTGGCTGCAAGACCCGCGGCATTGAGTTCTCCACCCTGCAGAGATGTGCTTCCCATATCTCTTCCCGTACCGATATCGACGAAGCATTCATGGTAGGAAGCGCTGCAGTGAGGGCTGCTGTGGAAGGCAATACCGGAAAGATGGTCACCATTGAGAGAGTTTCCGACGATCCTTACAGAAGCCAGACAGGCATCTATGACATCCATGATATTGCCAACAACGAGAGAGTAGTGCCCAGAGAGTGGATCAATGAGGATGGCGACTACGTGACAGAGGAGTTCATCAACTATGCGAAGCCTCTGATCCAGGGCGAGCTTGCACCTTACATGGTGAATGGTCTTCCTCAGCACCTGGTAGTGAAGAAGTAAAAGGATCCAAAACCAGGATGTCTAAAACCAGGACGGAAATAAGAGGCTAGGGGCAAAAAGATCCTAGAGTAAAAAGTCCAAAGAGTAAAAAGATCCTGGAGCAAAAAGGTCCAAAAGCAATAGGAACAGATAAGCATTATTATGAACCCCCGACAGCTATGTGAACTGTCGGGGGTTTTAATAATATACGAAGTCAAATATATGAAGCCAAATATATGAAGTCAAATATATGAAGTTAACTATACGAAGTTCAATATACGAGGTTTAAATATACAAAGTTTAAAAGCACGAAATGTATGCGCCTCGCGGTTCACGTTCCCATCAACATCCCAGTTCCTCAGTCAGATCGCAGATTTCATCAATCATTCCGCCTATCTTTTCAATCGTATCAAGCAGCGGCCCATCGGTGGTGATATCCACACCGGCCATCTGCGCCAGCTCTGCGGGAGTTTTTGTACTGCCTGCAGCCAGCACTTTTTTCCAGTCGTCCACGGCGGGCTGGCCTTCCCTTTCAATTCGATCGCAAACCTGCGTGGCTACGGTCAGTCCGGCGCTGTAGGTATAAGAATATAAGCCCATGTAATAGTGGGGCTGACGCATCCAGGTCAGCTCGGCGCCGGGAATGATCTCCACTGCATCTCCCCAGAATTTTTCCAGCGTGCCTTTCATTATGCTGCTTAGGGTTTCGGCCTGAACACTGCCGCCTGCGTCGATGATCTTATAGACTTCACGCTGGTAGGCTGCCTCCAGAAGATGGGTCACAAAATTGTGATAGTAGGTGTGACCGACCATAGAGCTCAGCACCCAGCGGCGGAACCGTTTATCCGGATTGGTCTTCAGCAGATAGTGAGCCATGATGAGCTCGTTCATTGTGGAGGGCGCTTCCACGAAATAGGTGGAAACGTCGGTGTCAAAAATGGTCTGTTCACCGTTGCAGGCTTTGAAGTGGCCGGCATGTCCTAACTCATGAGCAAGCGTAAATACATCGGACATCCGTTCATTCCAGTTGAGCAGGATAAAGGAGTGGGAACCGTAGGGGCTGGCGCAGAAGCCTCCGGTAGACTTTCCCTGGTTCTTGGCAAAGTCCACCCAGCGGTCACGGTATGCTTCCCGGATCATCTCCTGATAATCTGGACCAAGAATGGAAAGCCCCTCCTCGATATAACGTTTGGACTCTTCAATGGTCACCTTTGGGTCATAGTCAGGGTCTACAGGAAGCTTTAAGTCCGCGAAGGTCATATGCTCCAGACCGTGTACCTTTTGTAAAAGCTGTGCATATTTTCTCATATGGGGCGCAAGCCTTTCCATGATCAGATCAATTTGACGGTTATAAAGGGAGATGTCAACCTTCTGGCCAAACAGCAGGCTGTCAAAAACGGAAGCAAAGCCCCGCAGGTTAGCCATGATCTTTTCGGTCTGTACCTTTGCCTGATAAGCGGCGGCGGTGACGTTGGCATATTCCCGGATCTTCTCAGAGAAGGTTTGGAACGCGGCATGCCGGACCTCGGTGCGGGGGTCGTACTCGTAGTCGTCTTCAAACAGCGAATAACCAAGGGGATATTCCTGGCCCTCTGCTGTGAAGGAGGGAAAGTGCATATCGGCAAGCTTTGCCATATTATAGATCTGGTAGGGGGCGCTAAAGGCAGGGGACAGTGCGGCAAGCGTCCGTTCCGTCTCAGGGGTGAGATGGTGGGGCTTCTGGCGGAGCAGATCCTGAAGATACAGCTTGTTTTCTTTCGCCATGTCGATGGCCGCCTGCAAGACAGCGGTATCCTGCTCCAGTATTTCGCTGTCAATAAAGCTCAGACGGCTGAAAATTTCGGACAGCTTGAGACTGATGCGGTCGTTGCGCTCCTGGTTGTGTACGTCGTAATAATCCACGGATACGGCCAGATCGGTGTAAGTGGAGACAAGTGTTACCAGCTCGTAGAGCTCGCGGAACTGATCCAGACAGGAGTTGATCTGTTCGGGGGTATCGAGTTTCCCTTTGTAGCGCTGTTCTATCTCCTTGCTCAGTGCCTCCATTTTTTCTGCATCCCTCAACATCTCTTCTTCGGTGGCATAGATGGCGGACAGATCCCAGGTAAGTTCCTCTGGAACGTCCTTTCTCATAATTGGTTCCATAATATGTATCCTTTCTGTCAGTGGGGTATTATGTTAAAGATTTTATGAAGCCTATTTTATCACAAAGAAAGTATTTGTTCAATGACGGCGGGAGAGTGGCGGTACTTTTCATTCCTCGATCGACCTTCTCAGCAATTCCACATAGTCGGCAAATATTTCCTTTCCGTATTCGGATATTCTGTATATGGTTCTCTTTTTTTGGCTTGTATCCTTGACAGAAGTAAGACAGCTGTATTGCTCCAGCTTCGTCAACTGGACACTCAGGTTTCCGTCTGTGGTATTCAATATTTTTTTTAGTGTGTTAAAATCCTTCTCTCCGTTGAAGAGGGCGGACAGGATGGAAATCCGAAGTCTTGTCTGGAGAGCGTCCGGAATGGAATCATAATTCACTGGCATTATCCCCTTTGCTTTTTCTTCCCATGTAAAAAGAGAGAATGGAATATCCAATGGCCGGATATACCGTGTATGAAAATGATTTTGTATAAATAAAAGTATAAATAAAGCTAAGGGGTGGTACAAGCCTTGAATCTACACGATCATAATATGTGAGC
>JAFLRN010000108.1 GCA_022511385.1 Acetatifactor sp.
AAGGCTTGTCGCTGGGCACGATAGCCGCCATCTTTTCCATATCCTCCGTGGTCTCTTCTTCCATGATATCCACGATATCGTCCACGGTGATGATACCCACCAGCCGGTCCTCGTTGTCTACCACCGGCATGGCGGTAAAGTCGTACTTTTTAAACTGGGCTGCAACCTGCTCCTGGTCCATGAGGGTGTTGATGGAGATCACGTTCTCATGCATGATATCGCCAATGACCTCATCAGCGCTGCTGAGCAGCAGATACCGAAGGGCCACGGTGCCCACCAGCCGACGCTTGGAGTCCAGCACATAACAGATGTTGATGGTCTCGCTGTCCAGACCCACGGCACGGATTCGCTCGATGGCCTCTAACACAGTCATGTTCTCCTTCAGCGCCACATACTCCACGGTCATAATGCTGCCCGCAGAATCCTCGGGATAGCGCAGCAGGTGGTTGATGGCCTGGCGGGTGTCGGGTTTGGCATTCTCCAAAAGCTTATCCACCACGTTAGCAGGCATCTCCTCCAACAAGTCCACAGCATCGTCCGCCATCAGGTTGTCAATGACATTAGCAGCCTCTCTGTCGGACAGGGAGGTGATGATAAGCTGCTGGCTGTCCACCTCCAGGTAGGAAAATACATCTGCCGCCAGATCCTTTGGCAAAATGCGGAATACTTTTAACAGGGCTTCTTCCTCCAGCTCCTCCATAAGTGCGGCTATATCCGCGTCGTTCATCTCTCCCAGAAACTGGCGAAGTCTTGTGTACTGCTTGGTGTCAAGGAGCTCAAGGAGCTCCTGTAATTCTTTCTTCTCCATAGCATTTCTCCTTGTGTGGTTTTCGTGATTTCAGAGCACAAAGGCTCCAGCTACTTCGACCCGGAAGAGGGTTGTCAGAACTTGCTTTTCTACTCTTCATAAAACCACCACCTTTCAAAATGCTGTAATTGTTGTACTATTTCACTGTACTTTATCCAAAACAGTTACTATTTTATTCTATCCTTCCAATTACTCCTTGTCAACAAAATAGAGGACATTTCCCCTATGAAATGCCACCCTCCCACCAGTCGCCTCCACGATCTGGTTCTGAAGCCGGTCAACATGCTCCCCTGGCACCAGCAGCCGCAGCGTCACCGTATCAGTATAATCGCTGGATATGGGCTCAATACCGAAATTGCCCAAGATGTACAAAATCTTGCCGATACCGCTATAGTCGGTTTGCACCTCCACCTCAAAGCCCGCCCTCATCCTGCCGATCACACAGTTCTTTAATCCTTCCTGGACCGCCCTGGTATAGGCCCGCACCAATCCGCCGGTTCCCAGCAGCACTCCGCCGAAATACCGGGTCACCACCACTGCCGCATTGCGGATGCCCTCACCGGTCAGTACCTCCAGCATGGGTCTTCCTGCCGTGCCGCTGGGTTCCCCGTCGTCGCTGCACCTGGTCAGCTCGCCCCTGGCTCCGATACAGAAGGCAGAACAGTTATGCCGGGCATCCCAGTATTTTTTCTTCATCTCCTCAATGAAGGCTGCAGCCTCCTCTTCCCTCTCGCATTTTTGGACCGTGGCGATAAAGCGGGACTTTTTCTCCTCGTATTCCCCCTGTCCGCCCTTTAGAAGCACACGGTAGGAATCTGGTTGAATCTCCGTCTGTTTCATTATATAACACCCGTAATTTCAATGTGAGTTTATTTATATATTACAATTTAGAATAGCATAAACCTTAAAAAAAGTGAAACAATTATTAAGAAAAAAAGAAAACCTTTCTTTACATACCAAATTTTGTTATAATAAAGTGTAGGGTTCCAAACTTCCAATGTTATGGAAGCTGCAGGAGCAACAGGATAAAAGCAATTTTGAAGTCTCGTAATATAGAATAATTGCCCGCTGGGACGGGCAGGAAGGAATCATAATGAATTATGGAAAAAAGGGCGTCCGGACCAAGCAGCGGGCGCTGAATTCTAAAGTGATGAAATGGGAACGAAAGCTTCTGCTGAGTATCGTAAAACTAGCACTGGTAGCCATGATCGGCCTGTGTATATGCGGTGCAGCCGCAGCCATCGGCGCCTTCCGCGGCATACTTGCTTCCACTCCCACCATCCGTCTGGGAGATGTCGTAGCCTCCGGACAAGCTACCATTGTCTATGACAATGCCGGCAATGAAATCGACCAATATGTGACCACGAACTCCAACCGTATCCCCGTGTCCTCCCTCGACATGCTGCCGGACTACCTGGGGAAAGCCTTTATTGCCCTCGAGGACGAACGTTTCTACCAACACAACGGTATTGATTTCTATAGTATCGGCCGCGCCGGCTTCCAGTTTGTAAAGACCAAGGGCGAGGAAAAACAGGGTGGCAGCACCATCACGCAGCAGCTTCTGAAAAACACCGTCTTTACCACTTGGACCGAGGAACACGGCAACATGATCAAGATGCTGAAGCGTAAATTCCAGGAGCAGTTCCTGGCGCTGGAAATCGAGAAATATTACAGCAAGGACGATATTCTGCTGAATTATATGAACGCCATCAACCTGGGACAGAACACCTTGGGTGTGGAAGCAGCCGCCCAGAGATACTTTGGCAAATCTGCCAGCGACCTGACAGTGTCCGAATGCGCCGTTATCGCCAGCATAACCCAGAGCCCCTCCTGGTATAATCCCATCCGGAATCCCGAGCATAATGTGACACGCCGGGAGAAATGTCTGGAAAACATGAAGAAACTGGGATTCATCACTCCAGAGCAGTATGCGGAGGCAATGGCCGACACGGAGAATGTGTATGAGCGCATCGCCCTCCACAACACCAATTACCAGGTGAGCACTAACGCCACTGCAGGTTCCTATTTTTCCGATGCGGTATACGTACAGGTGAAGCAGGATCTGGTGAAAATTGCAGGCTACTCAGAAGCCATGGCGGAGAATCTGCTGACCTCCGGCGGCCTGCGCATAGAGTCCACCCTGGATCCCACTATTCAAGCCATCGTAGACGAGGAATTTTCCAACCCGGACAACTATCCGGCAACTGTTGACTGGTATTTGAATTATGCGCTTACCATCTTTGACGAAGAAGGACAGGCACACAACTTCAGCCAGGAGAATATGACCAAATGGTTCAAGGCTAACAAGAACAGCAAATTTAACCTGATCTTCAGTTCCACCGATGCAGCAAACGAAGCAATCGAGATTTACCGTGCCGCTATGATGGAGGAACTGGGCATTGAAAATACAGAAGATCATTATGATGAAACCATCTCCATGACCGCGCAGCCCCAGGCCGCCATGGTCATCGAGGACCAGCGCACAGGCTATGTGGTTGCCATGGTGGGCGGACGGGGTACCAAGGAGGGCCGACGGACGCTAAACAGAGCTACCAACGCTCTGCGTTCTCCCGGCTCCACCTTCAAACCGTTAGCAGCCTTTGCTGCAGCCCTGGACAGTGCCGGACAAACGCTGGCTACCGTGTATAACGACGTTCCTTTTAACTACAATGACGGCACCTCTGTTGACAGCTGGACCGAATACAGAGGCATCCAATCCATCCGCGATGCAATTACGCGGTCCCTGAATATTGTAAGCGTGAAGTGCTTTACCGTCATCACACCCCAGTTGGGCTATGACTACCTGATAAATTTTGGCTTTTCTACCCTTACTACTCACTATGTCAACTACGAAGGAAAGGTCTTCACTGATTTACAGCAGACAACCGTGCTGGGCGGCCTGACCCACGGTGTCTCTCCTTATGAGATGAACGCCGCTTATGCATCCATCGCAAATATGGGGGTCTATGTGACTCCAAAGCTGTATTCCCGAGTAACCGACTCCGAAGGCAACGTGATTTTGGATAACACGATCCCCGCTACAAGACGAGTCATCAAAGCAACTACTGCTTTCCTGTTGACCGATGCCATGGTGGATGTCATGACCGCCAGCGGTGGTACCGGCACCGGAGCAAGGTTTAACGGGATGACCATGGCAGGAAAGACGGGAACCTCCACCGGACCAAAGGACGTTTGGTTTGCAGGTTTCACCCCTTATTACACCTGCACTGTCTGGTCGGGATACGACAACGCCATCATCATGAAGAATAAAGGTACAACCGATACCTCAAAGAAGTTGTGGCGCGCCGTCATGTCCCGCATCCATGAGAACCTCCCCAGTGAGCCCTTCGAGAAGCCTCAGGGAATCGTTCAGGCGCAAGTCTGCAGTAAGTCCGGCAAGTATCCCATTCCCGGTCTCTGTGACGCAGATGTCCGAACAGAGTATTTTGAAGAGGGAACCGAGCCGAATCCCATGGATAGCTGTGACATCCATTATCAGGGCGAAATCTGCGAGTATGATATGCTGGCAGCCAGCGAGGATTGTCCTTTCAAAATTAATGGCTCCATTACACTTCCTTTGATAGAGGATCCTGCACTGATTCCCGGTGCTTCCACCATTGTAACCAATGAGGATGGCACCACGTCTCTGATTCAGCCCAGAACGACCAACCAGTGCCAGCATGATGCTACCTTCTTTGAAAACCCGGACTACGAAGCGATCCTGAACGGTCAGCGGTGGGAAATTGAACAGAGGAGAATTCATGCCGCGGCAGAAGCGGCGGCGGCTGCGGCTCAGCAACCCCAGTAACGAAATATCTACAACACTAAAAAAGGCCATGACAGGGAGCGGCATACTGCCAAAATCCTCGTCATGGCCTATTATATTCGTTTCTGTTACCGCCTTACAGGCCTTTCAGCCGATCAATCTTCGCCTGCAGCTCACTGATACCATTCCGGGCATTTTTGATGGCGTTTCGCTGTTTCTCAAAAGGTGCGTCCCCATCCTCCCCATACTGCTCATAAAAAAGTTTACCAATCTCCACATAATTCATTTTCATGACCTCCTCACAAGTGGCAATCTGGCTCTTCAGATTCAATATTTCAGCCGTATCCTTTGCCTTGTCAGCCACTTGTTTCCCCTTTGTGGAGATGATGTCTCCCAGCTTTTCAAAAAAATCCATATGAATCACCCTGCCTTTCCTTCATGCACTTTTACCGCAAAACAGCTTCAATTACGCTCTTGCTGACTGTGCCTTCACCAGATTAAGTATATCTTAAAAACAGACACAAGTAAAGAGTCATCACTGTGTCTGTGTTGTTTGCAAAATAGGAATATCTATGATATAATATTCGCAAAGGGCAGAGTCAAGTGTCTGAGCATGCTATGCCGAGCTCGTTCGAGCAGATGCTTGTTCAGACATTTGACGAGCGAATGCGAAGAAGGATACTTTGTATCCTGGGAAAACCGAAGGTTTTTCGGATCTCTGCCCGTAACTTGCAGTAACATGATATAATCAGATTACTCCAGACCAATCAGAAGGGACCGATAAAATGAACCAGCCTATATTTACCACATTAAAAGTACATAACGAAATTGAACTTTGTGAAATATCTGATCAGGAATGCAAGCGCCTGATCGAGCAGGCACTTTTAAAGGAACGCATTTCTTTCTATATCCGCTGGCTGAAGCCTTCCTTGTTCCACCGCAAGGCTCCCGGCTGCATTTTCTGTGTCAATGAAAATGTAATAGAAACTGCGGAGGACATTGTCCGCGCCATTTGTGACGAAGGAGGCTATCCCGTAAAATTCCTCCTGCGTAAGACTCAAAATGAATTCTTATAGAAACTGGAGCATGCACACCAGCTGACCCTTCTCCACAGAAACCACTGCTGCCTCGCCCGTGAATTCGTTGCTGATGCCTATGGGGAAATCATTGCGAACCACCGCCTGCTCCAGTGGATATTTCATACCCCGGATAGTGACGCCCACGGACTCATCCGTCAGGGAAAACAGCGACAGAAATCCTTCCAACCCTTTCTGAAACTCCACCGACTCATCCATGAGCACCAGGATCATTCCCGTCCCATCCACCAGATATCCCACGGCACCATGCTTTTTCAGATACAGCAGACACTGAATATTTGCCAGTGTGTGGTCGAAGCGGCCTCCTGTGCCCCCATAAATGCGAAAATCCCGATAGCCCCTGCGCAGTCCCTCCTTCAGGGCCGCCAGCATATCCGTGTCATCCTTCTCCCTTGGCAGCCGCAAAATCCGTTCCGGAATCTGCTGCTCCAGCGCTTCCACCGCTTTCGCCTCTTCCGGGCTCACCGAGTCAAAATCACCCAGGATCAAATCAGGTTCCACTCCCAGCAGGCTGCAATAGCCCAGTCCGCCGTCCACGGCAATCACAAAATCCTTTTTCGACACTTCCAGTGTACCCACTGTCAGGTCTCCCGCTCCGATCACAAAACATTTCCCATCCATCTCTTCCTACTGCTCCATTGTTTTTCTTCAGACAAATCCGACTGCAGTCATCCAGTAATATACTGAGGTTTTATGGAACATATTTTAACACGAAAGAAGCCTGGTGAAAATATACCTTGTAAAAAATAAGTCACCTTTATAAAAATCAGATACTCCTTTCCAGGGAGCACTTAGTAGTTGGCACAAGATGATTTGACGATATCATAGATAATAAATGACCCCGTTTAATTCCCAGAACTCTTATAAATTATGTTAGTTTGCACCTCGCACTTGGGGCACGGTATTAAAGACATAGTCAGCAGATCCAACCTCGCCCCAGTCTGCGTGGACTTCATACACAAATTCTCCGTCTCCCAGAGGAAGAATGGTAAATCCATCTGACATATCTACCGTGACATCTTCACTGTCACCAGCATATTCACTTGCATGGCCAATGTACGTAGAGGGCCAGCGATGGACAGAGACAGTTTCCGGAGGAACATCCCCGAAATCCAGACAAAAAACAGAAAGCAGCATTCCCGGCATTTGACCCTCCGGCAGCGCCGGAAGACTACCAGCCGGAAAGGCAGTATATAGTGTAGCTCTTTGATTTACTTCATCCAGAGGATGAGCGCCACAGGCAATGGTACTAGCCATACTGCCATCGGGCATCTCTCTGCTCCACATATAATTACCGCAGGACGCAATAACAGAATCTGCATTATTTATAGTAGACACCACCAGCTCAGGCGGCTCCTTCAGGACCGTAGCATCGATTTTAGCAGGGACGGAAGATATTAATCCCAAACCATCTGACATACCAGCATCAGATGGATCCGCATCATCTACGTCCGATTTTTCCAACAGCCTGGTAGACGCAGGATCAATACTGTCCCTTCCTGGATTACCGGATGAGTCAAGATCTTCTAGTTGATTTGCATTGCCTTGGCCACAGGCAGACATAATAAAGCATAACGCTATAACAAGACACATCTTTATATTTTTTCTCATGACCATCTTCTCCTTCCACATTTCAAATATGTCCTTACATTGGTATTGACGCAAAATATCTCCAAAAGTTTTGTTTCCGCCACTATTCATACGGACTGCTGAAGGGAATCGGATTTTTAATAACCCGAAAATGCAAGTAAAATCAAGGAGAAAAAGCACACTGTCTACGGCGTGTCTACAACTTCTGTCTGGAGTTTCTGAGCCATGAAGAACAAAGTTGTTGCTTTCATTTGTAAAGTGTGATATAGTATCAGTATAAAAGGGAAAGCCACAGAGGCGGCTACCCTGAACAGTAAATCACTTAACCTCTTACGAGGTCAGCCGTCACTATTCGCAGTAGTGGCGGCTATTCTCTTTTGTCCTTTAGTATCTGATAAATCAGACCTATCAGGGCGACAATGAATATCAATATTTGGAACAAGTCCGCATATGTAACCATTGCTCATCCCTCCTTTCTTTCGTCTGGAGGGTATGCCCCTCCGAAAAATCAGAGGGCAGCCGCCTTTTGCTCTGTGGTTTCCCATACGGTAAATATACCATATTCCATAAGATACATAAACAATATTTTTTATATTAATCAAATATCTCGCTATTTCCTGTGTCTTCAAGGTGTCTTCAAAATTTGCAAGACACAAGAAAACGGAAGTCCCTAAAATCAGGACTTCCGCCACTTTTCAACGAGCTGCTGACGGGAATCGGACCCGTGACCTCCGCACTACCAATGCGACGCT
>JAFLRN010000109.1 GCA_022511385.1 Acetatifactor sp.
AGCACCATGAATTCCTCGCCGCCCCATCTTCCTGCAGAAGCCTGGGGAAGGTCGTTGGTCACATTCTTAAGTATGTTGGACAAGGCTATGATGACTTCGTCGCCCTCCCTGTGTCCGTATACATCGTTAACTGTCTTGAAATTATCAATGTCCAGCATAATTAGATGCACCCTGCTATCCCCGGGTTCACCTTCTGCCCTCTCCAATGCTTTATGGATTCGTCTCTCAATTTCGGCACGATTATATAATCTGGTCAATCCGTCTGTGATCGCTGCAAGCGACAGCATCTGATTCATGGCCTCTAACTCGGCCGTGGAAGCTTCAATAAAGGACACAAAGCGCCAGATCATGGGAATCTTATCCAGTTTCTGGAAGGTGGGGCCACAGAAATCAATTTTCTCGCCCACCGGATCTCCCTCACGCATGGCTACGATGACCAGAGTCACGTTGAAGTTCAACATATTGCCGTGCATCCGCAGGAATTCTCCGTGGGTATAAAAGCCCGCTGTGGGGGCCATATCTTTAAATATTACAGTTTCTTTACTGATGTTCAAATCACCCCAGAACGCTTTTCTGGCGGCACAGGAAAAGGTTTGAATCACTTCGGGCTGAAAATCAGCAACTTTCTGTCCGTCCTGCATGATACTGCTCAGGATCGTATCAGGATCCCCATAGGCAATATTCACAAACGCATCTTCATCCATGTCCGAGGACATAACCAGCGAATTGTCATCGTTGGCGGCGAGAGGACAGCGGAGGATATTGACTCCTTCCCGCTCCAGAAAAAGCGGAAATTCCAGTGTGTTGGAAAAGAAATTATCGTTTTTCTCTATATTCAGGTATCTTTGATATACTTCAAAGGCTGGCTTTCCGTCCAACTCATACAGGACCTCTTTATCCGCCCTGGTGATACGAAATCTTCTTTTCAGCGGTTTCCAACCGGAAATAAATGTACTGTATGCGTGGAAATTCTCACCGCCCAGCAGCAGGAAAATGATACCGTGCTGGGAAAAACCGTTTCCCTTGGAGAAAACATATGCGGTTTCATCATCCATGTCGGGATTGAACGCGCCGCCGCCAAACACCTGAATATCTTTCCTGAGTGTGCTCATTTCATCACAGTACCCCTTCATGGACATATTCATGATCGTGGCGTGCATTTCAATGGAATTGACCCAGAGATTTTCCTCACAGTGCCTTTTCAGGTCATCTACAACATCCTTATAGTTCTCTTCCGTAAAGGGATATTGCAGCAGCATTACCTGCGTGGACTGATCTTCAAAGACAGTACAGGTCACCGAAATTGCTGATTCAGTCAGTTCACCGTCCAAAATGTTGGCATTTGATGTACACCCTAAATATAGAGCATCAGGCATATTTTTGTCCAGAAGGCTACAAACATGAGCAATATGCTCTTTCTCCATATCCCCTGAATAAATCCGGAAAACCAGCCTGTAGGCAATATTAGTCTCGCACCACTGCCTGATTTCCTCCAGTTTGTTCAGGAATCTCTCATCGTTTTCGTAAGTCAGCTGGAATTGTTTCACGTCTTCACTCCTTATACGCAGTTCATTTTTCTTGTACGTCCTTTTTCGGCGTAACCGTAGCCGCAAACTTCCGTTGGCAGGAGCTGGCCAACAGCTTCACATAACAATATAAAGTTTGTATGCAGCCATTCAGCTTACGGTATCATTATAAACGCTGCTGTCACAAAGGGGAGGGGCGTGCATGAATCGTACCCGTAATGTCCTGAATCGACAATCGGCGAAGAGAGGGCAGCCGCCGCAGCTAGGAAGGATCAGAGAAACAGCCGCAGGATAAACAGACCGTCCTGAAACAGGAATTGACAGTCGCCGTCGTGCCGCGCCACAAGGGCACGGATGCTCTGCACGCCAATCCCATGCCCCGGCCGGCTGGACATCGGAATTCCCTTTTCAAACCGGACCTCTTCCCGGCAGGGATTGATGATCTGCAAAAAGAGCCTGCCGTTTTGCACTTGAAACCGGAACTCTACGATGACGGTGCAGGCCGTTCCATCCGCGGCTATGGGCAGACAGGCATGAAGGGCATTTTCCAGCGCATTGGAGAGAATGACACATAGATCGTTGTCCGAAACAGAAATGTCAGTGGGGAGCGTTCCCCGTATATCAATTTGGATTCCTGCTCTTTCCGCCCGCTTGACAAAGGCGGAGAGGATCAGGTTGACCGCTTCGTTTTCGCAGTAGTGCTTCACCTGCTGCGCCTCGAGCTCCGCACAGATTCCGGAAATATAGTCCTTCGCCCGTTCTGTCTGCCCGTTTTCGATACAGGACAACAGATATTGTAGATGGTGGCGCAGATCGTGGCGGTGTTTTGCAGTCACGGCCTGGGATTCCCGCAGGTCACTGATCTCTCGTGCGGCCTGGTTCATCTGAAGCTGCAGATTGTCCTGCACCTGCTGTAACAGGCTGCGCCTGCGCTCCTCGGCCGAATTATGCAGCAGGAAGAGCAGATACGCCGCGCAGCAGACAGTGGGCATAAATTCCACCACCACCGGGGAACCGCTGGACAAAAGATTTGTATAGATTCGCGTTAGATAATCGAAGACGTAGTACAGAGCCGGGATCAGACCAAATTGGCACTGGGTCCGCACGGGGTGATACATAAACTGTCGGATGGCGGGGGCAGTAAAACGCAGCAAAATCAACAGAAGCGGCAGAGTGAATGCCAGTTCGGCCAGCTTTTGTGTCAGTTCTTCTCCCGGCAGCACTGCCGCTGTCAAAAGCGCCAGCCACCGCCGCATCTGGCAAAACAGGTAGGCGGACAGGATGGAAATTGTGGGCCACAGCCGTTTCCCAGTGAGGATGTAAAGCAGGATTAACAGGGGCAGATGTAAAATGAGCGGATAGATTTGACGTTGGAATTCCTCGGTCCAAAAGAAGCACACCGCCCCTTGCGGAATCAGAATCAACGCCATACCCAGCCAGAATAATCTGCAATTGCGTCGGGTGTTCAAGGCACCGCAGAAGGAAGCAGACAGCAGGCCGCCGAAAATGCTCACCGCCACATCATTCAGCAAGGAGATCAGGGTCGCAGCATCAATCATATTTTTACCTCTCCATTTCGAAATGCATTCCCCAAAAATAAGTCTTTGACCTCGTTGTATTTACCTCTGGGTATGGGGATTTTTGTCAGGCTGGTCATGGTGACGGCCCGGTAGGAAATGCTCTGTACATAGTCCAGGTTGACGATATAGGAGCGGTGGATTCGCAGGAAATTGTTGTAGGGGGACAGCTTCCTGCTCAGCTCGTCCAAGCGGCCGGTGCTCTCAAGTATCTTGCCGGAGATCAAATGGAACAGCAGCGTCCGGTGGATCACCTCACAGAACTCCAGCTGCCTCAGCTCTATCCGGGTAAACTGGCCTTTACACTGCAGAATCAAACTGTTTTCCTGCTCATGCGTACACTTTTCAAGGGCGGAATCCATTACCTGGGAAAAGATCTCCCATCGCAGCGGCTTGAGCTGATAAAAATAAGCCCCTACAGTGTAGGATTGAACGGCAAACTCGGCGGAGGAAGTCAGAAAGATTATTTTGATATTGCTGTCATAGCCGCGGATATCCGCCGCCGTCTCAATCCCGTTGTGTCCAGGCATCAGGACATCCAGAAACAGAATGTCAAATTGGACGCCCCGTTCGATTTCGTTCAACAGCTCCAAAGGACTGCAGAAGCTAGTATATACAATCTCCCGGTTCCGCTCCCTACAGTACCGGCCAAGAAAGTCCTGCATCTCGTTCAGCGTAGAGACTTCGTCGTCACAAAGCGCTATTCTTATCATGGCAATTCCTGTCCTTTCAGTAAATCAATGTGGGCAAAAACCGCCGCGCACCACTCAAGGGCAGTGCGCGGTCATTTATTAATGAGTATATTCTATCTTACATTTTTCTTGCATGGCTGGATATTATCACAATAAAATTGATTTATCAGTTGTTTCTCCGCTTCATCTGCAGGTTCCTATTCCTTATCATGAATCTCACTATGCAGCATCTGCAGGGACTTCACTTCACTGTTCCCATGAGTCTTCACATACTGGATACCGCTTGCTGTTGCCCTGGCAGCGGCAATTGTGGTCATGTAAGGAACCTTTCCCTTGATGGCGGCCTTGCGCAGGTAGCTGTCGTCGTGGACGCTGTCCTTGCCGATGGGCGAATTCACGATCAGGTCGATTTTGCCGTTGGTGATCAGATCAAGGATGTTGGGGCGGCCCTCATACAGCTTGTTCACCCTTTCGGCGGGTATACCGGCGTTTAGGATCGTCTCACAAGTATTTCCTGTAGCCACAATATGGAAGCCGCAGTCCGCAAACTGTCTTGCCACCTCCACTACTTCTTCCCGATCCTTTCGGTTTACGGAGATCAGCACGGTGCCCTCCAGGGGCAGCTTGGACTGGGTTGCCTCCTGAGCCTTGTAGAACGCCTCGCCGTAAGAGCGTGACAGTCCCAGCACTTCTCCTGTGGAACGCATCTCGGGTCCAAGGATGGGGTCCACCTCCTGAAACATATTGAAGGGGAACACAGATTCCTTCACACCGTAATTAGGAATTTCCTGCTCTTTTAAGGTGGGAACGGGAGAGGGCTTGCCGGTCAGCTCCGAGGTAATGATCTCCGTTGCCAGAGGCACCATCCGGATATTACAGACCTTGGATACCAAAGGCACGGTACGGGATGCCCGGGGGTTCGCCTCCAGGACGTAAACTCTGCCATTCTCAATGGCATACTGCATATTCATCAGGCCTTTTACGTGCATTTCCTCCGCAATCTTGCGGGTATATTCCTTGATGGTCGCCACATTCTCCTCCGAGATATGCACGGAAGGAATGATACATGCGGAGTCGCCGGAGTGAATGCCAGCCAGTTCGATATGCTCCATCACGGCAGGAACAAAGGCGTGGGTTCCGTCGCTGATGGCATCCGCTTCGCACTCCAATGCATGATTCAGAAAACGGTCGATCAGGATGGGACGGTCCGGTGTCACGCCCACAGCCGCGTTCATATATTCGGTCATGCTGTCATCGTCATATACGACCTCCATTCCGCGGCCGCCAAGGACATAGGAAGGACGCACCATCACGGGGTAGCCGATCTGTGCAGCAATCGCTAGCGCTTCTTCCACGGTGGTTGCCATGCCTGACTCTGGCATGGGAATATCAAGTTTTTCCATCATGGCACGGAACTGGTCACGATCCTCAGCCAGGTCGATGACAGAAGGAGAAGTACCGAGAATCTTTACGCCGTTCTTCTCCAGGTCTGCCGCCAGGTTTAGAGGAGTCTGGCCGCCAAACTGGGCGATGACACCCAGGGGCTGTTCCTTTTTATAAATACTCAGCACATCCTCCAGAGTAAGAGGCTCAAAATAAAGCTTATCGGAGGTGTCGTAATCCGTTGACACCGTCTCCGGGTTGCAGTTGACAATAATGGTCTCAAAGCCCAGCTTTTTCAGAGCCAGGGAAGCATGTACACAGCAGTAGTCGAACTCGATGCCCTGACCGATACGGTTGGGTCCGCCGCCCAGGATCATGATCTTGGGTTTGTCGTTCTTTATGGGATTCTTGTCCGGTGCGTTATAGGTGGAGAAGTAATAAGCGCTATCCGGAGTGCCGCTGACATGAACACCCTCCCAGGTCTCCTCCAGACCCAGGCTGATCCGACGATTGCGGATATCCTCTTCAGGTATCTGTAAGAGCTGGCTCAAATATTTGTCTGAGAAGCCGTCCTTCTTGGCAGCGATCAAAGCATCATCCGCAGGCAGGAATCCCTTGGACTTCAGAAGCTGTTCCTCTTCCTCCACCAGCTCCTTCATCTGCTGGATGAACCAGGTCTTCACATGAGTGATCTCGTGGATTTCTTCTACGGTCGCGCCCTTGCGAAGTGCTTCATACATTACAAAGTGTCGTTCACTGGAAGGTGTGATCAGCTTTTGCAGAAGCTGTTCCTTTGTCAGGGAGTCAAAATCCTTGGCATGTCCAAGGCCGTAGCGTCCGGTTTCCAGAGAGCGGATTGCCTTCTGGAAGGCCTCCTTATAGGTTTTGCCGATGCTCATGACCTCGCCAACGGCGCGCATCTGGGTACCGAGCTTGTCCTCCACGCCTTTAAATTTCTCAAATGCCCAGCGGGCAAATTTTATCACTACATAATCGCCGCCCGGCACATAGCGGTCCAGCGTTCCGTACTTTCCGCAGGGAATGTCCTTCAGGGTCAGGCCAGATGCCAGCATAGCCGACACAAGCGCAATGGGGAAACCGGTTGCCTTGGAAGCCAATGCCGAGGAGCGGGAGGTACGGGGATTGATCTCAATGACCACGATGCGGTCCGTCTTGGGATCATGGGCGAACTGCACATTGGTTCCGCCGATGACCTGTACGGATTCCACGATTTTATAGGCTTGCTCCTGCAGACGTTTCTGGGTTTCCTCAGAGATGGTCAGCATGGGAGCAGAACAGAAGGAGTCGCCCGTATGGACGCCCATGGGGTCGATATTTTCAATGAAGCAGACGGTGATCATATTGTTGTCCGCATCGCGCACAACCTCCAGCTCCAGCTCTTCCCAGCCCAGCACAGATTCCTCCACCAGGACCTGTCCAACCAGACTGGCCTGAAGGCCTCTGGCGCAGACAGTCTTCAGCTCCTCACGGTTATAGACCAGTCCGCCGCCGGCGCCGCCCATGGTGTAAGCGGGACGCAACACCACAGGATATCCCAGCTGGTCCGCAATGTCCAATGCCTCCTCCACGCTGTAGGCCACCTGGCTGCGGGCCATCTCAATGCCCAGTGCGTTCATGGCGTTTTTGAACTCAATCCGGTCCTCGCCGCGCTCGATAGCGTCTACCTGCACGCCGATTACCTTCACATTGTATTTAGCTAAGATGCCTTCTTTATTTAGCTCCGCACACAGATTCAGTCCCGACTGTCCGCCCAGGTTCGGCAGCAGCGCATCCGGGCGCTCCTTTGCAATGATCTGTTCCAGTCTTTGAACGTTCAAAGGCTCAATATAGGTGACATCCGCGATTTCCGGGTCCGTCATGATCGTGGCGGGGTTGGAATTCACCAGCACGATTTCGTAGCCCAGCTTGCGCAGCGCCTTACAGGCCTGTGTGCCGGAATAGTCGAACTCGCAGGCCTGGCCGATGACAATGGGGCCGGAGCCGATAATAAGCACCTTGTGAATATCTGTTCTTTTTGGCATTGGTATATCCTCCTGAGGTGGTTTATGTTACATTTTTTTCTCTTCCTTCTATTATATAGGAAATCAGAGAAATCACAAGAACATTTACTAAAATAATTCGTTCCATTAAGGAAAGTTTCTTTTCACTCATCAGCCATCCATACTCTTTTTCTGCAAGTGACGGCATCATGCGGTGGGTATGCCCCCACGCACGCGGCAACGCTCCGCCAAACTAACTGCCAACTTCGACTAAGGTGCGAAAGTACCGCACCTTAGTCTGCGTAGGCAGTGGATTTCGGCTCCGTCTAAGGGCGCCGCTGAATTGTTTG
>JAFLRN010000011.1 GCA_022511385.1 Acetatifactor sp.
GGTGAAGCCCCTGAAGGAAATTCAGGAATTTGCAAGACACCTTGCTGAAGGTAATTTGACATGGGAGGTACACGTAAAAGCGAAGAATGAGATTGGACAGACCGGAGAACTGCTTGGTGCTGCACGTCGAAGTACGCGTAAGCTTTTACAGGATATCACGGAAGTGGCAAGTGGTGTGAGTGGGGCTCTTAACAGTTTTGACAGTGCATTTAACAATATGAAATTATCCATAGATGAAACTTCCACGGCTGTCAACTCAATTGCAAATAATGTCAATGAACAAGCTTCTTCCACTGACGATGCGGCAGGTGAGGTCAGTGTTATGGCAGAGCGGATCGAACGTGCGGATGATGAGATAAAGGTATTGGATGATAATGCCAAAGATATGAAGCGTTTGAGCGAGCAGTCCATGAATACCTTAAATAATCTCATCAAAGTCAATGACAGTGCCAGAGAAAATATTACTGCAATGGCCAATCAGACCGAAGCAACGAATCAGGCGGTACAACAGATTGAGGTGGCCGCGAACCTAATCAATGAGATTGCGGACCAAACGAACCTGCTTGCTTTGAATGCAAGTATTGAGGCAGCGAGAGCCGGTGAGTCAGGAAAAGGCTTTGCGGTAGTTGCGGATGAAATCGGTAAGCTGGCTAATCAGTCGGCATCTTCGGTAGAGGAGATCAGACATGTGATAGAGGAACTGGTTGCAAATACTTCCAAATCAGTTCAGATTATGAAGGAAATGAACAAATCGGTAGATGTGCAGGTGTCATCCTTGTCCGAAACATATGATATTTTCAAGGAACTTTATCATGAACTGGATAACTGTGTTAATGCAGTACAGACCATCGGTACCATGACCGGGGAGATTGAGAATCAGAGAACTAACGTAACGCGTTCCCTTGACAAATTAAATAATCTGGCTCAGGACAACGCCTCAGTAGCACAGGAAACATCAGCAATGACCGGAGAATTGTCCAATATAGTGGACGGTTCCAATCAGATTGTGCTTGATCTGGAAAGTAAAGTACAGGCATTGTTAGTGGATATTGAGAAATTTATTGTTTAAGAAACATCTCCCAAAATCTGGTGAATTGGCACGTTCAAATTTGAACGTGCCAATTCATTAGATTTTCTTGTTAACATGTCGATAAATCATATAGGCACACGGATGTGTCTGAAAAGCATGCATGGATGGTGAGAAAAATGAAGATTGGAGAAGCACAGCAAATCTACAGAGAGCAGGTGCAGGCATATCGGACCCAAAAGTCGGCTGTGTCAAAGCAGTTGGAGACTCTCAGGACAAAAATGGAGACTGAAGCGTATGGCCAGGCGAAGTATGGAGAAGAGGCGGCTACCTTAGAATTGACCTTGAAGGCGCTGGACGAAAAGCAGAAGGAATATCAGGATTATCTGAGCCAGTTGACGGAGCAGTATTGCGCACATTGGAATGCCACGGTGGCAGAGCAGCAGAAGGATGCATCTGCAGAATATGCCGCAGACATGGGCAAGATCTTGCTGGTCGCACGCCGGATCATGAAGGGGGATATCGTTCCGTTCTCGGATGAGAAGAAGCTAATGGAATTCAGCATGGATATGTATCAGGTCGCAAAGAATGTGGGAGCAATGGTCCAGCGGGAGAAGCGTGAAAAGCATAAGTCCCTTTGGAAGGATGAGGAGAAGAAGGAATACGATGATCCTCAGGAGGTTGCTGAAAATGCGGAGGTGTCAGGGTCAGGCCCCGAGATTGTGAATGTGGCGGACACAATGGCATCTGTTGCTCCCACGGAGTAGATAGTGTGAAATGAAAACACTTCATCTGAGCCCTCCTGTTCGGATGGAGGATTTCATAGGAAGACATAATGTAGAGAAGTATACCTTTGTCGGCAGTAGTATAGGATACAATGATGAGGTATACTTTCTTTTTTCTGAACACGTGACAGAGCGGATTAACGGAATGTTCGTGGTCTGTCTATAAGGAATTATGAAATTGGGCAGCTTGGAATATACAAGGGTGGGAGTTAAGAGGCTAAATGAAATATTATAAGAAAGAGTATCTTGCAAAGGACATCCTATCAGGAATTGTTGTGGCGCTGGTGTCGATCCCGATTTCCATGGGCTATGCGCAGATCGCAGGGCTTCCTATGGTATACGGCCTTTACGGCTCCGTATTACCTGTGATGGTTTATGCACTGATCACCTCGTCGCCCCAGTTTGTATTTGGCGTAGATGCCACCCCGGCGGCGCTGGTGGGCAGCACCCTTGCCACTCTTGAGATTGTCTCCGGCTCAGAGGAGGCCATCGCGATTGTCCCGGTGATCACACTGGTCACAGCCTGCTGGCTGCTTTTGCTTTTTGCCATAAAAGCGGGAAAACTGGTAAATTACATATCCCAGCCGGTTATGGGCGGATTTATTTCAGGAATCGGATGTACCATCCTCCTGATGCAGGTGCCAAAGTTTTTTGGAGGAAATGCGGGAACGGGGGAACTGTTTGTATTGCTTTATCATATCTGGCAGGAGCTGCCTTCTTTTAACCTTTTGTCGGCAGCGCTGGGTGTGGGAACCGTTGTGATCCTCCAGATTGCCAGAAAAACAGTGCCGAAAGTTCCTGTGTCAGTGATTTTGATGGCTGTGGGTGCAGGGATAGAGGCGTTTTTTCACTTGGACAGATACGGCGTGAAGCTGCTCCCGGAGGCCCCGGCAGGGCTGCCCAGGATTGTTGTGCCGGATATCACCTTGCTTATCCCAAATGCGGAAGAGATCATTGTACTGTCCCTTACCATTGCGTTGGTGATCATGGCCCAGACGCTTTTGGCAACCAGCAATTATGCATTGAAATACAATTATAAGATCAACAATAACCGGGAAGTGCTGGCCTATGCGGCCGGCAATGTGGCAAGTGCACTGGTGGGGTGCTGTCCTGTCAACGGAAGTGTTTCCAGAAGCGGCATTGCAGACCAGTACGGCTGTAAATCCCAGATCATGTCGGTCACAGCGGGTGTCACAATGATCCTTGTGCTGCTTTTTGGTACAGGGCTTTTAAAGTATCTTCCGGTTCCGGTGCTGACGGGAATTATATTTTCGGCACTTCTGGGGATTCTGAAATTTGATATTGCAAAGAAGGCTTGGAAAGCAGATAAGCAGGAATTTGCTATTTTCATGGCGGCTTTCCTTGGTGTGCTGATCCTTGGCACCATATACGGCGTGGTCATCGGTGTGATTCTGTCCTTTATTGCAGTGATCGTACGTGCTGTTATTCCGCCCAAGGCGTTTCTGGGGGTGATACCGGGGCATGAAGGACTGCATAATCTGAGCCGCAACAGGAGTGCATGTCCTATTGAGCATACCATTATATACCGGTTCAGCGGGAATCTCTTTTTTGCCAACATAGGCGCCTTCCAGGAGGATATTGGAAAGGCGCTGAAGGAGGATACCAGACAGGTCATTGTGGATGCCAGAGGAATTGGAAATATTGATATTACGGCAGCTGAGCGTCTGGTGATCCTCAAGCGGAATCTGAATGCCAGAGGCGTTTACTTTTACCTGACCGAGCATGTGGATGCCGTGAATGATCAGCTTCGTGCCTTTGGTGCAGGAAGTTTGATCGAAGAGGGCTCTGTGAGACGAACAGTGTCCCTTGCCCTTCGTGCAGCGGGCGTAAATAAACCGTATCCGCTGGAGGGCATAGATAAGGCAGAAAAATATTCGTATGTGGAAGCCAATGAGCGCCTTGCGGAATTTGAGTGGGCATTTGGCGAGGGAGCAGGAGAGAAAATGGAAGCTCTTGCGGCGGAGGTGGCAGAAAAAATCGTTCACTCCGGTGATTATAGTATGGAGAATATTGTCAGGACAGAAAAAACCACTTCCTGGGGCCGTGTAGGCCTGTTTGATGAGGATGAGCTGTTGAACTGGCTGGAGCTCTACTTATCGGATCTGGAGGAGAAGGGATACGCGGATATTGAGGAAATCGAACAGAGAATAGAGCAGCGCCGTCATATTATCGAGGAGAAGATGAAGAACTTAAGCCCGGAAGCTTTAGAATTGTTAAGGTGTCACCGAAAAGAGATCGAAGAGCGTCTGAAAGAGAAAAAGCCGGAGTATTACGAACACTATCTGAAGCTGAGAAAGAAATTTGAAGGGGAGGATGTATAGGCGAATCTTTCGTTTGTGGATGGAGTGCATATTGGACAGCTAGTAGTGCAGTTACAAACGGTGGGGGTACCGGCAGGAATGGAAAACAAAGGCAGGGGGAAGAAAAGCATGAGAAACAAAAAAATGAGAAACACAAACAAAAGGGTCAGCAGAATGTGTAGAGTGACGGCGCTGCTTCTGAGTGTAATGGTGGCGTTCTCCGGCTGCGGTGACACAACGAGCGAGGAGAAAGAAAACAAAGACGATACCTCTCTGGAAGACACAGTCGAGATATCGAAGCCGACAGTGACACCGCTTGACTGGGAGACTCTGGTTATTGAGCTGGGGGAGGAATACACGCTTAGTGGGGATGTAAAGGACTATGTATCCGTAAGCGATGACAGATACCTGGAGTATATACTGGAAAGCAATGTGGACCTTTCCTCTCCGGGAGAATATGAGATCAAGATATCCGGCTATGAAGATAGCTTTGTATTTCCCGTGATCGTCAGAGATACCACCTGTCCGGAGATGGAACTCCTTCGCGGATATGATATTGTGACGCCTGGGAGCACAGTTGCAGCGGATGCCTTGTTTGCCGCTGTTTCTGACAATGATCAGGAGTATGTGTATGGATATTATGGGCTGGAAAAAGTGGAGGAGGCGGAACTTGCTATACCGGAAACGGACAGCCCCTCTTATGAGTATCTGGAAGATTCGGGAATGGCAAGGGAAGAAATTAGCGACAGCATTATCCTGCCGGAAGAGGAGGGACTGTATCTTGTCAATGCCGCGGCACTGGACAGAAGCGGAAATATGGTGACTGCTCCAGTGTATTTTTTAGTAGACGGAACCGGACCGCAGATCAAACTGCGCAGGGAGAAAGTAACAGTTTACCTGGATGAAAATTATGATTTTTATCAGGGGGTTACTCTGGAGGACAATGTTTTTTCTGAAGAGGAATGCACTTATCAGATTGATGAGGAGGAATTGGCGGATGTACTGGAGCATCTGCAAAATGGGAAGACCGGTACTTATACGCTGACTTACTATGCGGCGGATGCGCTTGGAAATACCACAGAGAAGGTGCTTACCGTCACTCTGACAAAACGTCCCGCACCGCAGGTAAACACCGATACACCTCAGGGGAATGACGGAAATCAGAATAATCAAAGCAGTCAGGAAACCACCTCCACAGCTTCCGATTACAATCTGGAAATGGCCCAGGCGGCTTTTGCGGCAGTGAATGAATACCGTACCAGCAATGGAATTGCCGCTTTGACATGGAATGATTCTTTATATGAAAACTGTAAGGTTCGGGCAGCAGAGATCGTGACCTCCTTTGCCCACACCAGACCGAATGGGGAGAGCTGCTTTACGGCGTTCACTGTTTCCTACACAACGGCTGGGGAGAACATTGCCTACGGATATTCTACTGCGCAGTCCGTAGCGGAGGGCTGGTGGAACAGCGAGGGCCATAAGGCAAATATACTGAATGCATCCTTCAGTCAGGCAGCGCTGGCCTGCTACTATGCGAATGGCAGATACTATTGGGTGAATCTTTTTATTGGGTGATCAAAAAATGGTTCAAAAGTCCAACCTTTTCACTTTTATGTGTCTATATGGGTGAAAGCTTTCAAAGAGGTACAGACAAGTGAACAGACAGGACGTAGAGAAAACCATAACAGAATATCTGCAGCCGATCTTTGGATTCGCTCTGAAACGGTGCAAAAATATACACGATGCGGAGGATCTTTCCCAGGAGATCGTGCTGAAGGCATTCCGTGCGCTTTTAGTCAAGGATGATGTTGCAGATATGGGAAAGTATATCTGGACCGTTGCCCATAATGCCCTCAGCAATTATTATCGCAACTCTGCAAAAAGTATGATGGGCGTTTCCATTGACGACATGACCGAATTGCTTGCAGATCCCCGCTCGGAATTGGATGCGGAGGATAATAGCGAATCCATTCGTCACCTGCAGAGAGAGATTGCTTATCTTTCAAAGCTGCAGCGGCAGATTGTCATTGCATATTATTTTGAAAACCGTAAGCTGGCGGATATAGCTCAAGAGCTTGAAATACCTCTCGGAACTGTCAAATGGCACTTGTTTGAGGCAAAAAAAGAATTGAAAAGAGGTATGGATACTATGAGAAATATGAGCGAGTTAAAATTTAATCCCATTACATTCCAATCCTACGGCATCAACGGTTCCAGCGGTACAAAATCACTGGACATTTTCTTCCGTTCAGCGTTGTCCCAGAACATTTGCTATTGTTTGCGCAATACAGCTAAGACGGTCAACGAGATTGCAGACGAGCTGGGCGTTTCTCCCGTGTATGTGGAAAATGAGGCGGAATTCCTGGAAGAATATGGATTCCTGCAGGTTCAGAAGGATAAATATATCATTAATTTTATTATTGATGAGCCTACTCAAGAGCTTCTTGTAATGCAGAATGATATGTACAAAAGAGCGGCGGAATTGTTCGCTGATGATCTGTACGAGGAGCTTAACAGCAGCGGCATCCTGGACGATCCGGATATTGTTTGCTGGCAGACGGATGAGCCGATTTCGCTGACAGAGTCAAAACGGGCAGACCGCAACTTTATCCTGTGGTCCCTGATTCCCTACATTGCCGCCTGGTCCGGTGAACAGCTGATGGATAAGAGCATTTCCTTTGAAGAGGTGGCAACAATTCGGCCTGACGGTGGACAGAATATTTTCCATGCGGGGGTAGTATCTGACCAAGTAGTTCTGCCCGATGACTATGTTCATATGAAAAATTGGTGCGGTCCCATGTGGAATGGAGACGGCGAGAACATTCTATGGCAGATCGACAGTGAATGGTCGGACAAAAGAGCTGAGCATTTCGGGTTACAGTATTCCGAGGATGCCAAACGTATTCTTTCCCTTTATGCAAGAGAGCAGGAAGAAACACTTTCCAAGGATGAATATGCATGGCTTGCACAGCGGGGGTACGTAAAAACCAACGGTGATTACGATGGCAATTTCAAATCCAGCTGGCAGATCGTTGCCCTCGCAAACACTGACATTAAAGAGCGTTTACTCTCCATCGGAGACAGGATTAAGGAAAAGCATCAGAGAGAATTTGATCAACTGAAGGCTCCTTACATCGAAGCAGTCCTGAAATCCGTTCCAAACCATTTACAAAAAGTAATAGCATATGAACTGCAATTTTTATTCCACTCCGATGGCTGGTTCTTAATTCATTGCCTATTTGCATTACTGCGCAGCGGTAAACTCCAGATACCTACGGAAAATCAGAAGAAATCGATGCTCACCCTGATTTTTCCGAACTGAATATGATGCAAAAATAAATGACTGTGCATGAGAACTGATGTATTTTCCGATTAATGAATATGCCAGTAACCAGCCGGAAGGTGGCATTGTTTCCAGTCGGACCGTGGAGGAACGCCGGCACTTAGCGAGGTACTGTCGAGCCAGGTGCCATTTCTTTGGCACCTTGTGTCCTCTGCGTTCCAGTTCGAGCGTAAGGCGTGTCTGGATGGGAACAATACCCGCCTTCCGGCGTCACTTGCAGTAACCACGCTTCGACCGCGCTTTAACCGCACGTATCTATGTATGCGACCATGCTGTATTTCCCTGTAGCACTCTAGCCTAAACTCTTTCGCAATACTCAGTCAATATAAAAATCACAATTTCTTCACATTTCCCTTAAGGTTCCATTTAGGTTCATCTGCTAACCTAACTCTATCAAAGTTCCATCCAACAAATATTTTACATAAAAAGGAGTACAAACAATGGCATCTCCCATGGTTTTTGAGCGATACGAAATCAAATACTTCCTGACCAGAGAACAAAAAGACGCCGTCCTATCTGCCATGGCCCCTCACATGGAGCCCGACAGCTTCGGCCGCAGCACCATCCGCAATCTCTATTACGACACAGACAATTACCGCCTGGTCCGCAGATCTCTGGAAAGACCCCTCTACAAAGAAAAACTCCGGGTCAGAAGCTACTGCACCGCCAAGCCGGAGGATGAGGTCTTCATAGAACTGAAAAAGAAGTATAACTCCATAGTCTATAAACGCCGCACTGGTATCCGCGAGAAGGAAGCCGCCGACTACCTGGCTGGCAGGCTCCCTGCTCCAAAGCGCTGCCAGATCACTGACGAGATCGACTATTTCCGCCAATTCTATGGGACTTTGGCTCCTAGAGTGTTCCTTTCATACGAAAGAGAAGCCTTCTTTGAGAAGGGTGATGGCAGCTTCCGCGTGACATTCGACGAAAACATCCTCTGGCGGACTACGGACCTGTCTCTGGAGGCGGGTATTTATGGGGAGAATATTTTAAAGCCCGGTCAGATCCTGATGGAATTGAAAACCGCCGGCAGCATTCCGCTATGGATGGTGGATATCCTTACTGGTCAGAAATTGCAGAGAACATCGTTTTCCAAGTACGGAAGCGCGTACACGACAATGTTGATCAGAGAGAAAGAGGAGGAAGAAGTATATGCTTAACCTATTTAGAGGAGTTTTTGATACTGACGCACAGTCTGCAAGCGCGATTACCATAGGGGAGTTTCTGCTGTGCCTGGCGGTATCATTGCTGGTGGGGCTGCTCCTGGCCGGCGCATACACAGTGAAGAACCGCTACACCAAGAGCTTTCTGCTGACCCTGGCGATCCTGCCGGCAGTGGTGTGCGTAGTGATCATGATGGTAAACGGCAACATTGGCACAGGTGTGGCGGTGGCAGGAACCTTCAGCCTTGTGCGATTCCGTTCCGTGCCTGGTACCGCAAAAGAAATCTGCGCCATATTCCTTGCCATGTGTACGGGGCTGATCGCTGGTATGGGCTATCTGGGCTATGCAGTGCTGTTTGCACTGGTGCTGGGCGGTGTGACAGTCGTGTATAATTGCTTTGATTTTGGCAGCAAAAAGCATGAGGCCCTTTACAAGGTGCTCCACATCACCATCCCGGAGGATTTGGACTACACAGGGGTGTTTGACGATGTGTTGAAGGAATATACCCGGTCCCATGAGTTGGAACAGGTAAAGACCGTGAATATGGGAAGCCTTTTTAAGCTGACCTACAACATCGTGCTGAAGAACAGCGAAGCGGAGAAGGAACTCATCGACAAACTCCGCTGCCGCAATGGCAACCTGGAAATCTCTATCAGTCAGAAGGAGACGGTGGCTTACGAGCTGTAAGCCATGCTCTATAAAAGCTTGAATTAGTGTTCGGAATAAAATGAAGTTCAGTGGCTTGAACTGATGTCTGGATTGAGTTAGTGTCCGTTAAAACGGACAAGGAGAGTAACGAAATGAAAAGAAAAGTGTTTATGAAACTATATTCCTTCGCTGTAACGGCGGCCCTGACAGTTTTCAGTCTGACAAGTTGCGGCGGACAGGATTTGGACCAAGTGGCGGACACTCTGGACCAAGGAAACGTGGCGGCTGTTTCCGGCCAGGGGCAGGCAGCTACTGCGGCTGCGGAAAATCTGCTGCCAGTGGAGGAAATGTTTACGGACAGGGACTTAAGATGCGACTATGACCTGACCGATGCCATAACCATTGCGCTGACAGGCAGCAGCGCTTCCTGTGATGCTAAGTCCGTGGTCATCTCCGGCAGCACCGTCACCATCACGGAGGAGGGTGTCTACATCCTTTCCGGCAGCTTGGAGGGCATGGTCGCAGTGGAGGCAGCCGACACGGACAAAGTTCAGCTGGTGCTGGACGGTGCGGAGCTTTCCAATGGGACCAATGCGGCTATTTATGCAAAGAAAGCCGACAAGCTGTTTATTACCCTGGCTGAGAGCTCAAAGAACAGCCTCTCAAGCGGCAGCTATACCGAAATAGACGAAAACAGCATCGACGGGGTCATATTTGCAAAGTGCGATCTGACTATCAACGGTACGGGCAGCCTGGAGATTGAGGCGGCGGAAGGGCACGGCGTGGTGACCAAGGACGACCTGGTGGTGGCAGGGGGAATTCTCACCGTCAGCGCAGAGGGGCACGGACTTGAGGGCAAGGACAGCGTGCGCATAGCGGCCGGTCAGTTGAACCTCACTGCCGGTAAGGATGGAATACATTCGGAGAACAATGACAACTCAGAAAAGGGATTTGTGTATGTTGCGGATGGCCAGTTTGTCATCATATCTGACGGAGATGGCATCAGCGCGGGCTATTGCCTTCAGATAGATGGGGGAAGCTTCAGCATTCTGGCCGGTAACGGCAGCAATAACCGGACTGTTGCCAGGGATGAGAATGGAGACACTGTCAGCACTAAGGGGATAAAGGCCGGTGCTGCAATGACCATCAATGGAGGCACCGTTGTGATAGACGCACAGGACGATGCCCTTCATGCGGCAGGAAATCTGACCGTGACAGGCGGCAGCCTGCAGCTTGCCACCGGGGATGACGGGCTGCACTCTGACGAGACGGCAACGGTGGCCGGCGGCAGAGTGGATATTACGGACGGTTATGAGGGAATTGAGGGGTATCATATAGTGATCGCCGGAGGCGAGATACACATTAATGTTACGGATGACGGTGTGAACGCCGCAGGCGGAAACGATCAGAGCGGTTTCGGTGGCAGAATGGGCAGGGGTGAGATGTTCGGGGCTACTGATTCCACTGTGACCATCTCAGGCGGGATTCTTTATGTGAATGCGGCAGGCGACGGTCTGGATTCCAACGGGGACCTGATCGTGACGGGCGGTGAGACGTATGTGTCCGGCCCGGAGAACGGCGCAAACGGTGCACTGGACTACGGCGGATCAGGGCAGATCACAGGCGGTGTGCTGGTGGCAGTGGGAACTCCTCAGATGGCGATGAATTTCGGTGAGACCTCCACCCAGGGATCCATACTGACCAATGTGGCAAACTGCAAGGCCGGGGACGAGGTGCGGCTCCTGGATGATCAGGGGAATGTATTGGTGAGTTATACAGCGGAGAGCGCCTTCAGCTCTGTTGTGGTCAGCTGTCCACAGCTGAAACAGGGCGGAACCTATACGCTGTCGGCAGGAGGAAATGAAACGGAGATCACGCTGGAGAGCCTGATTTACGGAAACGGAATGGGCGGCTTTGGCGGACATGGCGGCATGGGAGATCCCGGTAACTGGGGCGGCCCGGGAGATGGTTTCGGCAAGCCTGACGGCGGACGCGGCCAGGGAGGCGGAAGAGGACAGAGCGGCGGAAGAGGCCAGGGTGACGGAAGAGGTCAGGATGGCGGAAGAGGTCAGGGCGAAGGCCGTGGCCAGGACTGGCGGCCAGAGGATGGCTTTGACGGGGGTGACGGGGAACAACCGAAGATGCCGGAAGGAAATTTTGGTGGAGAAATGCCCCAGATACCGGAAGGGGGATTCGGCGGAGATATGCCAGAGATACCTCCGTTGCCAGAGGGCGGATTTAATGACCTGATGCCTCAGGGCTCAGGGAATGATTTTGACAGTTTTGGTAATCAGCGTGACATTTAGTGTAAGTCAGAGTTTTTGTGGAGGCTGGCATGTGTTACAATTCTATGTGACAATGACAGCCTTTCCCTTTGTCTGAGCATGATGGAAGATTTTGCAATCAACATATACAAGATAAAGTCTTTGACGAACTGTGGGTTATGGAGTAAAATAATAAATAAAGAACATGGGAAAAAGACAACTGAGAGATGGTGAAACAAAGAATGGTTATTGCAGTTGCAGGAAGTGGCTATGCGGGACTGTCTATCTTTCAGGCAAAACAGTATCCGATGGGGTATGAAGCGGTTCAAAGCCAAGGAACGACAGTAATCATTTCGAGCCTTCACGAGAGGTTGGTGCCACTTTCTGCGGCAGCCATATGGTGAATGACTTGGAAGAGTAAAAAATGTGGTGACATTATTGCAAAACAATATGCAAAGGAGTTGACTGGCGTGCGGCAGAAGGTGTATACAGGAGATATTTTCAGAAGGGATTAAGCATTATTATGGAAAAGGTTTGTTTTTTTTCGGGAGATATCACGAGGGATGGTGGAACGGAGAGAGTTTCCTCCATGATTGCTAACGCCCTCGCAAGGCAGGGAAAATATCAGATAATGTTTCTGAGCCTTGTGGAGCAGGCAAGTACCCCTTTTTTTGCGTTGGCAAGCGGGATAGAACGCTATACATTGGGGGACAGGTGGATTCATCCTGGTCCTGGATATCTCAAAGTGCTCCCTCGTCTCAGACGTTTTATTAAGCAGCATCAAATTGATGTGATCATCGATATTGACATTGTGCTGGATGTTCTCTCCATACCGGCGACAAGGGGGCTGAAAACCAAGGTTATTTCCTGGGAGCACTTCGATTTTGAATTTGAAATGAAATCTTTATACCGACGCTGTATATTGAAGTATTCGGTAAGGCGCACAGATTATGTCATCACACTAACAGAGAGTGGTAAAAATGCATATATGGGGAAACTGGGTAGAAGCAAGGAAATTGCAACCATTTATAACCCTATGCAGGAATTATCCCATGTGGGGGAAACAGAAAAGGAAAAATGCTTGATTACAGTGGGGCATCTGATTCAACTCAAGGGTATGGATATGCTCGCCGAGGTTGCGTGTCATGTTTTGCGCAAGAATCCAGACTGGAAATGGCTGGTAGTCGGAGAAGGAGAGGAACGGGCTTTTCTAGAAGAGTTTATTGAGAAAAATCGGTTGGGAGAGCAGTTGATACTGATCGGTAGGGCAGCAGATGTAAACATTTACCTGAAAAAGGCACAAATTTATGTTATGACTTCCCGGACAGAAGGGCTAAGCATGTGTCTCTTGGAGGCGAAGGCATTTCATTTGCCAAGTGTCAGCTTTAATATTCCCGGTCCCAGTGAAATTATTGAGGATGGTATTAACGGATATCTGGTCAAAGCCTTTGACCGTGAGGATATGGCTCAGAAACTTGATTTACTTATGAGGGATGATGAATTGCGGAAGCAGTTCTCTGCACATGCTCAGGACAATATGGAGAAGTTTCAGATGGAGAACATACTGAAAAACTGGAATACTGTGTTGGAGCTTTTACTAAACTAAAGCCAGATGTAAATGCATTAGCAGTAGTATTATACTGCGAAGAGGTCAGAGGGACTTTTTTTATTGAAAAAAATATGTTATAATCTTATTGATGTGTACAAACAACAATGAAGGAAGCAATCCATGAGATATCAACTACGCTATGCCGCCGGACAATATTGGCTTTTGGATACATGGCAGGAGGGTGTACCGTATAAAAGACCGCTTACCATGAACGAAGTGGGCGCAGACATCTGGCGCATGATGGAGCAGGGATGCAGCCAGAAGCATATTGTGGATGTCCTGGGCCGGGAATATCAGGTTTCCAGTGAAGTGGTGGAAAAGGACCTAGAACAATTTCTGGCGCAGCTGGCTGAATTTGGGATAGAGGAAACCGAGGAGAACAAGCTGTCTTTGAACAGCGGAAAAGAGGGTATATGAATGTATTGCTGATTGGCGGTCCCGGTAGTTTGGCCGATAACCTGATTATTAAGCTCAATAAGGAAGGTCACCGGATCTATCTGCTTACAGGTGACAGATTCGGCAAGGCGCCTTATCAGAAGGTATTTGAGCGGTATAATTTTACATATGACAACAGTTGTCTGAACGAGATTTTTGAGAGCGTACATCCGGATTTGACCATCTTCCTCGGCGCATACGATACAAATTTCCGTTGGAACAACGAGGAGACGGCATCTGTAAAGTTTTCTTCCAGTTTGATGAATCTTTTGATGGCTTATGCCATGTTGGCCCATGGCAGATTTGTATTCTTGTCATCGGATGCCGTTTATGAGCAGCACTATCCGGAGGATATCTCAGAAGATACAGAGACCACACCCAATGGACTCCGGGGTATGGCGCTGGCTCAGGCTGAGGAAATGTGCGAGAGCTACCGGAGGAACAGAGGGCTTGACATTATCACGCTGCGTCTGGATCATCTGTACAGTATTCCGAGCGCCCGGAAGGATGTGACGGATATTTGTAGTGAAATGTGCCTTCAGGCTTTCGAGAAAAAGAAGATCACTTATCAGGAGGATACCAGTTTTTCTCTGCTTTTTTTGAATGATGCTGTTGAGTTCATCTATCGTGTAGTGGCCTGCAAGGAACACAAGCATTCCCTGTATAATATCTCCGCTTCAGCAGAAATCACTCAGAAGCAGCTGGCTGAGATTATACAGGAGGCCATGGGGGAAGGTGTCGAGATCATCGGCGAAAAATCCGAAGCGGGTGAAAGACGAATTGTGCTGTCCAACCTTCTTTTTGATACAGAATTCGGCAATCCGTTTTTTTGCAATGTGAAAGATGTTGTGACGAAGATTTCGGATCAGATGAAAAGAAACAGCTATGCGTTTCTGACAGGCGAAGATGCGAAGCTTCCTCTTATGCAGCGGATCATTAAAAAAATAGGCTGGTTTCTCAAGGCAGTGGCGCCCTTTGTGGAAAATCTGCTGGCCTTTATCCCTTTCTTTATGCTGAATAACCGCGCTGTCGGAAGCGCATACTTTGCCAATCTGGACTTTTATTTATTATATGTACTGTTGTTTGCCATTGTCTATGGTCAACAGCAGGCTACTTTCTCGGCAGTGCTGGCGGTAATAGGTTACAGTTTCCGACAGATGTATGATCGCTCGGGTTTCGATCTTCTTCTGGATGCCAATACCTATGTGTGGATCGCCCAGCTGTTTATCTTAGGGCTGGTAGTTGGTTATATGAGAGATTCCATCGGAAAGCTTCGGGAGGAGAACGTGGAGGAGAAGGAGTTTCTTGCGCAGCAGCTGGGGGATATTCAGGATATCAACACCAGCAACGTTCGGGTTAAGGATGCGCTGGAGACGCAGATTGTCAATCAGAATGACAGCGTAGGAAAGATTTACAGTATCACCTCCGCTCTCGACCAGTACAGTCCGGAGGAGGTGCTGTTCTATGCAGCAGAGGTGCTGGGCACACTGGTCAAGAGTAAGGATGTGGCAATTTACACCGTTTCGAACCGGGCCTATGCCCGTCTGTTCTCGTCCACCTCTAAAAAAGCCAGAATGCTGGGAAACTCCATTCAATATACCCAGATGGGAGAAATGTACGAGACATTGAGCCAGCGAAGAGTGTTTATTAACCGTAAGATGGACGATAAATATCCGTTGATGGCCAACGCGCTTTTTGATGACAAAGATGAGATGCAAATGATCATGATGATCTGGGGTATTCCTTGGGAGAGCATGACACTGGGACAGGCCAATCAGCTGGTGATCATCAGCGCCCTGATCCAGAATGCGGTGCTTCGGTCGAACCGATATCTGGCGGTATTGGAGTCCCAGCGCTATGTAGAAAATTCCAGTATGCTGGAGACAGAGGCTTTTTCTCGCCTGATGCAGGCATATTTGAAGGCACAGGACAAAGGACTTACGGAATGTACAGTGCTTAAGATTGAAGCTGATCAGGCAACTTATCTGGAGGCGGGAAAACTATTGGCTGGGAAACTTCGCCAGACGGACTATATCGGGACGCTGGAGGATGGAGGACTGTACACACTTCTTCCCAATACGGCAAGGGAAGATGCCCACTATGTAATCAATCGCTTTGCGGATATTGGGTATAACAGCATAGTTATGGAAGAAATGTAGGAAATTTGTTTTAGACTAAAAATTGCTGATTGCGGAAAGGGGTGGAAAAATGACAGGGCACGAGCTTCTTTTGTTCATAATACTTATTTGCAATACGCTTGTGGCACTCATCTATCTTGTGTGGAATCTGTTGCGGAAAAAGGTAAAAAACAGAAGCTGTGTGTTCAGGACGATAGTGATGATTTTGTGTCCGATAGTCGGCCCCTGCTTTTTTCTGCTGTCCTACCTTTTATTCCGAATCTTTTTTTCGAGGCCCGTGGATTTGGCGGATGTCATATTCAGTAAGGATCGAGTGAGTACCTTTGTCCATGCGGAGGATAGCGAGCGTAATCTGGTGCCTTTGGAGGAGGCTATTGAGATTACGGATACGGAGAATCTGAGATCGTTGATGATGAACGTGGTGAGAGGAGACATTCAGAAGTCACTGGCAGCCATCGCGCTTGCCCTGAACAGCTCTGACACGGAGACAGCCCACTATGCGGCTTCAGTGCTGCAGGATGCCTTAAACGATTTTCGGATGAGTGTGCAGAAGCAATATCAGATGATCCTTGCGCAGGATGATTCCGAGACCAGCCAGGCGGAGATGTTATTGAATTACATGGACCAGGTGCTGGCGCAGCATGTGTTTACCGATATGGAACAGAAAAGCTATGTGCAGATGATGGATCAGGTATGTGAAATTCTGTTTGCCAGGGACAGGGGACGTATGACAAGCCCTCTGTACGAGGCTGTCAGCCTGCGCCTATTGGAAATTGAGGATTACGACGCATGCGAAAAGTGGTGCGAGAGAGCAGTGGGACATTACCCCAATTCGCTGGCCACCTACACCTGTCAGTTGAAACTGTACTTTAACAGTGGACAGAAAAGCCGGTTTTTTGAAGTAATAGAGGATTTGAGGAATTCTCTTGTGGTTCTGGACAGCGAGACGTTGGAGCTGATCCGGGTATTTATGTAGAGAATCCATTTACGTAACAGGAGAGGAGGTGCAGGATATGTCAATGACAACGCTTACTTTATGGCAGTTGGTGGGCATATTCTGCGCGTATTTGTTTGTGATGGTGGGGCTGCCGGCCTTTGTGTTCGGCAAAAAACTGCATGGACACCGAGCACCGGAACGGTTTATGCTGTATTTTATGACAGGTAACTTTTTTGTCATGAATCTGGTCTTTGTGCTGCAGCTTTTGAAAATATCATACCCTGTCACGCTGATTCTTGGAACTCTTCTGGTTGCCATAATAGCAAAAGTAAAGATCAACCATATTCCCGTGAAGGAAGTTTTTCTAAGTCATGCAGAAAAGCTCCGCAGATTGGCTGGCGGACGGATGGGAACCAAAACAGCCATTTATAATCTTGGTGCCGGGCTGCGAGATGCGATTTATCGATTCTGCAGCTGGGTGGAATATTATCTGTTTCAACGCTTTTTGGATTGTGTTCTGATTATATTGTTGTTGACGATGCTTTGGTATATTTATGGAACCAATCTGGTGGAATATTTTGGTTACAAGGCCTCAGATCTTTTGGTGCATAATTACTGGATCAATTCGCTGGGAGACAATGATATTTTTGTTGCAGGAGTATACCCGCATGGTTTCCATTGTGTTCTTTATTATCTTCATGCAGTGTTTGGAATTGAAACCTTTGTGCTCCTGAGGGTATTTGCCTTTGTACAGAACGTGATGGTAAATTTGATGCTCCTGCTTGTCATGCGGCTGTGCTGTCGTTCCAGGTTTGTGGCATATGTGGGAAGCTATGCCTATGTTATAGGTAGCTATTTCAGGTTACATACCTATACCAGATATTATGCTACACTGCCTCAGGAGTATGGCATTATGTTTATTCTGCCAGCAATATATTTTGGATTTGCTTTTTTTGAGGCACGCAGGCAGGAGATAAAGGCGGAGAAAGAGGAATTACCAGCAGATGATGCGAAGGAAACAACGCCTGAGCTGGAAAAGGCTGAAAAAAGCTTGCCTCAGCGTTTTAGTAAGCGGTTAGGAAAAAGCAGAATAAAAAGAATTAGAACAAGTGAAATAGATCTGTTTTCTCCATCCAACCTTTGTCTGGCAGGCTTCTGTATGAGTTTTTCTATGACATTGGCGGTGCATTTTTATGGTACGATGGTGGCGGGACTTTTTTGTCTGGCTATGGCATGCGGCTATTGTTTTCTACTTTTCAGAAAAAAGTACTTTTGGAAAGTGGTAATCACTGCGACGCTAAGCATGGTTATTGCCGTGTTACCGATGTTGTTGGCATTTATAGGCGGAACCCCTCTTGAAGGTTCATTAAGATGGGGAATGAGTATTATTCAGACCAGCAATGATACTGCAGACCAGCAAGAAGAAACTATTGTGGACGATTCACCAGAGCATAATTCTACATCGGGCGAATCGGTGCCGGGAGAGGGCTTCACTGGTACCAATAGTGGAGAAATTCAGCTGCAGGAACAAGTTGTTAAGATTAGTATGGCAGAGCATATATCCCAGATCAGGAACAAAGTAAAGCAGATATGGATAGAAGTTGAAAATATCTTGAAAGCTTATGTGTTTAGTCTGCCTTATGACGACGGTGTACACTGGATTATGATATCTTTTTTTGGACTGATTGGATTAGGATGCTTCTATATTTTGGCCCGGCGGGTCTGTTATGGAGCTATGCTGGTTTCTACGGGCTTGTACATGTTTTTTATGTGTGTGATGATGGGAGCACGTGTTTTCGGATTGCCGTCTTTGATGGATGGCAGCCGCGGCAGTGTCTATTTTTCCTATACTTACCCGTTGGCTTTCACATTAACACTAGATGCCGCTTTGTATCTTCCCTTTTTCTTGCTGCGTGGTAAGGTCTGGAAGATGGGAAGAGTGTTTTTCAACGGGCTGTCTTTAGTCTGTGTGTTCGGGTTCCTGTATTATACAGTGCTGACAGGGCAGGTGAGATCACCCTGGGGTGCCGGGGCGCAGGAAATGAATGAATCAGTGATCTGTCTTACCAATATCATTAAGAATGAGGATGACTTTGCTTGGACGATTGTTTCCGCCAATGATGAAACGCGTATGGGCTGGGATCATGGTTTTCACTATGAAACTATCACATTCCTTCAGGAAATGGAGGCAGTCCAAACTGATACGCTGATTCGTATTCCGACGCCAGTAGTTTTCTTTTTTATTGAAAAGATACCTTTAGACTATGGTGTAGTCTACCTTGATAGTGGTCAGACCATATCGGAAGAAGGGGCTGCCCTTCCGCTGCCGAAAGGCAATGGGCTCAACGTTTATCAGGGAGTGAATCGTTGGATTGTTATGTCGAGAATGTACTATTGGGCAGAGACTTTCCGACAGCTTTGTCCGAATGAAATGGAGATATATATGGAGACGGACAATTTTATTTGTTACCGTCTGGAACAGGAGACCTACCGTTTGTATAATTTCGCCTTGGATTACGGATATAACGACTGGGGCAATGTAGCCGAGGAAACGGCAGATTGAGAGGATAAATGGTATCACGAAGGAATTTCTTTAGTATTTTCATTATGATGGCAGTGATATTCTTCATGTTTCAGTTTTATCAAGTTGCCCGAGAAGGCCAGAGTGGATACGGTGTGAATATTCATATCAGTGAGGAAGTTTTGTCAGGCAGTAATCGGTGGAAGCTGGCAGAGGATTGGGAGCGAGAGCTTGATATAGATTTTGTGGTGCTCTTTTCACAGAGAGGTGGTCCTGTCGAAACAGTGGTTTCCCAATGGTGTGAGTATACTAAGAGAGCATTGCTTGTGTACAGTGAGATGGAAGAATATGTGATTTCCATGGAGCATTTGCCGGAGGTTGTGCTGGTGGATGCGGAGACTGTCAGGCTGCCGGATGAGATGCTGTTTTTTGAGGAAATCACTGATTTAGGGGTTACATTGATCTTCTGTAATTTGCCTTCGCCCCAGATCATCAAAGGGATGGATGACTTGCAGAAGCTGCTTGGGATTCAGAGCGTCAGACAAGATACCATAGAAGTGGAAGGTGTTCATCTGTTAAGCGGCTTCCTTCTGGGCGGGGAGGGGGTTTATCGGGCGGAGACCGAAAAAGATGTCAAGCTGCAGGATCTGGAATTGAATGTACCGTGGTATATCACTGCCGGGGGAACAAAAACTTATATGGTTGGACTGCTGGATAAGCTTCTTGAGGATGAGGAGGCTAAAAATGAGTATTTTCCTGGGTTGATCTGGCGAAATGGTTATAAAAAATCCAGCGTATTTGTGGTAAATGGCAGCTATATGGAGAGCATGATGGGAATCGGTATTCTGGATGCTATGATGTATGAGGCGAAGCCCTACGTGATTTATCCTGTGGTGAATGCCCAGAATATTACGGTGGCAAACTTCCCAAGCTTCTCTGGGGAGAGCGATGAAAAGATGAAGGAGATGTACAGCCGGGATACCAAAGGAGTACTGCAGAATATTTGTTGGCCGGCACTTTCTGGAATGGCCACGCGCAGTCAATATCGGATGACCTGTCTGATGACGGCCCAGTATGACTATATGGACAACATAGAACCTTTCACAGACACGCTGCCATTTTATCTGCAGGAATTCAGGGAGGTCAACGCCGAGGCAGGAATATCCCTGAAATATGCTGATACTGCGGATCTGACAGTCAAGCTGGAGCGCGACGAAGTATTCTATAGTTCTATGGAGGAAGACTATGTCTATAGTGCAGTATTTGCAGAAGAAAAGGATTTAGGGCAGCTGGGGGCTGCGCTGCCAGCCCAACCGTTCCTGAAGACAGTCAGGACCATTGCCAGCCAGACTCCGGAGAATGCGCCAATCATATCCTATTACAATGATGATATCACTCTTCAGAGTGTCACGTCCGTGGCATCGAAGCACACATATTCGGATAATCTGCGGCTAAAGTGTTATGAGACGGCGCTTGGATATTCAAATGTTCTTGTAGATATGCACAATATCCTTTGGCCGGAGAACGAGGAAGACCGCTGGGAAAATGCATCGGAAGATATGGTCAGCAATCTGGATACCTACTGGAAACCGTTTTCAGATTTTCAGAATACCACGCTGTCGGAGAGTGATGCCAGAATACGCGCATTATTAAATCTTGATTATCAGGATAATCGGGAAGGAGATACCATCCGACTGCAAGTATCCAATGTTGATGAGGGCTGGTTCCTTCTGCGGACCCATGGAGAACGTATTGCCGATATAGATGGCGGCGAATATCAGGAGGTGGAGGCGGATGCTTATCTGATCCATGCACAGCAGGCCAGCGTGGTGATTTCGCTGGAGAGAGACCGAGGTGGCGTAAATTATAGTGTCAATTAGTTTGTATTAAAAAGGAAAAAGAGAAAAAATGGACATTTGTATTGTAGCTGAGGGGTGTTATCCTTATGTGGTCGGCGGCGTTTCGGGATGGATCAACAGCATGATTCGATCTTTTCCCAATATTAATTTTATCATCTTGGCAGTAGTGCCGGACCGGGACATGCGGGGGAAGTTTGTCTACGAACTGCCCGAAAATGTGACAGCAGTATATGAGACGTATTTGAGTGATTTCGACTGGGAAGGCGGAAAGAAAAAGGGAAAACGTACCCGGCTGGGCAAAAAAGAGTACCTGGCCCTTCGAAGTATTCTCCTGAATGAGGATGTGGACTGGGACACGGTCTTTAATATGTTTCAGAAGGAAACATTTTCCATTGACGACCTGCTGATGGGAGCGGACTTTTTAAGGATTGTACAGGAGTGCTACAAATACCGCTATCCTCAGATTGTTTTTTCGGATTTTCTCTGGACCATGCGCTCTATCTTCTTGCCGCTGTTTTTAATCCTGAAGACCCCGCTGCCCAAGGCGGATATTTATCACTGTGTGGCCACTGGGTACGCTGGAGTATTGGGAAGTATGGCGAAGCATTTTTACCGCAGCGCGCTGGTAATCTCGGAGCATGGAATTTATACCAGAGAACGTGAGGAGGAGCTCCTAAAGGCAAACTGGGTGGCAGGTGTTTACAAGAACATCTGGATTGACCAGTTCCATAAGATGTCGATGCTGGCTTACACTCGGGCGGATACGGTAACAAGTCTTTATTCCCATGCCAGGGAGCTGCAGATTGGCTTGGGCTGTCCAGAGGAAAAGCTTCAGGTGACGCCTAACGGCATTGATATGGATCGGTTTAAGGATCTGCCGGGTAAGACGGCGGAGGATGAACAATATATCAATATTGGGGCAGTGCTTCGTGTGGCACCCATCAAGGATGTGAAGACCATGATACGGGCGTTTGCTTTTGCAAAGGAAAAGCTGCCAAGCCTGAAGCTGTGGATCATGGGGCCTACCGATGAGGACGAGGAATATGCAAAAGAGTGCTTTGAATTGGTGGATGCACTCAAGGTAGAGGATGTGATCTTTACTGGTCGTATTAACGTGACGGAATATTTGGGCCGGATGGATTTCACTTTACTCACCAGCATCAGTGAGGGACAGCCATTAACGATTTTGGAGGGCTTCGCAGCCCATAAACCTGTGGTCTGCACCGATGTGGGATGCTGTCGGGAGCTGCTCTACGGTGAGGATGATTTTGGAACAGCGGGTATTCTTTGCCATATCATGAATACGGCAGAGCTGGCTGGCGCGATGGTTGAAATGGGAAGGTCGTCGCAGCTTCGCAAGGAGATGGGAGAGAATGGTTATAAAAGAGTAGAAGCCAGTTACCAAATTCATCAGATGATCGATACCTACAAGCAGATTTATGAACAGATAGGCTGGAGTTATGGTAAGCTGTTGCCGGTGGAGGAACTCGATGCTGACTATGGCGCCATAGCGACAGAGGGGTATTACGAAGATTGGGAGTATGATGCCGACTATGCAGCCATAACGGAGGATTTACATCAGAGTGAAGTTGACGACCTGGGTAAGAGTGAGGTCGAAGACATGGATCATATGGAAGTCAAAGACATGGACAAGATAGAAGTTGAAGACATGGATAATATAGAATTTGAAGATCTGGATCAGATCGACATAAAAGACTTGGATGAGACTGAAACGTGGTCATCAGAAGAAGGCGAGCAAGACGTTGACTATGCGGCCGTGACGGCGCAGCGCCATTAGAATAAACTGAAAAAGGCAGATGGATTGGCCGCCCAGGCGGCAGAATGAGAGGCAATATGGCAGGAATCGGTGTTAGGTTAAACAGAATATACAGTAAGAACAGCATTATAACCTATTTGTATGGTTTTGGCTATAGTATGGTAATTACAGTGGCGCCCATGTTTTTGGTTATTTTGGCGATCATGATCATGCAGAAAATTTTAGGTTTTTCCAAGGTGGGTTATGCGGACAGAGAATTGTACTCCTGTACGGTTCTGTACATTTTTATTTTTTCACTGTTGACAGCCTCACCCTTCAACGCGGTGCTGTCAAGATACATGTCTGATGTCATTTACCAGGACCAGTATGAGGATATCATGCCTTGCTATCATGTGGGCGTGATTATGAATATCGCGCTGAGCTGTCTGATAGGAATTCCTTTTTGTATCTGGGAGTATGTGGTGGGGCATGTATGGATTCTTTATGTGTTTATGGGATTCTGCGGGTATGTGGCATTGGTGCTGGTATTTTACTCTATGCTGTATCTGTCGATTTGTAAGGACTATAAGAGGATTTCATTGTTCTTTCTGATCGGAATGCTTGTAACGATATTGTTGTCCATCATTATGGTATATCTTCTTAGGATCAGCGTGACCACTTCAATGCTATTCTCCCTTGATGTGGGCTTTGTGATAATTGGCAGTCTGGAATTTGCTCAAATTCGCTGTTATTTTAGAGAAAACAGTGGGCAATACAGGGCTGTCCTGGGCTACTTTAAAAAGTACTGGCAGCTGGTGATAACGAATTTTTTGTACATCCTAGGGCTTTATGTTCACAATTTTGTGTTCTGGAGCACGGATATGCGCATGGTGGTGGTGGATAGCTTCGTATGCATGACAGCTTATGATATGGCCACGTGTCTTGCCATGTTCACTAATATCACTGCTTCCGTGATCTTTATCTCCAGAGTGGAGATGAACTTTCATGAACATTACAAACGATACTCTGAGGCTGTGATCGGTGGAACCGGTATGGATATCGAAAAGTCAAAGCGGAGGATGTTCCGGCAGCTTTCTGAGGAGTTGATGAATCTGGTGCGCATCCAATTCATCGTTTCCGTGGTGGCGTTTTTGATCTGTATCACAATACTCCCCCGAATAGGCTTTGGTGGCATGACTATGAAAATTTATCCCTGTCTGGCCGCGGGATATTTTATCATGTTTATTATGTACTCTGCTATCATATTCTTATACTATTTTAACGATTTGACCGGGTCGGCAATTACAGCGGTAGTTTTTTGTCTGGTGACTTTTCTGGGAAGCATCGTAGCCACACATTTGACGACCATCTGGTATGGTATCGGTCTGGTGGCCGGTTCTACCGTCGGATGGTGCATGGCATATTACAGGCTTCGTAAAATGGAAAAAACTTTGGATGTACATGTTTTCTGTAACGGTACGATTATGAAGAGGGCACATGGAGGGCGGCCTTCCAATAAGGTATTTGATCGATCGATTCCAACGACGAAGAAAGGGGTGGTGAAGCAGTGATAAATTCGGTAAATGTCTTACAGATAATCATAATTGTAACAGGAATTTTTCTGCAGATTGTGACGATCAATTCTTTGGCCCACAGAAAGATGACGGAGTCTTTCTGTCTGGCCTGGGGATTGATTGGGCTTATTCTGGTGTTGTCAGGATTGTTCCTGAGACCGACGGAGTGGAGCAGCTTTATCAGCCCCATGGGACTGATGCTGGTAGTAATGATAGGTTTCTGCGTGGTCTATGTAGCGTATTTTATGAGCACTAAGGTGTCCGAACTCTCTCGCAGAAATCAGGAGCTGGCAATCCAGGTTTCTCTGTTAAGACAGGAAAATCAGCAAATTATGGAACAATTGGAGCAGATGACGATGGCTGAGGAGAATGAACGGAAGTGTGAAGAAAATGAAAAAGATTCTCTTTGTGATTAATACGCTTGGGCATGCAGGTGCGGAAACCGCTCTCTTGGAGTTGCTCCGCCATATCGATCCCGGATATTATCAAGTCGATCTTTTTGTACTGATGGGACAGGGTGAGATGGTACATCGACTGCCCGAATATGTGAATCTTCTGAACCGGAGCTATGATGATTGTTCCGTGTTGAGCACCGAGGGTAAGAGACACCTTCAAAAACATGTGATTCGAGCGCTGTTGACCCGGGGGACAATCTTCCGGATGATGCCCTACCTATGTCGGCAGCTCGTTGGGATGCTGAGACGAAGAAGGTTCCAGGCAGACAAACTGCTTTGGAGGGCTATGGCGGCAGGAGCACAGCGATTTTTGGAGCATTATGATCTGGCAGTGGCTTATTTAGAGGGCGGAGCCGCCTACTATGTCACGGACTATGTGCGCGCGGATAAGAAGGCTGCGTTCATTCATATTGACTATGTGCAGGCGGGTTACAACAGAAGCCTGGATCGTGACTGTTATGTGAAGATGGACCGTGTCTTTGCAGTGTCTGACGAAGTGAAAGAGAGTTTTCTTTCAATCTATCCTGAATGTGGGGAGAGAATGCAGGTTTTCCATAATCTTCTGGACCAGGAGAGAATCAGAGAACAGGCGAAACAGCCAGGAGGTTTTACGGATTCCTTTGAGGGGTATCGGATTCTGACTGTGGGCAGACTGACTGCCCAGAAGGACTTTCAGGTCTCCGTGGAGGCTATGAGACTTTTAAAGGATGGCGGTGAGAAGGCACGCTGGTATATTCTGGGAGAGGGCGAGAAGCGCGGAGAGCTGGAGGCAAAGATACGGGAACTTGGCCTGGAGCAGGATTTCCTTTTGCTGGGTGCGGTGGAAAATCCTTATCCATATATGGTCCAGGCGGACCTCTATGTTCACGCTACTCGCTTTGAAGGAAAGAGCATCGCCATTCAAGAGGCCCAGACGCTGGGGTGTACTATTATTGCGTCAGATTGCAGCGGCAACCGGGAACAAATTGTTTCTGAGGTGGATGGGATCCTGTGTGAGATGACTCCGGAAGGAATTTCGCGGTGTGTGAGGGAGCTTTTGTATGACAAAGAAAAGCGGAGAGCTTTCGGTCAGGCTGCTTCTGCAAAAGAACTGACTGATCTGAAGGAAGTGGAGAAGCTTTTGAGTCTGATTTGATAGCCGTGGGAGCGGCGGATTGAGAGGATAACATGCTAAGAAAGCAGAAAAAATTACTGATTATCATCCCTGCCTATAATGAGGCAAAAAATATATCTGCAGTGCTTGACCAGCTGGAGCAGCCGGAGATTGCTGATATTGCCGACGTACTGGTCATGGATGATGCTTCTTTGGACAATACTCGCCAGATTGTCCAGGACAGAGGCCATACAGTAGTGACCCATATTTTCAATCTGGGGTACGGCAGCGGACTGCAGCTGGGTTATAAATATGCGGTGAAAAAGGGATATCAGTATGTGATCCAAATGGATGCGGACGGACAGCATGATGTGTGCAATGTTGCTAAGTTGTACGAAAAGCTCAGAATGCCGGATTCGGAGGGATGCTGTCCCGATATTGTCCTGGGTTCTCGATTCTTGGAGGGGAGCGCACCGTTTCCCGTGGGAGTGATGAAAAAATTTGCTATGTGGCTGTTTCGGACTTTGATCCGTGTTGGAACCGGCAGGCGGATCATGGATCCTACTACCGGACTACAGGGGTTGAGTAGACGGGCCTTTCAATATTATGCCACATATAGTCGTTTTGACGACAGATATCCGGACGCAAACATGATATTGCAAATGCTTCTTTTGGGTTTCCGTGTGGAGGAGATACCTGCAGTGATGCATATGCGCACGGAAGGTGTCAGCATGCATTCAGGTTTGAAACCATTATTTTACATGTTCCGCATGATGTTCTCCATGATTGCGGTATGGCTACGGATCAAGTTATATAAGGTTGATGTGGGGGTTGCCGATGATAAAAAAGCTGCATAGTTTCCTGGGCAATTGGAAAATGAAGAAGGCGGAGCTTAAGGAGAGTGTTGAGGAACTGCGAAATCCGGGAAGGGGCTGGTATCAGATACATACTTTTTCGGCCGAGAAGAATTTCCCCACGGAGGATTTACAGTGGTGCCTGGGGGACAGGGATACGCTGGCGCTGGTGTTTATCGATATAGGTTATTACAGAGAGCAGGCGCTGGACTCGAAGTGTCTCTCCAACATAGACAGTATTCTGGACTACTTTTCACAAAGTGGACTGGATATGATCCTGCGCATCGCCTATGACCGGGAGGGAAGGGCTTGGGAGAGTGAGCCCTATTCCTTTTCGCAAGTGATGGAGCATATGAAGCAGCTAAGCCCTATTCTCTCCAAGTATGCCATGCATATTTATGTATACCAGGGTATGCTGGTGGGGAGCTGGGGAGAGATGCACAGCTCCCGGTTTTTAGCGACGGCACAGATGCAAAAGCTGAAATCTGTGTTGGACAATTGCCTGGGAAGACATTCCTTTTTGGCGGTGCGTCGTCCCTCGTACTGGCGGACGCTGCATTTGAATGGCGAGTCAGAGTTCAAACGGACGAGGATGGGGCTTTTCGATGACGGTATTTTTGGCTCTGATACGCACCTGGGAACTTTTGGTGAGAGCCCGGCTGATGAGGCTGGCTGGGGGGCTGCCTGGAATGTGGAGGATGAGCTTGCCTTCGAGAAAAAATTATGCCAGTATGTACCGCAGGGCGGTGAGGCGCTTTATGAGGAGGAAAAAGCGGAAGAACGTTCTCTGGCTGTCACAGTAGAGAGACTTAGAAGGATGCGCATCAGTTATCTGAACCGCGTCCATGATGCGAGGCTCTTGAGATTGTGGAAGGGATTGGTCTGGAGAGAAAAGGGACCTTGGGAGGGGATGAACGGTTTTGATTACATTGGGCGTCATCTGGGATATCGGTTCTGTGTAAGGAATGTCAGTATGACGGCAATGAGAGAAAAGAGGGGCGCTGAGACACAGTGTCTGTGGGAAATTTCCATAGAGAATATCGGATTTTCTCCTTGTTACCAGCAAACAAGAACCTGGCTGGAATGGAAAGACGATCAGGGACAGACCTGCACAAAAGAGCTCATTTTGGAGCTTAACCGCATCATGCCGGGAGAGATCAAGACCGGAACCTGTATTACTATCCCGGCAGAGGGCGAAGTCCGGCTGTTTGCCGCACGAAAGCAGGATGGGCGTGCTATCTGTTTTGCCAACGTTCCAGAAGGAGGGAAAGGAGTCCTTCTTGGGAGGCTGGTTCCACCGTAAGCGTTCCAAGGATGACCCTTCCTGTGGCATCCGTATCCTGATTGGCAAATTGGATAAGCTGTTCGGTATAAGGGTCGGTCAAGAAGAAGGAAACCTGATAGTCGCCTTCAGGCAGTCCGCCTACTGTCAGGGGAAAAGAAAATTCAGCCTGGCTTCCGCCGCCGATGGTGCGGTTGTCAAGAGTGACAGGTAATGTAAGCTGCAGCCCTGTGTCTGTATTCTTAAGGGAAAGGAAACCGTCAAAGAGACGATAGGCGGGAGCAAAGCCTGCGTTTTTGATGGTCAGTGTAATGACACCGGAGTTTTTGTCCAAGGCGTCATAGGTGAAGTCGGAATCTATCACCATATAGCGATAGCCCAGGTGAGCTGAAATGTACTCATAGCCGCTGACACCATCAAAACAATCGTCGCCGTGGTAGACGGCATTTTTCCATCCGTCCAGAGCGGCGGCGTGATGTTCGCAGCTTAAATAGGTTACATGCATTTTTATTAGATCCGGCAGCGCATTTTCAAAGTCGCTGTAAAAACCTTCATAAAAAATAGCTTCGCCACCATTTGGCACAAATTGGCAAATGTAGTCCTGAAAGGCAATTTCCTCATCTCGCGTTCCTTTGTCCTCAGGGGAGGCGGTGTCTGCGTTCGGGGTATCATCATAGGTGCCAAGATCAAAGACGGAGCCAAACATTCCATCATTAAAGAGGCCCAATCTTGAACCAAGAGAACCGTCGTAAGCCGTTTCGGCGGAGACAGGGGTTCTAGTCTGGGATACACCGCGCAAATGAGAAGGTGTCCTCACTGCCAGATAGATGGAAGGATCTGTCACCTGGGCCAGATGACTCATTAATAATCGGTTGTGTTCATGGGAACCGAATTTGGTTGCGTTCATCTCTCCACAGTTGCCGGTAAATGTGCTCTGCAGGAGAAATACTGCATCTGCATAGCGGTTTACCACAGGGCCGATCTGGTCCATATGGCGTATGATCTGCTCGATATTGTCCGGTTCTGTTTCCAGTGCATTTCCATCCCAGTCATAGAGAAAGCGAAGGATCACTTGACGTTTAGATGCCTGAATCTGCTCCAGAATACGGTCCAGTTGCGCCAGAGCGTTGTCGCTTAAGTCCGCGTTGGCATAGTTTTTAAGGTTGATCTGTATCAGCATCAGTGGCAGACTGCCCGAGTCAATAAATTGTTTGATGAGCGTGGTAGTGGTCTCGGGATCATCCTCTGAGAGCATGAAGCCATAGAGGTGATGAAAGCCTCGGAAGGGATTATTCAAAGGCGCATTAGTTTCCTGATAGGTGGAAGCTTGATATGATAAGGGCTGATAGCGCTGGTACAGTCGTGACCAGCCAAGAGCGCCGGCCAGGGTAATACAGAGCAGTATTAGTATAACAACAAGCAGTGTTTTAAGTAGTTTTTTCATTGTGTTTCCTCTTGAACATGATGATGTCTTAGTATATCATGAAGAAGACTATTTTGAAAGTTTTTTCATTATAAAATTTTAGAAAGTGTTCGATATTATGAATGAGTTATGAGTGAGGGCAGCAGACAGGAGGAGAGAACATTGGAAGGAAAAAGCAGGACTGAGTATTCCGCCAGAAATACCACTGTAGCCATGGTGGCACGTGTTATCGCTATACTGGCAGGGTATTTGACCCGGGTGGTGTTTACCCACACGCTCTCACAGGATTATGCAGGTATTAACGGCCTGTTTACTGATATTTTGAACGTACTGGCGTTATCGGAATTAGGCGTGGAAACCGCGATCACATATGCATTGTATGCACCTATTGCTGTGGGAGATATAGAGAAACAGAAGTCCCTTATGCAGTTGTATCGGAAGATTTACCGGATTGTGGCATGTGTGGTACTGGTGCTGGGACTACTCGTAATCCCCTTTCTTGGCATGTTGATTCGGGATCAGCCACAAGTGGAACATCTGGTTTTGATTTATCTTATGTATCTGTTTAACTCTGTAGTGTCCTATCTTTTGATTTACAGACGAACATTGGTCGATGCTCACCAGTTGAGTTATATAGGTGTGCTGTACCATACGGGATTTCTGATCCTTCAAAATCTGGTACAGGTTGCTATCCTCTACTTTACGAGGAATTTTATGCTTTTTCTGGCGGTGCTGAATCTGTGTACCATTGGATGCAATCTGGCCGTTTCTGCCAGGGCGGTTAAAATGTATCCTTACTTGAAGGATAAGCATGTTCAGAAACTTTCCGAGGGAGAAAAGAAAGGTATCTATCAAAATATTCGCGCCATGCTGATGCACAAGGTAGGAAATGTGCTGGTAAACAACACGGACAATCTCTTGTTGTCTGCGTTGGTAGGGACTTTAAGCGTGGGGTGTTATTCCAATTATTATTTAGTCATTGGTTCCGTGAATCAGGTACTAAAGCAGGTATTCCAGGGTATTACCGCCAGTGTGGGAAACCTTGGGGTGGAGGAGAGCAGGGAACGCATAAAAAAAATATTTGAAGCCTCTTTTTTTATCGGTCAGTGGATGTTTGGGCTGGCGGCCATTTGTCTGTATGTGGCGGTGGATCCCTTTGTGGAGCTGAGCTTTGGGGCTCAGTATGTTTTTTCCAGAGAAATCACGTTGATCCTTTGCCTGAATTTCTATCTTACCGGCATGCGCCAAGCGGCGCTGGTGTTCCGGGACTCCATGGGTGTTTTTCGGTTTGACCGCTATAAGGCGATACCGGAGGCGGTAATTAATCTTGTAGTATCCCTAATCTTGGGCAGGATGATGGGGACGGCAGGAATCTTTCTGGGGACGATGGTGAGTACAGTGACTACGTCGCTTTGGGTGGAGCCTTATATGTTGTATAAGCATCGCTTACAGGCATCTGTAAAGCCCTATTTTCTGAGATATTTTTTGTATGCAGCGGTGACATTCCTGCTCTGGTGGGGGGAAGCGCTGTTGTGCCGTCAGATTACCGGGGGGTTGTTTAGGACCTGTCTGCTGCGTCTCATGCTGTGCTTTGTGATCACCAATGTTGTGTTTTTCCTTCTGTATCATCGTACAAGAGAGTTTCGGTTGTTATGGCAGAAAGCGATTTCCATGATCAAAAAACGTTATACCGAAACGGCTTTAAAAAAGAGAACGTCACTGGAAGAATGCTGTCTGTTCGAGCTTCTTAAGAATCAGCTGGACATGAAGTCGGCAGTGCCTGAGGAAGAGAAGGAGGTGTTTTTTGACAATGAGAACAATGAAGAACTTGACTGGGAGAAAATGTGTCATATAGCGGAGAGACATTGTGTGCTGTCGCTGCTCTATGGAGGACTTGTGGAGGCGGAAACTCTTCCGGAGTCGGTGAAAAGCCGGGTCACGGCAGCTGCCAGGAGAACCGTTCAGCAGAGCTATCACATTCTTTTTTTGAGCAAATTTTTGATTGCCAGACTGGAAGAAGCAGACATTACGGTAGTTCTGTTAAAGGGGGTGGGAACAGCTTCCTTTTATCCAGTTCCGGAGCTGAGAAAGTCCGGCGATGTGGATCTGCTGCTGATCACACCGGACTGCATGGAGCGGGCGGAGGAGATTTTGCTTCGGTGCGGTTTCCACGTATCGAAGGAACAGCATGCGCTGCACCATTTGGTGTTTACGACGGGAGACGGAATCGCGATAGAACTTCATACTATGCTGGCGGAACCCTTTGACAATCAGGAAATCAACCGGTATATACAGGAAAAACTGTCGGATTGCAGCAGAAACATTAGACGGGCGAACTGCATGGGAGTGGAGCTTCCTATACTGGATACGGGCTATCATGCTTATGAGCTGCTTCTGCATATGCTCCAGCATTTCCTCTGGGCTGGGTTTGGCCTGAGGCTTCTGTGTGACTGGGTCGTTTTTTGGAACAGGGAAACAGAAGTTGAACAGCGAGAGAAATATCTGAAACTGGTGCGAGAAAGCGGTGTAAAGGGGTTTTCGGATATCGTAACGCTGTTCTGCTGCACATATCTGGGACTGAGTCAGGAGCGAGTTGCATGGATGGAGATAACGGAAAAGTACGACGTTGAGATTTTTTTACACGAAGTCATGGAAGCGGAGGAATTCGGCAAGTCAGCAGCGGACCGCATGGTGACTTTGAGGGAGAACAGCCTGGGAGCTTATGTGAGAGAGTTCCATCATCAGATGCACCTGAATTTTCCCAGAGCAAGTAGGTATTTTCCCCTGTGGCCAGGTTTGTGGCTGGTGACGCTGGTGAGATTCCTGCGCAATAACCGCAGGATTCGAAAAGTGTCGGCCAGGGCAGTTCTGAAAAAGGCAGGTCAGCGCAGCCGTGTCATGAACCAGATTCGGCTATGGAAGAGCTAAAATAAGTTTACAAAAGATGAAAGTGCAGTCTGGAAAGTTTAAAAAGACAGTCCAGATTGCTGTATTATGAAGCTCATATGGAACAGCTCATTTGGAACATTTCAAAATATAGTAAAGTGGAAATAAACTTTTCACTTCAGCCGCTAAAAAATGGTAAAAATAATGAAATTATAATTGACAAAATGCAGAAGATAGTATAAACTAAAGGTAACTAAAAGATTCGTTCTTTATCCGTAACTATAAATCACAGTTTTCATGAAAGAGAGGGAAAGGCTATGAAAAATTATGTGAAACCAGTAGTACTTGACAATGGAGAAGTTTTTGAGGGTGTTTATGCTGCGAGCGGTGACTGCTACAGTGTAACACATGACATTCACCAGGTTCCTCAAGAGGGCAGAGGTGATTATCGCATCCAATTTAATGCTGTACATGGTTATCAGGGTCCTACAGACCATCATAGTACTGGTCAGGTGTTGACTGTAACTTTCAACCAGGAGGTAACATTTGTAGGATGTGAAGCTGCTAAACCTGGTGAGTGCACACCTAGAGTAGTAGGGGCCTACACGGGCAATACCATTAGCGTTAATTTCGAATATCATGCTAATCAGACTGAAAACCATGGTTTGGGTGATCTTATTGTTACAGCTGGCCCTGGTCTTGCTGTTGTTGGTGCATCACTCTCTTGTAATTATACTTGTGCGCAGCATGATTCTTTAGGTAATTATTAATAATAAATATTTAATATGGAATGATAAGAACCCCTGCAGAGTATTCTGCAGGGGTTTTATAGTAGGGCAATCATTTCATGAAACATCTGCTATGTGATGAATAAGCGAGAAGTTCTCAAAATGCATCCATCAACTGTTGAATTTCATCTTCACTCAGGACCTTACATTGCTTGTCACGAATCGTGTACACACGGCTGCAGATGTTTAGCACAGTGGGCCTGTGGGTGGTAACAAGGCAGGTGCGGGGATATTCATCCTTCATAATATTTTTCAGAACTTGCCGCTCCGTAGCCACATCCAGCGCAGAAGTAGCTTCGTCCAACAGTAGGATGGGGGATTTCCGGAGCAAGGCCCTGGCGATGGAGAGACGCTGGGCCTGTCCCTCCGATAGACCGCCGCCCCGTTCTTTGATCTCGCTGTTGATGCCGTCGGGGAGTTTTGACACAAATTCCCAGGCACAGGCTTGCTTCAATGCTTCTATGATCTCATCATCCGTGGCATCCGGTTTCACGTTCCGCAGGTTTTCTGCGATGGTGCCTGAGAACATGGTGTTTCCCTGGGGCACATAGGAGAAAAACTTTCGGGTGGCAGGAGTGATGGAGATTGTTTCCTGTTCCGAAACATCGCCCGCTGTCAGGAGAGCCTCTCCAGTCTTTGGATGTAGTAATGCCAGGATTAGCCGCAGCATGGTAGTCTTTCCCTCGCCGGAAGGTCCTACCAGAGCGATGATCTCATGGGGATTCGCTTCAAGGCCGGCATTTGCAAAAACCTCTGTGCCGGTTTTGTAAGTGTAGTCCACGTCAGACAGACGCAGGCTGATGCCTTCATGACAATGCGTCTCCAGAAAGCTTTGTGCCTGATCTGCCTGGCTGTAGTCTTCCTGGGGCATTTCCAGAATATCCATCAGCCTCCCAGCAGAGGTGGTGAGAGAGATGGCGGAGGGAACCAGGGAGACTATGCTGTTTAAGGCGCCGGTCAATGTACCGGACATGGATAAGAACAGTGTCATGGAACCGTAGGAGATGGCGCCGCTCCAGACCCGGTAGATTCCCCAGCCATAGGAGCTGTAGGTTACAAGCAGTCCCACCAGGGACATGATGATGGAGGTGCCGATGGACATTTTCTGAAAGTCAATCTGCATGGAGATATATTCCTTCTGCAGCTGTTTTAACCGGTCAATATAAAAGCGGATCAGGTCAAAAGCCTTGATGGTCTGGATGTTGGAGAAGGCCTCCTGGTTGAAGCCGGACATTTTGGCGCTCATGGCGGCGCTTCGCTTGTTGTTGTTTACCATGCGGCGCATCAGCGTACGGGAGAGCAGCAGGCTGAAGGGCATTCCCAGAAAAGCAAAAATGGCAAAGGAAGCGTCGTTGGCAATAACCACCGAGAAGGCACTGATCAGACGGAACAGGTTAATGATCATACTAGGCACGAAATTTAAGATGCCGCTCGATATGTTGGAGGTATCGGAATTCCAGCGGGTCAACAGATCTCCTGTGTGGTAGGCAGTGATAGATTCCCAATCGGTAACCAACATCTTGCCGAATATCTCAGACTTAATTTCCGTACTCACCTTCATGCTGATCCAGGAGGAGGCAAAGCTTGATGCCTGGTTCAAGAAGAGATTTCCAATTTGAAATCCGACCATTATACAAAAGGTTCGTAATAGCTCTCCTGTCTGGTGACCAGTGATAATGTCAACCAAGTCTCTGGACAGGAAGCTTGCACCCAGGGAGATTATGGTGCCAACAAGGCCAAGCAGAGTATAGAAGATCATGGCTGGCCAGTAGCGCTTGGCATAGCCATAGATCCAGAGGGTCTGATGCCACATGTCCCGCAGCATTCCTTCCCGTATACGTTTCATAATATGCGATAATTTCTCTTTCATTCATCTGTTCCTGTTCTGTTTTGTGGCATGTAATTTCCCATTATTGATCATTTATAGTTGTTCAAGCTTTCCTGATTCGGACGCTTCTGTGTAGTTATGTGTGGAAAGATAGCTGTCAATCCCTGCCTTCATAACTTTTACAGCCGAAAATTCTTTGGTGCAATGTAATCTTGCAATATAAATTTTCGATGCCAGTTCATCCACCAAGTCCAGATTGCTATTGAACATTTGGGGAGTCCATGTGGGAGAAATGATTCTTTGCAGGACCAGAAGTCTCTTGGTATCGGGGGAAAGTTCTTCCACATGGTCTTCACTGGCCTGCTTGAGGAGTATAATGCCTCCCAGCGGATATGTGCCTGGATCACATATCTGCGAGGTCCCACACCAGGGCAGTCCGTGTATGACAGGACGGTCATCTTCAAAGGCAAGAAGATTCAGATCACCGTTTAAAAGAGGAACCTGCAGCAACTCCTTCCAGAGGTTCGTGTGGGTGGATTTTCCGGTGCCGGATGGACCGGAAAAAAGCCACGCTTTGCCCTGATAGAGAAAGGAGGCGGAGTGCAGCGCTGCCATGTGGCGTCTCTGAGCCAGAAATAAAAAGGCAAAGCGGATGGTGTGGAATAACTCATCCCGAAAGTCATCCGTATAGGGAGGACGACAGTAAAAGTCAGCCAAGGAGCCGTCTTTGGAAAGGTGGACTTCCTTAATATATTTATGGGAAGGGAAAAAAAGTGCATATCGATCACCTGCATCAATGATTTTCAGTACGCTCCCTTGAAGCAGGAGTTCACCGTTGATATATGGGGAAGAGGAAAAAGGATATATCGTGAGCGTTTGGTCCACATTCTCGGAGGGTTCGCACAAAAAAGAATCAAAGTTATGTGAAAGAGCTTCTGGTGATCCTACCAGCTTTAAGGTCAGACTTCCAGCATTTATGTGTTTTTTTACTGCATTTTTGGGAATTTTTTTTGTCGTGTTTTCAATCAAGCAGCCTCTGGAAATCAGACTTTCAAGAAATTGGGCAATATCTGCCATAAGCGAGGGCAGATCTTTCTCGGGGGTGCCATAAAAATCTGCGCAGGCGGCAAGCAGATCCTCACTGCTATGTTCTCTTTCTAAAAGCTTCCACAAAAAGGCGCCGGTCTCATTGAGGCGGACTGCCCTTTTAAATTCCAACTGTGCTTGGCCGTAGGGAAGCAGATAGGGGACTCCGCTCAGTTCTATTAATACATAGTATTTGTTGCGCCGTAGCTTCACAGGGCACCTCCATAATTTTTTAATGAAATCATTATAGCATTATTTTGATGAAAATGCTACAATTCTAACAGAGGAAATGAAATATCGATAAAATTAAAAAGGATACGGAGCAAATGCAGGAACAGATTGGCGGGGAAAAACAGGATATTGAGAAGCTGCTGGTACAGGGGAACACAGTGCAGTTCAAGCCCCAGGGCTACAGTATGTATCCGCTCTTTGTGCCGGGAAGGGATGAGGCGGTGGTGGCACCGGCCGACCCGAAACAGCTGAAGCGGGGGGATGTGGTGCTCTATCGCAGAGATGGGAGCATTATGGTGCTGCACCGCATTTGGAAGCGGAAGGAAGACGGGTTTTACCTGGTGGGAGATAACCAGAAGGAGATTGAGGGACCTCTGCGGCCGGACCAGATGAAGGGGATATTGGTGCAGGTGATTCGGAAAGGGCGGCAGTTTTCCACAGGAAATGTGTTTTACCGTCTGTCGGCTGCTCTTTGGCTGTGGCTTCGGCCCCTGCGGCCTGTTCTCTCTCAGGTGGCGGCAAGATGCAAGCGTTTTATTAAGAAAGACAGAAATAATGGTTGAGGTAGTGGGAGAAAGAAAAGTACAAGAAACCCAAAGACAAAAGAAAAAACAAAAGTGAAGGTAACAGTAAAGGAAACGGTAAAAGCAAAGACAAAGATAAAAGCAAAGACAAAGATAAAAGCAACAGAGGAATTGATAAGTTAAAATTATTACAAATATAAAATATATTGATTTTACTTATGAGATGAAATATATTATACTTAATCTGCACTTAAATTTTACCGCCATCCGGCGGGAAACGGAGGAAATGATATGGTAAAAGCAATCGTAGGAGCCAACTGGGGCGACGAGGGCAAGGGAAAGATCACGGACATGATGGCACAGGAAGCGGATATTGTAGTGCGTTTCCAGGGTGGCGCTAATGCCGGCCACACCATTGTGAATAATTATGGTAAGTTTGCACTGCACACGCTGCCCTCCGGCGTCTTTTATGACCACACTACCAGCGTGATCGGAAATGGTGTGGCTCTTGACATCCCCAAGCTTTTTCAGGAGATACAGTCCATTGTGGAGCGGAATGTGCCGATGCCGAAGATTCTGGTGTCCGACAGGGCCCAGATCGTGATGCCCTATCACGTTCTATTCGACCAGTATGAGGAGGAGAGACTGGGGGGGAAGTCCTTTGGCTCCACCAAGTCGGGTATCGCTCCTTTTTATTCTGATAAATATGCGAAGATCGGTTTCCAGGTCAGCGAGTTATTTGATGAAGAGCTGCTGCAGGAAAAGGTGGAGCGCATCTGTGAGCTGAAGAATGTGATGCTGGAGCATCTGTATCATAAGCCGGTGATTGACCCGAGAGAGCTTTTGGAGACCCTGCATGGCTATCGGGATATGGTGGCTCCTTATGTCTGTGATGTGTCCGCTTTTTTGGACAGGGCGTTGAAGGAGGGAAAGACTGTATTGCTGGAGGGACAGCTGGGAACACTGAAGGATACGGACCACGGAATTTACCCCATGGTTACATCATCCTCCACGCTGGCAGCCTACGGCGCGATCGGCGCTGGACTCCCGCCTTATGAAATTCAGCAGATTGTTACGGTATGTAAGGCTTATTCCTCCGCGGTGGGAGCGGGTGCCTTTGTGTCCGAGCTGTTTGGCGACGAGGCGGAGGAGCTGAGAAGAAGAGGCGGCGATGGCGGAGAGTATGGCGCAACAACCGGTCGCCCCAGGAGAGTGGGCTGGTTCGACTGTGTGGCCTCCCGATATGGTTGTCGGCTCCAGGGGGCAACGGATGTAGCCTTTACAGTGTTGGACGTGCTGGGATATCTGGACGAGATTCCAGTGTGCGTGGGCTATGAGATTGACGGACAGGTGACAACGGATTTCCCTGTGACAGCAAAGCTGGAGAAGGCGAAGCCTGTGTTTGAAAAGCTGCCCGGCTGGAAGTGCGACATCAGAGGTATCAGGAAATATGAGGAACTGCCTGAGAACTGCAGGAAGTATATTGAGTTTATTGAGAACAGGATCGGTTATCCCATCACTATGGTGAGCAACGGACCCAGCAGGGATGACATTATTTACAGAAAGAGTGAACTGAAGTAGATTTATCCTTGTGTCTGGCATTGTTCCTGGCTTGGATTATGAAAGATATGTCTGGTAGGGCTAAGGGTATGAATTTGTCGTGGTGTCTCCGGCATTGCTTGGATGAATTGAGAACGTGTACAATACAAAGATTTTTAATGAATGCCATGGTTTGGGTGATATGTTGAAAAGATATGATTACTAATCTGGAATATTTTAAGGTGTTCTATTATACGGCCAAATGCGGCAGCGTCACCAAAGCGGCTGCGGAGCTTGCCATCTCCCAGCCTGCGGTGAGCCAATCCCTAAAACAGCTGGAGCGTAGCCTGGGGGTCAGTCTCTTTGTGAGGGAGGCCAGGGGCGTGCGGCTGACCGCCGAGGGAGAAATATTGTACTCCTACGTTGCGAAGGGTTATGAACAGATCCGGCAGGGTGTGGAGAAGGTGCGAAAGATGCAGAGCCTGGAGCTGGGTGAGGTGCATATCGGCGCCAGCGACATGACTCTGCGCTTTTTTCTGCTTCCCTTTCTGGAGCGCTTTCACGAGGAGTACCCAGAGATCAAAGTGGTGGTCAGCAACGGCCCCACCCCGGAAACCCTGGCTCTCCTGCGGGAGGGAAGGATTGATTTTGGCGTGGTGAGCGCACCCTTTGACGAGACGGCTGACATCAGTGTTTTGCCGGTCAGGGAAATCGAGGATGTGTTTGTGGCAGGCAGACGTTTCATCTCCTATAAGAACAAAATGTTGGACTTTAAGGAGTTGGAGGAAATGCCCATGATCTTTCTGGAGGGCAGCACAAGCACAAGACGCTATATGGATGATTATCTGGCTGCAAACGGCGTGGTGCTGCAGCCGGAATTTGAGCTGGCTACCAGTGACATGATCGTGCAGTTTGCACTGCGAAACTTAGGGGTGGGCTGTGTGGTACGGGATTTTGCGGCGGAGTATCTGGAGGATGGGACGCTGTTTGAACTGCGGTTTAACAAGATGATACCGAGGAGGAGTCTGTGTGTGGTACGCAGTTTGCGCCAAAAGCCCTCTCTGGCGGCGGCCAGACTTCTGGAAATTGTGGGAGGTTACGGTGTATGATTCGAAATATTGTGTTTGATATAGGAAATGTCTTAACGGACTTTCGGTGGAAAGAATTTCTGGTGGATAAGGGGTTTGATAATGAGATGATCCGCCGGATCGCCAAAGCTTCTGTGGAGAGTCCTCTCTGGAAGGAGATTGACAGAGGGGTGTGGGACCGGGAGAAGCTGATGGAGGAGTTCGTGAAACTTGACCCTGAGATTGAGAAGGAAATTCGTCGTGCTTACGATAATGTACACGGCATGGTAACACCCCGGGACTATGCGATTCCCTGGATCAAGGAGCTGAAGGAGAAAGGGTACGGGGTCTATTACCTGTCCAATTTTTCGGACAAGGCATACATGGAATGCGCAGATGCGCTGGAGTTTATTCCTTATACTGACGGTGGGATACTGTCTTATCGGGAGCGAATGGTCAAGCCGGATCCCCAAATTTACCAGCGCCTTTTGGAGTGTTATGGACTGAAAGCGGAGGAGTGTGTATTCCTGGACGATCTGGAGGTCAATGTGGAGGCGGCCAGGGCGGAGGGATTTGCTGGTATTGTGTTTGAGAACAAGGAACAGGCGGAGAGGGAACTGATTCGGCTGGGTGTAAAATGAAACCGTATAAAAATAGTGCGCTCAAGGAAAGCATGAGTGCACTATTTTACAGCAGCAGGAAAATTGGATGTGTCAAAGAATAATATATATTACTTGTTATCGCCAGAGTTATTCAGATTATCAGGTGCTATAATATCGGCGCTTGCGGCTGGCTCTGTGTCCATCCTCTGTGGAGCGTCCGCTATGGTATGCCTGCCGGTGATCTTGCCATACATCCATGTGTAGATCCAGATGAGAAGGGGAATGGCGACGGTAGCAAAGATACAACTCATGAACCATCTGCCGGAGTCAGAATTGTCCATAATGGCCACCACCAGAGTGATGATATACATAAGTACCAGCAGAATTACGCCGCCGAGGGCGACTACCTGTTTAGAGGTTATCCTTTTCCCGGTGTCGGGAGTTTTGTTTTGATTATCTTGTTTATCCATATATTCTCGCATTCTGCCGCATATGCGGTCTTTGGAAGGTGTTTCGATTATCATAGCATTATCTGTGGTAATTTACAAGTATCAAGCAAAAACCCCGGACCTGCGGAATTTCGCAAGCCCGGGATACTTAAAGGGGAGGATATTAGCAATAAAATTTATCAGTGTTTATTACCATTTACAGGGTGGTAATAAACGGCTTTTTACTTGAACTTCAGTTTATAATTCCTTATTACTATTTATACATAGTTAATGTAGTTGAGTCAAAAATTGAGTCAGAAAGAGAAGCAGAATGTGTCAGTTGTAGGGCGCATTCTGCTTTTCTGTTTGGCGAGATATAGACATTGCTGGAAAAATACAAGGAAATTTACAAGGTAAATGCTGGAGTGTATTTGTGCTTGAAAAGAAGTATATTGTTAGAAAATAAGGAAAGAAGGAGGTTTATGGGAAAACAGGAAGAAATCACGCCCAATGATTTTACAGGGGTGTATAGAGATATTGCAGAGGTGATAGGTGTTGAACCGACAATAGCTCTACACAGCAATTTTCAAGGGCAGCAGATAACACTGCCGAAAAAACTATTTACACATGACTACATCTTGAAAAAGGTAAAGAAGGGAGATGGTGCTACAAAAGTGAAAAAGGTAGCCGCACAATATGGGTATACGGAGCGGAGGCTGAGACAGATTATGAAAGAACACAAAAATGTTTGAGAAAGAGAGGAAAGATATGTTACAAACGATTTTATTTATAGTATACGCTGTAGCAGGCTGGTGGGCTGTAAACAAGGTATGGTTTTCAAGACGTACATACATTGTGGGTGATTCGGCAAAGTTTTTTGGCCTAAAATTAGGGGCGGCAGTATTCTTTGGGTGGATTTGCATACCAATAGCAATTATAATGACCGTGTTGGGAAAATGAATAATGGAAGTGAGGGCATCTCGTTTGGAGGTGCTCTTTTTCATGGAAGGAGGTGATCAGGTGAAGAGGATAGGCAAGAAGGTGTTAATCAGCGTGATTGCCTTGATAATTCAGGCATCCGTTCAATCCATAGCCAAGTGGATTGACAGGAAAGTGAATCAATAATAGAATTGTGGGAAGGGATGATTTGTCCCTTCTTTTTTAGATTATGGAGAGGAAATAAAGATATGGATTGCTCATTCAAGGCATTTATAGAAGAAAATGATAAGCGTTATGATAAAGGTATTCAGAATTATACATACGAATTTAGAGGGAAATATATAGTACTTGTTAGAAGAAATAGAGAAGATATAAAAGTCACTACAGAAGTGCCTGAAATATCTCATATACATCAGCATTTAGAGTATGATGATTATGGACGTGATACGATAAGTATTTATATGGGTGTATCGCTACATGATGCTTCAGAATGTTTATCTTGCGAAGTAATAGCAGATTTTGTGGGAAAAGATTATAAAAAAATTAACATTGATGATAGTGAGATTGAAGATGTAGTTAATTCTTTATATAAAAAGAAGCATATCAAAAATAAAGAAGAATTGAAGGTGATGCTAAAAAGGTATTTGTTATTTGTCGAGAAAGAATATGTTTCTCAACGGCCAAATATATTTTCAAGTTGTGGATGGTTTTTCAATAATGACTCCTGCGAGTATATATCTATTACTTACAGAGACAGTAGATCACAAAAATATATTGATAATATGATTGGCCTGCAAGCATACAATCAGAAAAAAGAGGGAAAAGGTATAGAGGAAATACTATGCCTTTATAATAAACACAGTGAATTTTTTGATTTCTTACTCAAAAATAAAAATCTTCTGGGTATTTTTTCTTATACGATTTATTCATTTTTATGGGATTTTATATATCAATATTCCACGCGTTTCAATGATGAGTGGCTGGATGATTTTGACAATAAGGAGATGTTGTGTTTTTCTATTTGTATCAATGGAAAAAATGTGGGAAAAGCAGCCGTTATTGCTAATATTCTGTGCAATTTGTTTTCAGAACCATCTGGAAGTTGGCAGAGAGTTCTTTTGAAGCCTCACATTTCTTGTACGGCTATTGAGAGTAAAGTAGATAATCTTTATAAATATAGTAGTGCACCAATTATTGTAACATCAAAAACTAATAAAATTACAAAAGCAACGAGAGATGTAAAATCATTGCTTAAGAAGAAAATGGCAAAAGATTTGTTTGTCTATCCAGTTTACATAAGCGATGCTCCTATAGGTGGTGATGGTATGCTAGATTTTAGTATAGATTCATCTATATTGCCGTTTGACTATAAAGATAAGGAGAAAGCAATAGAATTACATAGGCAAATGGGGGATTTAATTTATTGCTTTATGATGCATTTACAAGATACAGTAAAAAGTGAAGAACTGCGGATGACAGAATGGTTCAAAAAAGAGTGTCTTCAAACAGTAGAGCATAATGAGTTTGTACAAGCGAGGTTAGCTCGTAAAATAAATTTTTCCCAAATTATTCAATTAATTCAAACGAAATATGAGTTAGAAGAACGGTGGTTTTATGATAATTTTCCAATTTGTGCACTATATGCATGTTTGAGATATTTTTGCGATTTTTTAAGTCATTATGGAATAGAACAGAAAAAGCTGCTGGATTTCTTTGAAAAGGAGTTTTTCTGTTTGGAAGTAGGCATTTCTGATGGTCAAAACAGGGAAATTGATATAATTGACCATCAGAAATATTTGCTGTGCTTAAAACGGGTGATTGACAGATCAATAAAGCAAAAGGAGGAATGGCTTAAGGTTGGATATGAGCCAACGGGGGATAAAGAGCACTGCTATTATTTGTTGCATAATGTCTGGTATGATAAGTTTTATGAGGAGATGATAAGTAACAAAATACCAGTTATAAAAAAAGGGGCTATGGTAAATATTTTAAAAGATAATGGACTCATGAAAAAGTACAAAACCAGTACTGCAAACGTAATGCGGCGATACAACGATAATTATCTCACTATTTACATAGATTCTTTTGAAGCTATTCTTCAAAAAAAGGAATCGAGTCCTGTACAATAGTATGAATGCATTGGCGCAATTCTTTCAAATTGTCTTTATTAATGTCCAGTCTTTTACCTGTGTAAAAATTGATTGGGTTGACAGCAAAATGAATATGTTTTGCACAGGGTTCCAGATGCTTGTTTAGTTCATGCATTGCAAAAATAAGTTGATGATATTCAAAATAATCTGCAATATCGAAAGCTATTTTTAAATAGCTATCATAGGATAGATTAGCATTTGTTGGGAAGGTAACAAAGAAATGTAGTATGCGCTTTCCGCTTTCTTTGCGATATTCTCTTTGTACCTCTTTAAAGCTATCTACTATTTTTGCAATTTCCTTGTCGGTAACAGCTTCTATATTTGAAATATTATGAGGATTTTTTGCGGGATTTAATATGTAACGTATTACCCTATAAATTGAAGCTGTGGACTTGTATTTGCCTTTAGTGATTTTTATTGTCATTTTCATTTAGTAAAACCTCTAGTATTTTTTCAAATTGATTCAAATCAATACATTCTTTTTTATACTTTTCATATTGCTTTCGCAAAGTGTTTTTAAGTATCAAATTTGATTGACTTGTTTGCAGATCAGTACTAGGGTGTAAACAGCATTGTGCAATTAATGAGCTCCGGCTCATTTTTTTTTGTTTAGCAGTGCGCTGTAAGGTCTGAGCTTCTTCTTCGGTTACTCGAAAAGAAATAACCTTTTTCTTGTTCATGTTTGTTACCTCCATAGACATTTTATAATTTATATTTTATAAAATACTTTTTAAATATTGAATAATTGGTATATTTATCGAGGTTATATGTCAACTGATGTGATAATTTTAATTAGCTTATAATAACTTAGAAAAATGTAGTACACATTATTTTTATTTGTGTGGCTATTTCGCATGGGCACAATATTTCCGCTTAAAAATTGGTTATCGCCTTAATAAAAAGTAATAATGAATACTTTTTTATTTGACCTCTAACAGATTTGTAATACAAATATGGAGGTTACTAATTTTGAAAAGGGAAGAAAATCAGTTATATATTATTCAAGAGAAACGCAATAACAAAAAGGAAGAAAAACTTTTGCCTGTGCGTTTAGATGAAAAGCGCTGTCTTACAGTAGAAGAATTTCAGATTTATTGTAGCATGGGCAGAAATAACGCTTTGAAGCTGATAAAGAAATCAAATGCAGGAATCCGTGTGGGAAGGAAGATTCTTGTTGATAGAGTAGCTTTCGACAAATGGCTTGATACAGTTGAAAGTGATGCAGATATTTTAAAAGATTAAGCATAGGAAGGAGAGGTAAGAATGTCGGTTGACAAAAATGGGAAGGAATTACCTAAAGGAATCATGTTGAGAAGTGACGGGCGGTACATGGGACGGTTTGTCTATGCTGGTGAAAAGCACGTGGTCTATGGGAAAACAGCTAAAGAAGCCAAAAAGAAGCTGGATGAATTAAAATATGAAGTGGAGCATGGGCTATACGGGAAAGAGACAAATCTGACGGTAGATGCGTGGTTACAAATATGGATTGAGCAGTACAAAGCCCTCACCGTGAAGCAAGGCACAATAAGAACGTATTATAATTGCTACAATATCTACATAAAAGATAGATTAGGCAAAAAGAAGTTAAAGGATATTCGCGCTGAGCACATTCAGGCACTGTACAATTCATTGCATCAGCAGGGGCTGAACAGAAATACCATAGAGATTGTGTCTATAGTGCTAGGGGGAATGTTTAAGCAAGCCCTGAAAAATGAGTTGATCGTCAAAAATCCTGTAGCCCTTGCCACATTACCCAAAGATAACGAGCGTAAGGAAAGAAGGGTGTTGAGCAAGGAAGAACAACAGATATTTCTTTCACATGCAAAAGAGAGCCAGTATGCACGGGTTTTTGAGTTTGCATTGAGTACAGGGATGAGAGGCGGTGAAATCAAAGGGCTTACATGGGATAATGTGGATTTATCCAGAAGAATTATCTCAGTGAGACATACTTTGATAAAGGAAGGGTCAACTTTTCTGCTTGATACTCCTAAAACAAAGAGTAGTTATCGAGATATTCCCATAATGGACAACGTGTATACACTGCTGAAACGTCAAAAAGCGTGGCAATCTGAAAACAGGTTGAAGCTGGGGGAGTATTGGCATCCTGTGGAAGGGTTGGAAGCGTTGGTATTTACTACCAATGTAGGCACTCCCATAGATAAAGAGTATCTGAAAAACAGTATTGACGGCATTGTTAAGAATATCAACGATGCAGGAATCGAGTTTGAACATATCAGCATGCACACTTTCCGTCACTCTTTCGCTACACGCTGTATTGAAAATGGCATGAATCCCCAAACGCTGAAAGCAATACTCGGGCACAGTAAGTTGTCAATGACAATGGATTTATACGCTCATGTGTTGCCGGATACGAAAGCGGAAGAGCTTGAAAAAATAGCAAACTTATTCTAAAATGGAGTCAAATTTATAAAAAGTTGAGTCAAAGTTGAGTCAAACTGTGGATTTGGGGTGTCTAAAGGACGCAAAAACCCCGAACCTGCGCCATTTCGCAAGTCCGGGATTCTTTAAGGGGAGGATTAAGTATTATTTTTATCTTTCGTCTGATCAAAGGAGGGGGGTTCCTTGACAGTAGATAGTTTGACCCATCTTTGAGGATTTATTCAAATAAATCAAAAAAATTTCAAAAAATCTGAAAATAGTTTCTACTATAATATTGTTTAAAATCCAATTCTGTTATATACTTACAAGTATGGCACAGGGCCTGAGTCCGTGCCTGGACAGTAAGAGCAAAGGTGGTAATGTTATGGCATTATTGGAGCAATGGAGAAAGGTAGCATATAACGAGACAGGGGACCAGAATAAGCTGCAACAGCTGTGGGCGGCCTATTTTCAGCAGGAGAAGGAAATTTATGCAAAACTGCTGAAAAATCCTGACGAGGTGGTAACAGGAACGGTGAAGGAGCTGGCTGAGAAGTACGGTGTCACGGTGATGACCATGACGGGCTTTCTGGACGGCATCAACGACAGCCTGAAGGTGGCCAACCCCATCGAGGAGATGGAGGAGGACACGGAAGTAAACCTTGGCTTTGACAAGGAGCGTCTGTATAAGAACATGGTGGCAGCAGAAGCTGACTGGCTCTACAATCTGGAGGAGTGGAACGATATCTTCGACGAAGATACCAGGAAGGCGCTCTACAAGGAGCAGAAATCCTCCACCACCATCGTAAAGGAGGCTAAGGTGTATCCCAACGATCCCTGCCCCTGCGGAAGCGGTAAAAAATATAAGAAATGCTGCGGCAAGAAATAAGTCAAAATTTAAGCGGCGGAGGGAAACCTTTGCCGCTTCGTTACAACAAAAGGAGCAGAGCATTGAACATAGCATCATTTATCCTGCCCAAGGCGGAGGTAACATACCTGCGCGACAACATGACCCTGCGGCAGGGGTTGGAAAAGCTGCGCAGGAGCGGTTTTACCGCTATACCGGTCATTGATGTGGAGGATCGGTTTGTGGGAGTTATCAGCGAAGGGGATTTTCTATGGAATATTCTGTATTATAACCAGAAGCCAGAAGATGTCTCCGCAAAGCATTTGGAGGCCGCTACGGTGCGCAGCATCATGCGGGGCGGAAAGATCAAGCCGGTGTGTATCGACACGGCTATGGAGACGCTGTTAGAGCAGGCCACAAGTCAGAACTTTGTGCCTGTCATCGACGACAGGAGCATTTTTATCGGTATTATCAGAAGAAGCGAGATCATAAGGTTTTTCGCAGAAAGAGGAAAGCTGCTTTAAAGCGGACGAGGAGGTATAGAAATGAAAAAGCTGGAAGAATATGTAATGAGCATACCTGATTTTCCGGAGGAGGGGATCATTTTCCGGGATGTGACAAGCGTTCTGCAGGATGCGGACGGTCTTCGCCTGGCGGTGGACACCATGCAGGAGAAGGTGGAGGATCTGGAGTACGACGTTGTGGTGGGCCCGGAGTCCAGAGGATTTATATTTGGAACTCCTATTGCCTATAATAATAAAAAGCCCTTTGTGCTGATTCGCAAGGCCGGGAAGCTGCCCAGGGAAACTGTGTCCATGTCCTACGATCTGGAGTACGGTCAGGCGACGATTGAAATGCATAAGGACAGCATTAAGCCCGGACAGAGGGTGTTGATCGTAGACGATCTGATCGCCACCGGCGGCACCACCGAGGCCATGATCAAGCTGATTGAGAGCCTTGGTGGCGTAGTGGTAGGAATTGTGGTTCTGATTGAGCTTGCAGGGCTGAACGGCAGGGCAAAGCTCGGAAATTACCGTCTGGAGTCAGCTATCTGTTATCCTGGGAAGTAAGCGTTAGCAGTTCAGACAGAAATGATATACGGAGAAGAATTGTGCTCGCACAAATTTTTCGCAGTATATCATTTCTGAGGGAGCGCGCGGCTTTGCGAATGGGCGCGGGCTGAACAAAACGGCTGGCGAAAGGGTGCGGGCTGAACGACACGATGTACATTCCCCCGGACTGAAGGAGCATGGATCAATTATGGCAGAAGAGAAAAATGAAGTCATTTTTGACGATGGCAAGATAAGTGGATCACAGGAATTTGTAAACCCCGAGGAGCTCTACCAGGAGCTTATTCGTCGTGTGCAGAAATATCATCCCAGTGATGACATTACCATAATAGAGAAGGCTTACCGAATTGCCAGCGAGGCACATAAGGACCAGCTTCGCAAGTCGGGAGAGCCATACATTATCCATCCTCTGAACGTAGCGATTGTCCTGGCAGACCTGGAGCTGGACAAGGAAACCATTGTGGCCGGCATTCTTCACGATGTGGTGGAGGACACCTTCATGACGGAGGAGGATCTGGTACGGGAGTTTGGACAGGATGTAGCGCTCCTGGTGGACGGTGTGACCAAGCTGGAAAAGATTCCCCTTTCAGGGGGCGGATCGCAGTCCGATGCCAAGCTGGAGATGCAGGCGGAGAACCTGCGAAAAATGTTCCTTGCTATGGCCAAGGATATCAGGGTCATTATGATCAAGCTGGCGGACCGGCTCCACAATATGCGTACCCTGAAATACCAGAAGCCGGAGAGCCAGCAAAGGATCGCAAAGGAGACTTTGGAGATTTATTGCCCCATTGCCGACAGACTGGGCATCAGCAAGATAAAGACGGAACTGGACGATCTGTCCTTAAAATATCTGGAGCCCGAGGTATATTACGATCTTGTAGAGCGGATCGCAGTCCGCAAGAGCGTCCGGGAGAAATATATCCAGGGCATCGTTGACGAGGTCACCGAACACATTGAGAATGCCGGTATCAAAGCGAAGGTTGACGGCCGTGTGAAGCATTTTTTCAGTATCTATAAGAAAATGCGGAATCAGGACAAGACTTTGGACCAGATTTACGACCTGTTTGCAGTGCGCATTATCGTGGATTCGGTCAAGGACTGCTATGCGGCGCTGGGTGTGATACATGAAATGTATAAGCCCATACCGGGACGGTTCAAGGACTATATTGCCATGCCTAAGGCAAACATGTACCAGTCCCTGCACACCACCCTGATTGGCAGCACCGGGCAGCCCTTTGAGATACAGATTCGCACCTTTGAGATGCACAAGGCCGCTGAATACGGTATTGCAGCTCATTGGAAATACAAGGAGGCCTCCGACGGTAAGCATGTGGCTGCCCAGGAGGAGGAGAAGCTGGTATGGCTGCGCCAGATACTGGAGTGGCAGCAGGATTTGTCCGATAACAGGGAATTTTTGAATCTGCTGAAGAGCGATCTTGACCTGTTTGCGGATAATGTGTATTGCTTTACCCCAACGGGCGATGTAAAGAATCTACCCGCTGGATCCACGCCCATTGATTTTGCCTACAGTATTCACTCTGCGGTGGGTAACAGAATGGTGGGAGCGAGGGTTAACGGCAGACTGGTGACCATCGACTATGAGATCAGGAACGGAGACCGGATCGAGATCATCACCTCCCAAAACTCCAAGGGCCCCAGCAGAGACTGGCTGAATGTGGTGAAGAGCACCCAAGCCAAAAACAAGATCAACCAATGGTTCAAAAACGAGCTGAAGGAAGATAACATTGCTAAGGGTAAGGAGCTGATGAGCGCCTACTGTAAGGCTAGGGGCATCAATCTTCCTGACCTGTTGACAAATGAATACATGGAAGCCATTATGAGAAAATATGGTTTCCGGGATTGGGATGCGGTGTTGGCAGCCATTGGTCATGGTGCTCTGAAGGAAGGCCAGATCGTCAACAAGATGCAGGAGTTCTATGACAGGGATCATAAAAAGGAGCTGACCAACGAAGAGGTACTGCAGAGTATCACCGAATCCAGTGTGGCAAACCTGGCAAGGATGGCGCCCAGGAAGACAAGAAGCGGTATTGTGGTGAAAGGAATCGCGGATCTGTCGGTGCGCTTTTCCAAATGCTGTTCCCCTGTGCCGGGAGATGAGATCGTGGGATTTGTGACCCGGGGCCGAGGCGTATCCATCCACAGGACGGACTGTGTGAACATGATGAACTTGCCTGAGATCGAGCGGGTCAGGATCATTGACGCAGAATGGCAGGCGCCTGAAAACGCGGAGGAGAAGTATGTTGCGGAGATTGCTATCTATGCAGACAACCGAAATGGCCTGTTGGCGGATATATCCAAGGCATTGACGGAGAAGAACATCAACATACTCTCTATGAATACCAGGGTCAGCAAGCAAGGTCAGGCTACCCTGCTGACTACCTTTGAGATCGAAAGCCGGGAGGAGTTGAACCGGATCATTGAGAAGATTCGCGGTATTGAGAGCGTGCGGGATATTGAGAGGACTACCGGGTAGCGCAAATTCGGCATTCTCCTAAGTATATGCCATTTTGAATATTGGAGCGATGTAACTGTATTATTTTAGAAAGGATCGCAGTTTAGTTATGAGTGATATTAAGATTGGCCGGATGGTGATGGGGGCTTATCAGACGAATTGTTATTTCCTGTATCGGGACGGGAGCCAGGACGTGATCGTGGTTGATCCGGGCGATAGGGGAGCAAATATTTATAATGCTCTGAGGCGGAATGGGTTTTCCGTGAAAGCGATTCTTTTGACCCACGGCCATTTTGATCATATCTGGGGCTTGGATGAATTGCGCAGTGCCGTGAATGCGGCGGCGGAGGCTGATGGGCTGGAGCCTGTCCAAGTCTATGCCGGTGAGAAGGAACGGGAGCTGCTCCGGGATGTGGGGCTGAATGTGTCGGATCAGGCAGGACGGCCCTGCAGCACTTACGCTGACAAGTATGTGAAGGACGGTGAGGAACTGAATCTTGCGGGCATTACCCTTCAGGTGATCGCAACGCCCGGTCATACGGAGGGCGGCTGTTGCTATTATGTGGAGGAGGCCGGAATCCTGGTGGCGGGCGATACGCTGTTTCAGGAGTCCGTGGGCCGTTCTGATTTCCCCACGGGAAGTATGGGCACGCTGGTTCGTTCCATCCAGGAGAAGCTATTTGTGCTGCCGGATGATACAAAGGTTTATCCCGGGCATGGGGACAGCACCACCATCGGTCATGAGAAGAGGAACAATCCCTTCTGCGCCGTGGCGGACTAAAGCGGAAGGAAAATACAGGGTCTGTCCTGGCGGTAGGCCGCGGACAGGCCCTTTTTAAGATATTTGGGCGATGATCAAATGGGCATGTTTACAGCGTGACGGACAGTGAGTATGCAATAAGTTAATGGTGTGCCGGATTACCTGCTGTGTTTGTTTGCATGGGGAGAGAACAATGCTGATTGTAGATTTGAACAAAGAGAACTTTGAATATGACGTGCAGGCGTTGGTGAAGGTCTTTTATCCCGAGGAACAGGTGACTGTGCTGACACCTGCGACCAGGGAGGACAGAAGACGGGAACTGGCTGGAGAGGCTCGGTTGAAGATAGAAATCAGGGAGAATGGGGCAGAGCTTGTGCTGGACGGCGGGCACTGCTCCTTTCAATGGCCTGAAAATCGGGATGTCTGCCTGATAGACCAGAGCAAAGAGCAAGAAAGAAAAGAGTGTAATAACTGTCCATCAGATCAATCGGAAGGTGAAAAGCATAAGGAGTGTCCATCAGACTGGCTAGAGAGTAATGAGGATGAAGACCTTCGGCAGGAGATTGCGAACAGAGGGTTTAAGGACGGTTTCAAGCGCTTTCTCTATAATGTGTTAAGTCGGGCCACAGGAAAGACGTTGCCATGGGGGAATCTCACGGGCATTCGGCCAACCAAGATCGCCTATGGAATGCTGGAGCAGGGCAGGAGTGACCGCTTTATATTGGCGTATTATAAGCAGAATCATTATGTGAGCAGGGAGAAGGCTGAACTTTCTCTGGAGATCGCCAAGCGGGAGAGACGGCTTTTGTCAGGAATCCATTATCAGGGAGGCTACAGCCTTTACATAGGGATTCCCTTCTGTCCTACAACATGCCTGTACTGTTCCTTCACCTCTTTTCCCATTGCAGGATACCGGGATTTGGTGGAGAAATATCTGGACTGTCTGATCCGGGAGATGGAGCTGACGGCTCATGTAATGAAGGGACAAATATTGGACAGTGTCTACATCGGAGGCGGAACGCCCACGACCTTAGAACCGGGGCAGATAGACCGGCTGCTGACAAAATTAAAGAGTCTCTTTGACTTTTCTACAGTCCAAGAATTTACCGTGGAAGCGGGACGGGCGGACAGCATTACGGAGGATAAGCTGAAGGTTTTATACGCCCACGGGGTGAATCGGATCTCCGTAAATCCTCAGACCATGAAGCAGGAGACACTGGATGTGATCGGCAGGCGGGCCAGCGTGACACAGGTGGAGCAGGCTTATGCCCTGGCGCGGAAGGTGGGCTTTGACAATATTAACATGGACCTGATCCTGGGATTGCCCGGGGAGCTAGAAACAGATGTACAGCATACCATCGACCGGGTGGTGGAGCTTGCACCGGACAGCCTGACAGTCCATTCCCTGGCCATTAAACGGGCTTCAAAACTAAACCAATGGATACAGGAGAAGGGTGTGGACATGCTGCACAACACCGACGAGACCATGGCCATTGCCGCAGAGGGGGCGAGACGGCTGGGACTGGTGCCCTATTATCTCTACCGGCAGAAAAACATGTCCGGCAATTTTGAGAACGTGGGCTACGCCAGGGAAGGGAAGCTGGGACTGTACAATATTCTCATCATGGAGGAAGTGCAGACCATAGTAGCTTTGGGGGCAGGGAGCATCTCAAAAAGGGTGTATCCCGATGGACGGATCGAGCGGTGCGAAAATGTGAAGGAAGTTGCCCAATATATCGAGAGAATCGGGGAAATGATAGAGAGAAAACGTGTATTATTAGAGGATTGATTATTTAAAATTCAGACAAAATTGTTGGGTATTACGTGGATTTTGGGTGTGGCAAAAATGCTAAAAGTCCAACAAAAGTCCAACAGATTTTTTTGCAGTGGTACATCATAATACACCATAAAACAATTTTCATCTCAAAGTCCAACAAAATCAGTGTGAATCCACAGATAGCTAAGGAGCGTTTCGGAAATAGTTAGAACGCTCCTTTTTGCGCCTTTCAAGCTGGATTTTAGTCTTTTAACAGAATTTATTAGGCTGGGAGAGTCCAACAAAATAAAATGCACATTTGGTAACAGTCATTTCATTTATGGAAAAGGAGGTGTTGGATAAGAGGGGCTCGGTCAAATGAGAAACGAGCAAGAAGCGAGCAATGATAATAAGGAAGATATATTATGCCTTCAGGAAAACCACTAACTTACAAGGAGGCATAAGATGTCAGAATATCAACTACAAATCAAACAAGTGGTGGACTATCCACGCTGCCGCATATACAGGCAGTTTGTCCAGTCACTTATGGCAGACCGGAGCATTCGCATAGGCGGGGGTTCCGGTCTTTTTTATTTTACGGTTCTTTGCAGTTATGCAAACTTTCGTACTTCCTATCGTCGCATAGACGGGATCAGCTACACAATCTATCCCGGCGAGTGGATCTGTACCATCAAAGAACTGGCTGACTGGTTCCGTACACACTTTCAGCGCCAGGCACTTGATATATTGGACGAGCTGCAGAAAAGGAACCTAATCTCTTATCTGTCCCTTGACCGGGGGAAGGTAGTCAAGTATAGAATACGGGACTGGAAAAACCATAACACAGTCTTGGATTACAACTGCCCATGCCAGAAGGACACAGGCTTTTTCTTTATGCCGGTCACTACGGCAATGGAACTTGTAGGAGCCGGGCGGTGCTCTGAGCTGGACATTATACTGGACTTGTGGCTGTCCACCATCTACAACGACGGCCAGGTGCTGGGATCAGAGGTGGGACCGGTGGTCTATCTGCGGAACGGCACAGGTTGTCCGTTAGTGAACTACAATGAACTGGCTGCCCGCTGGGGAATCTCAAAAGCTACTGTTGGCAGGGTACTGAAAAAGTTTGAAAAACTGGACTACATATCATTGATAGCGTTCCCAGGTACAAAGGGCAGCGTCATTTATCTGCGAAATTACCTGTCCACCATGTTCCAGATATCGGATGTCCTGATTGATAAGGAGGAGGTTGCGATGGTATTGAACATTAAGATCAGCCTGTCGGATGAAGATGGTGTCAAGGAAGAGGGCGTAACACTGGAGCCGGATATATGCGTTTCAGAAGAATTGTCCAGCGTATCAAAATCGCACATGGAGTCTATCGTCAGAAAGATGGCGGAAATCCTTGATTCACAAGGGGTTTCCTGTTTCCGGTGCCAGAAAGCAAGATATAAGTTATATCCTTTATCGGACGACTGGGAAGGAAAATATTTATGCCGCCCGCGGGAGGCACTGGACAAACGTATTGGGATGGACGTTCACTGTGGAAACGATAAGCAGGTCTATACGTTTGAACTGACGCTCTCGCCTACAGGTGGGATGGAAAAGGAGGATTGAAGGATGACGAAGAAACAGAGGGAGATGGACATTGCTGCGAATCCGTTATATCACGATACATGGAAACTGTTGAAGAAATACAGGGATGTGGTCTGGAGCCTGGAGCTGTCCGTACAGCAGGTACGCAACAGGTTTGAGATCGAGTATGGGAGTTCCATTGAGGACTTCCTGGAGTCAGTGTATCTGGCGGGGGTGGATCTTTCAGGGAGTGATATTGAACACCATGCCAAGTGCATAGAGCGCAGCCACCGGATGCTTAAGCTGCTGGACAGTTCCATTGAGCTGCTCCGGAATAAGCACAAGAACGGGGAGACCTACTACTGGCTCCTGTATTACACTTTCCTTTCCCCCCAGCAGTTAAAGAACGTGGAGGAGATCATAGAGCAGTTAAGACCCCACATCTGGGACATCAGCTTCCGCACCTATTACCGCAGGAGACAGGAGGCTATCGAGGCCCTGAGTTCCATTTTGTGGGGATATACCTCAAAGGAGAGCATGGAGATACTGGAGAAGTTCGTGCCGGAAACGGGGTCTGGCACATAAATGTCATTAAAAGGAATGAAATTAGCACAGGTTTGTTCTTTTCCCGCAAACACCAGTACATTAAATTGGGTATGTTCAAGATGGTTTGCTGCAAATTTGCCTATATCCGGCATAGGCAAATTCGGCAAACTATCAAAATCATAGCAAAACATAAAAGAATTAAAGTCTTGCTAAAAGCACGTAACAAGAGGTGTATTGGGAATCTTGGAATGGACACAGAAATTACATAGCTCACCGCAGAGTCTTAAGATGAACAAATCAGGAGAATGGAAAAGATTTTTCGTGAGATGAGGGAAGAAAGAAAAACTTCCAGAAAGTAATCATCCGCAAAAATTGTATTGGTCAAAAAGCAAAGTCAAAAAGCAAAAAGCATATTAAAAGATTTTAAAAGCATATTAAGGAGAAAAACTTGAGTTTCCGCACTTTGCAACAAAATAAAGAAAAAAGCTCTTAAGGGTGTCTC